>NZ_JADBGC010000001.1:277079-678417 GCF_014892245.1 Microbispora sitophila | reverse complement strand
CGGTGCAGCCGGCGTATCTCCGCCCAGTCCTCCACGCTCAGCACCTTCCCGATCTAGGCCCATGAGGCCGGTAGATGGGTCCGTTTTCGAGCGTCGACACTGGTCCAGTATTGGAGCGCCGCCGTCATCCACGGTCCGCGATGCGTGCAGGACCTCAACCTGGAGTGGATCTCGCCGGGCGAGAGACCGGCGGTGAGAAGTCCGCGGAACTCGCGTTCCGGCACAACTGTTGGACATCGCGGGCGACCTCCCACGGCGTGCGCTGAACATCGATGGGCGGGAAGCCGCTCTCCGCCATCACCTCGCGGACGAGCGGTTCAACTTCGCTCATCGATCCGATGGACAACGTGTGGCCTGCCAGCTCCCACACCGCTGGAGAGTCAAGGCCCGCTTCGATCAGTTCGCACGCCGGCCAACCGGCCTCCGGCGCGGTCCCCGAGAGGTGGCCCCAGAGGAGATCACCTCTCAGCTCAGCCAGACGACTCCTGAGCTCAGGGGAGAATTTCATCAGACCAGTATTCCGCGGTTGATCATTTGTCAGGCAAGAGCGCTCTCTATACGCTGGTTGGCGATCTCCCGTTGCCCGTCGATGCGCTGCGTAGACGCGGAGCCTGACGTCCACCCCGTGATCGGCGCGCTCCCCCCGCTCCAGGGCTCACCCGAGTAACGTGGCCGATCATCGCGTGCCATGCGAGGTGGTCCCGATTCTCCTCGGAGACCGACAGGAGCACGAGAAAGAGCGTGGCGATGGCCCGGAACAGGACTGATGCACGTACCCGGCGTGAGGGAGGAACGAGGGGTGGCCTCTGGGGTCCCGTTCTGGTGAACCTGGGGCTCGGTGTGCCCGCGATTGTGCCGCTCTATCTGGCGTGGTGGCTGCTGACCGAGTACATGCCGATGGACTGCAAAAGCACGGAGGACCTTGCCAAGCCGAATCTCACCAACTGCAACTACACCACTCTCGATCACGCGAGCGTCGTCATGCTTCTCCTGGCTGCGACCGGCGTCCTCATGCTGGCATTGGTGGTGGTGATCGATGTGGTCTTCCCACTTGAGACCGGACGAAGGTTGGCGGCCTGGGCCGGCGCGGCTGTGCTCATCCCCGTCCCGTTCGCGCTGTGCCTGGCGCTGGCCTGAAGACTGACATTCTTGCCACCCGCCGCAGCGTCTTGGACACTTTGTGGCCATGCCCGATCACTGGCCTCTGTTCAAGCTGCGCTTGAGCACGCCCCGGCTGGAACTGCGCCTGCCCACGCTGGAGGACCTCGATCAACTGGCCGGCCGAGCGGTTGAGGGCATCCACGACCCCGAAGTCATGCCCTTCATTCCGCCGTGGACCGATGTCCCGAGCGACGAGCTTCCCAGAAACGTCGTCCTGTTCAACCTTGGCGAAATCGCCCGGTGGCGGCCTGAGCGCTGGTGCTGCAATTTCGCCGTCATCCATGACGGGCAGGCCATCGGCGTCCAGGACTTGTCCGCGACCGACTTCGCCGTCACCCGCGAGGTACACACCGGCTCCTGGCTCGGCCGCCCTTATCAGGGACGCGGTCTTGGCACTGAGATGCGCGCCGCAGTCCTCCACCTGGCCTTCACCGGTCTTGGCGCTCTCTCGGCCGTCTCCGCCGCCTTCGAGGACAACGGCTCCTCGCTGGCCGTCTCCCGCAAACTCGGTTACCGACCCGATGGCATGTCGGTCCACAATGTGCGCGGCCGGCGTGCCATCGCCCGACGCCTGCGGCTGGACCACGGCGCGTTCACCAGCCCGGTTCCCGTCGACATCCACGGTCTGGAGCCCTGCCTGCCCCATTTCGGCCTGCGCTGACGACCCTGCCGGGTGAGGAGTACGTCAACGCATCGTCCGACGGAGCGTGGCCGGGGCGGTGCGCGGCCGGCGTGCCCCCCTGGCGCGTGCCCTCTCATACGCCCGCGGCGTGGCGGCGGGCCACCGTAATGGTGAGCAGGCCCGCGGAGAAGGCGTCGATGACGAGTTCCGCCCTGCCGCGGGCGGTATGCGCGGGTCCGGATCCAGTGCGACAGACGAGGCTTCTCTACCGGCGACTCGCACAGGATGGAAAGGGATGCGGATTCCAGATTGCGCGCCGCCTGACAGGAGTGTGTGCCGATGCCGGAAGCGCCACAGGTTGTCATCATCGGAGGAGGTCTGGGTGGGCTCTGCGCGGCCCACGGCCTGCGCACGGCCGGAATCGGCGTGACGGTCCACGAGCGCGATCCCTCTCCCGATTACCGGCCGCAGGGTTACCGCCTCCACCTCGACTCGCGGGGCGCGGGCGCGCTGCGCGAGTGTCTGCCGCCCCGCCTCTACGAGCTGTTCACCGCCACCGCCGGGCTGCCCAGCAGACGAGTCACCGTCGTCGACGAACGCCTACGGGAGCTGCACGGCGTGACGTTCGACGGCGTGTCGGCAGGGGACGACCCCGCGACCTTCAGCGCCCCGGTCGACCGGATGGTGCTGCGCCAGGTTCTCCTGGCCGGGCTGGACGGCGTGGTCAGGTACGACGCCGAGTTCACGCGCTACGAGCACGAGGGCGAGCGCGTGCGCGCCTGGTTCGCCGACGGCAGCAGCGTCATGGGTGACGTGCTGGTGGGCGCCGACGGCATCGGTTCACGCGTACGCGGGCAGATGCTGCCGCATGCGCGGATCAAGGATCTGGGCACGAGATGTGTCTACGGCAGGACCCTGCTCGACGAGCAGATGGCCGGGCTGCTCCCTCCCCGGCTGCACGAGGGCTTCATGTCGGTGCGCTCGGGCCGGGCCGGACTGGCGCTGGGTCTGGTGCGGCTGCGCGAGGATCCGGCAAGGGCGGCCGCCAGGCTCTGGCCGGGGCTGCGTCCGTACTGGCCAGGCGACTATGTGATGTGGGCGCTGACGGTGGACGCGCGCGAACTGCCGGGCACCGGCGCCGAGCCGTCGGCCGCCGCACTGCATGAGTTCGTGAAGCGGCGCATCGCGACCTGGCACCCCAACTTGGTGGCCTTGGTGGCCGCCGCCGAGGTGGCTCAGACGTTCTGCGTGGCGATCAGCAGCTCCGTCCCCGTCGGGCCCTGGAGACCTTCCAACGTCACCGTGCTGGGCGACGCCGTTCATGCGATGAGCCCGGCCCAGGGCTCGGGGGCCAACTGCGCGTTGCTTGACGCGGCCGTGCTGTGCCGTGCCCTGTCCGGCGCCGTCACGGCGGGACTGCCGCTCGCCGGTGCGATCGGCGACTACGAGCGGCGGATGACCGACTACGGCTTCGCCGCGGTGCGCGCGTCGGAGCGGGCGGCGGAGGCGAGGAGCGGCCCTCTGTCCAGGACATTCGCCCGGCTCGGGCGGTTGCTCCGTTAGACCCGCACCGGCCGGCGCCCGACCTTCGCCCGCTACCGCCAGGTCGCGGACTCCGGGTCGACGCCGTGGGCCTCAGCGTTCGCGCAGATCGTGTCGCGCAGCCAGACGGCCAGGCCCGGCACGACCGCGTCGTAGTGGGCCGCGAACCTGGGATCGGCGGCGAACATCCGCCCGATGCAGGCGTGCATCGAGTGCGTGCAGTCGAAATATCTCGACATCAACGCGCGGTGCCGCTCCGCGAGGGCGTTCGCGTCGGCGGACCCGGGCGTGAGGCCCGCACGCTTCGCGGCGGCGAAGTCGGCGTTCAGGGCGCCTGTCTCGGCCGCGACCGTCTTCCAGTCCTCCGGCGTCATCTCGCCGGCCCGCTCGGTGTACTGCGCCCACTGCGCGCTGTCTCCCCACCGGTCCTCGGCCTCGTCGACCCAGGCGGGCTGCCAGTCGTCGCCGAAGATCTCGACCTGCTCCTCCGGGGTCAACCGCATGCCGGTGCTCGACGCCCCCAGCATGCGGTCGACCGCGCCGACCATCTTCCGCAGACGGGATATGCGCTCCACGAGCAGCGCCCGCTGCCGGCGCAGGTGATCACGCGCGCCGGTGCCCGGGTCGTCGAGGACCCGGCCGATCTCGGCGAGCGTAAACCCGATCTCCCTGTAGACGAGGACGCGGTGGATCCGCGCGACGTCGTCACCGGAGTACACCCGGTATCCGGCCCAGGTGCGCCCGCTCGGGCGTACGAGGCCGATGGCGTCCCAATGGTGCAGCGTCTTCACGCTGACCCCGACGAGCGCGGCCGCCCGGCCGACGGTGAGGCCGTCGGAACCGTCCGAGCCGGTGATGGCCGGTTCCCGTCGGTGGGCGTCGCTCGTCACCGGCCCAGTATCGCCGACCTCGCCGAAGGCCCTGGGCCTGAGACGGACGTACGGGATGCTCATTCGGTTGGGATCTCGATGCCTATCGCCCGCAGCTCGTCGGCCCGGGCGCTACGCGGATCGAGCGGCTGAGCGGCCGTCATCACGACCCGGGCGTTCTCGGGCGTGACGACCGTCAGCTCGATGGAGTTCCAGGGCATCTCCCTCGGGCCGCTGGTGCATCCCGGCACCAGTTCCTCGCAGTGGGCGGCGATCCGGTCGATCTGGCTGAGGACGCAGGCGAAGCTCACACTCATCGCCGGGACCTCGCCCACGTGTTCCGAGGGCACGAGCAGGACGTCCTGGAAGGCCCAGCGCCGCAGGTGGGTCAGTCGATCCGGTACGGAGAACAGGTCGACGAACCCGAGCCCGCGGGTCCAGAAGTCCTTCGACACCGCGAGGTCGCGGGTGGGGATGGTGACGAACATCGGCATGCCGTAGTAATCCCGGTAAATCTCGGGGGCGGTCGCGTCGAGCGCGGGCATGGGAACGGGACTGATGTACTCGCTCATGCCCTGATCGTCGAGCCTCCTGCTGCGTCAGGGTCAAGGCGAACACCATGCCGGTGGAGACGGTCGCGCCGGCGAGCCGGGACACGGCCGCGGCGGTCGGAAAACAAGGGGCGCGTTCCCGCTCCTCGGAAACGCGCCCCCGGTCATGGCGTGCTTGTCAGGCGACCTTCACCGTGGCCGAGCTCTGCTGCTTGGCCGACGTGCCGGCGAAGGCGGCCTTCCAGGTGCCCGTCCCGCCGTTGTCCACCTTCACGCTGTACTGCCCGCGCGATCCTGTGCGCGTGGAGGTGACGTACGTGTAGCGGGTGGAGCCGGCCTTGCGGAAGTAGACGGCGATGGTCTGGGCGGACAGGCCCGATCGGCCGGAGGTCAGCGAGCCCGAGAGCGCCAACTGCTTGGCACGCCGGTCATAACGGGACCGCTTCGCCGTCTCCTCGCCCGCCGAGGCGGCGATGGTCAGCGAGGTGGCCGCGGCGGGGCGGGAGTCCTTCTCGCCGTCATTCCGCTTGGGGTCCTGCTTCGGGTCCTGCTTGGGGGTCTGCTTCGGGTCCTGCTTGGGGGTCGTGGTGGCCACGGGTCGCGGGGCGCCCGGCTCACCGGTCGCCGCGAAGGCCGACGCCGTCGGGACGAGCACGCAGGCGCCGACGGTGGCGGTCAGCAGTCCGGCGGTCACTTTTGCACGCATTGCTTCCTCCTCGGGGAAAACCACCGGCGCGGAATTCAATGGACAGAGAGGGTGTCCGCACCGGATTTCGCCTTCACCGAAGAACGTATCGGCCTTTTCCGCGGCCGGGACGATCCTTAAATGTTCGCACGTCCACGGCGGCCCGCTTACGCGATTCTTATGACGCCAGCTCAGAGCGGGCGCGTGGACGATTATCACCCAATGCGGCAGAAGCGGCCCGGCCGATGAAGTCTCATCCAATGTTCAGCCCGCATGAGAATACGATGAGACGATTCCCCGGCCCGTTCATCGTCTTCTCAGACGCAGCGAGACGACCTCGGCATGGCCTCGCGAGCCCGCCGCCCCTCGCGCTGTTCGCCACACGAGGTTCAGCGGCCCCGCGCTGGTCGGCTCGGAGGCCGGTCGTCGTCCATCACGCCGTAGCCCGACGCGCGGAACAGGAAGGAGGCCCAGGATCGGTAGGGCCGCCACGCCTCGGCCACCTTCCGGTACGCGGCAGGCGGAGCGTCATCCGGCAGGCCGTACGCCTCACGCAGGATCGCGAACAGGCGTGGTTCGTCGCCCGGGAACGCGTCCGGCGCCCCCGCGCCGCGGATCAGGATCAGGCCGGCGGAGAACGGCCCCACACCGGGCAGGGCGCGGAGTTCGGCCAGCGCCTCCTGGGGGTCGATCGCGCGCAGATGCTCGGCGGTGAGCACGCCGTCGAGCGCCGCGCGGGCCAGCCCGCGCAGCCACTCCTCCTTCTGCGCGGGCAGGCCGAGGCCACCGGCCTGCAGCAGCGTCATGGGCGGAGGAAAGGCGGCGTACGTCTCTCCGTCCACGACGACCTTCGCTCCGTATCGCTCCGCGATGCGCTGTTTGAGCCGGGCGGCGATGAGCATCGACGAACGCTGCACGATCACCGCCCAGCAGGCCGCCTCCCAGGGGCTCCAGAAGCACAGCGGGCGCAGGCCGGGACTCTTCCGCTGCAGGTCGCCGAGAACCGGGTCGGCCTCGCCGGCCTCGGCGAAGCCGGAGCCGTCCACGTCGAGGGACAGGATGCGCGCCACCTCGCCCCGGATCCGCGGCCCGGCTGCCCGCGTCGTGGCGACGGCGACGCCGTCCGGCGCGGGGGTCACGGTCACGCCGATCGGCAGCCAGTCGGACTCCGCGCAGTAGGCGAAGCGCAGCGCCCGCCCGTCGGAGGGCAGCCCGCCGGTGGCCGGCCAGTCCTCGACGAAGCGCAACGTGGCGCCGAAGTCGAACGGGCCTTCTGCCGTGAGCGTGAAACCGTGGCTGGTCATGGGGGACATCGTACGAGGCCGGACAGACAAACGATCTTGCCGGGCGGCATGCCGTCGCCTCCGTCGGCCATACCGGATCCTCGGGAACGAGGACGCCCGGGAAGGACGGGAGGTACGGTCAGGATCATGGAGATGGTGGCGTGCGCGCTGATTCTTCTGGCCCTACTCGAACGCCTGTGGCGGTGGGCGGCCAAGGTTCGCAAGTCCGGCCGGTCCATCTCGGCCACCGGATTCGACGAGTTCACGGCGGCCTTCCTCTCCACCAAGCGGGTGCAGCTGGAGCAGCGGCAGAGCGAGATGATGCTCCGCGACGACGAGACCGACGGCGCGCCACCCGCCAACCGCATCGACACCGTCCGCAACAAGATCACGATCGTCGCGCCGGACAAGAGGTAACTCCGAGCCTCGACGTCCCCCTTTCGAAAGTTTCGGAGATAGACTTTCGATTTTTCACTGTTGCCCTTCCGTACCTGTTGCCTATTCTTCCCTTGCACGGGGACTTCCGGGGGGACCAAAACCGGACCGAGTGGCATTTCTATGCCGATCATGGAGTGGGCATCGTGTCGAAACTTTTCGGTTACGGCGTGGAGATCGGCCTCGGCGACGAGCCGGCCTCCCGAGGGACGACGGGCTCATGGTGACGGTGGCGTTCAGCGGCACGCGGGACGGCGAGGCGCCGCTGACCTGGGGACAGCGACTGATATGGCGGGCGGTCCACCTGATGGGCGACAGCCAGACGTTCCTGAGCTGCCCGTGGGTGCTCCCGGTGTACGGCAGACGTGACCTCGGCAGCGTCCTGGACGCACTGCGCGTGCTGCTCGAACGCCACGAGAGCCTGCGTACGACCTTCGCCCTCACGCCGGAAGGCCCGGTGCAGCGGGTCGGGCGCGGCGGCGAGCTGGCCGTGGACCTGGTGGAGGCGGGACAGGAACGGGCGCTGCGGGTCGCCGAGCGGCTCGCGGGCGAACTGGGCCGTACGGCCTTCGCCCACGACCGAGACCTGCCGCTGCGCTGCGCCGTCGTCGTCAAGAACGGCCGCCCGATGGCGCTGGCGTTGGCCTTCTCCCATCTGGCGGTGGACTTCCAGGCGCTGAACACGCTGTCGGAGGAGTGGAAGGCCCTGCTGCGCGGCGAGGAACTGCCGCCCGCCGAGTGGCAGCCGATGGACCAGGCGGCCGCGGAGCGCGAGGAGCCGTACCCCGCCCGCTCGGCCAAGTCCGTCCGATACTGGCACTCCGTGCTGGCGGAGGGACCGCTGGACGTGTTCGACCATCCGCCGCGCGAGGCGGAGGACCCGCGGTTCATCGAGGTCGGCATGGAGTCGGTGGCGCTCGCCACCGCGGCACAGCGGCTGGCGGAGCGCTGGAAGATGAGCACGACCAGTGTGCTGCTCGCCGCCTGCGCCACCGTGCTGGCCACCGTGAGCGGCCGTCCACGCGCGGTCATGCAGCTCGTGCACAGCAACCGCCGCGACGCGCGCACCCGCACGATGGTCGGCACCGTGGAACAGGACGGCCTGTTCGTGCTCGACCTGCCCGCCACGGACTTCGCCGCCGCCTGCCGGGCCGCGCACCGCGGGGCGCTCAGGGCGTACCGCAACGCGCACTACGACCCGTTCGAGATGCAGGCCATGCGCGAGGAGATCGGCCGCCGCCGCGGCCGGGAGCCGGACCTCGACGCGTTCTTCAATGACAGGCGGACCGTCGGCACCTGGCCGGGCCTGCCTCCCGCCGGCCCCGACGAGGACGTGGCCCGCCTCACCGAGAAGACCCGGACGTACGTCACGAACGCCTGGCCGGGTGTCCGTTTCAAGGCGTTCTTCACGGTCGTCTCGGCCCCCGACACCGGACGGCTCAGCCTCATCGTGGACACCGCCTACCTGCCCCCGGACATCGCCGAGGCGATGCTGCGCGGCGTCGAGGCCCTGCTGGTCCGCGCCCTCACCGAGGAGGTCCCGATCGCCGCAGTCCCCGAGGTGTGCGGAGTCGGCCCGTACGACGGGCGGCTCAGGACTGCTGGACCGCCAGGCGCAGACCGAAGCCGATGACGATGAGGCCGGTGAGCCGGTCCAGGGCGCGCTTGACCGACGGCCTGCGCAGCCAGCCGCGCACCATCCCGGTGAACCCGATGAGCACGGCGCTCCACACCAGCGCCTCGCAGACGTGAACGCCCGCCAGCAGTACGCCCATCACCGCGTGCGGCACGCCCTGGGGCATGAACTGCGGCAGCACCGCGACGTAGAAGGCGCCCACCTTCGGGTTGAGCAGGTTGGTCAGCAGGCCCCGCCGGAACGCCCGTCCCCATCCGGCCTCCGGCGGGTCCGGCGGCGCCGGGTCGTCCGCCTGGCTCGTGCGGCTGTGCCAGAGCATCCTGCCGCCCATCCAGATCAGGTACGCGACGCCCGCCCAGCGCAGCACCTCGTACGCCACGTGGGAGGCGGTGAGGAGAGCGGACAGTCCGGCGGCCGTGAGCAGACCCCACAGCAGGGTGCCCACCTGGATGCCGAGCACCACGGCCCAGGCCGACCTCCTGCCGGCGAGCAGCGACGTGCGCAGGATCAGAGCCGTGTCCAGGCCGGGGGTGAGCGTGAGCAGCGCCACGATGACGGCGAACGAGGCGATCGCACCATAGACGTCCACAGACGGCCACCGTAGCCCATACCCGGATACCCGGCTTGACCTTTCCCGCGTCCCCGCGCAACCTCAGGTGGTGATCACCGTCCGGATGAACGACGCCGCGGCCGAGGCCCTGGGGTTTCCGCAGCACGACCTCGGACTGGCGGGAGTCGACGCCGCCGATCTCCAGCGGCTCCTGCTCGGCGGCGGCCTCGTACGCGACGGCAGCGGCGCCTTGTTCGCACCGGGATACTCGCACGAGCTCTCGCCTCACGATCACATGGACCTGACGGGCGTCGAGTGCGACTCCAACAGCCGGCACCTCGACGACCATCCGGACGTCGTCGTGTCGATCGACGACCTCGGGCGCCCGCGTGTCGGCCGTGATCACCAAATCCACATGCTCAGGCAGGGCATCGTCCTGTCGGGCACCGTCCACGCCCTCGCGCGTCGCCTGCCCGATCGGCCCCCCGTCCGGTGCATCACCGCCGCCAATGAGACGAATGGCACTTTCCGCTTTCACCAGATTCGTGCCGGGGAGGAGTGGATACGGCTGGACGACCTCGACGGCTATGTGGACGAAATGATCGTCGTCATCGACGCGACCCCGCCCGCGCTCGAGCTGGGCCGCAGGAACAACGCCCTTTGAGCCGTTCGGCGCGTTTCCGGTCACGGCAGGTTTTCGCGGCCAGACCAAGAAGACGATTCACGACCTAGCATCGAAAGATGGACGAACCACAGCCGGTCACGCTCCCCAACGGCCGCAATCTGAAATGCGACACGTGCGAGAACGAATTGTTCGAGCACCGCCGGTGGAAACTCCAAACCACGGGCATGACGTTCATGAATCTCGACTGGGCCAACCGCGACGCCACCTGCTTCGTGTGCAGCAGTTGCCGTCGCATTCACTGGTTCCACTGGTGATCCGGGATCAGACGTAGCGCCAGGCGGCTGCGAACTCTCGCAGAGCTTCGGGCACCTCCTCGCGCGGGCGCGGCTCGTCTCGCGGCTGCGGATCAGGTACGGCCCGTGGCCTGGCTCGTGTGATGACGTACCCGGTCATCCCTTCGACGGCGGCGTCGACCCAGATCTTCCATCGCAGAAGCGCCGGTCACGCCGGGGACAGGACCAACACCGCGTGGTCGGGTGCCACGCTCGCGAGCCGGAAGCGGATGTCGCCGATCTTGCCGGGCCGTCCCACGGCCAGCGTCAGTCCGCCCTCCGTCCGGCAGCGGCCGTTGACGCAGTCCTGACTGACGTCGGTGTTCGTGCCCTCGACCTGGAAGGCGCCCGCGCCCGCTTGGAACCGCAGCCGCAACTCGCCCTGGTCGAGTGAGGCGATCGTGATCGCGTCGAGGCCGGTCTTCCGGTCGAGCCGCAGCCGGTCCCCCGAGCGGACCGCCACCTCGCAGTCGCCGTCCCGGCACGCCTCGGGATGGTCCGCGGCCGAGACGACCGACGGGCTGGGCGAAGGCGATGCGGGGACCGTGGCTGCGGGGATCGTGGTGGACGCCGGGCCGCCCGTGGCCACGGGCCGCGGCCGCACCTGAGGCTCCGTGGTCCCGCAGGCCGTGAGCAGCACGGTCACCGGTACGGCGACGAGGCCGGCCCGGCCGATCAAGCGGGACGCGTAGGGTCCTCGACGCATGACTCTCCTTGAGACCACCGACGGTCACGCCGGTCCGTGGCGCCGGCGGCCGGAGCGGCCCAGGCCCCGCCGCTCGACTCGGTCGAGCCTTCCCCGAACCCGGCGGCCCCAGCCCGCGAACAGGGGATCACAGGAGGAGAGCGCCGGTGATCTGGTGGGCGGTCCTGCGCACGGCCGCGCCCATTCGCGGCAGCGCCGCCGCCCCCACCGGCGCGGCGACCGCGACGGCCATGCACACCCCGCCGTCCGGGCCGAAGACCGGCGCGGCGGCGCAGCACACCCCCTCGGCGAACTCCTCCCGCGCGTATCCCACGCCCTCGCCGCGGATGGCCGCGAGTTCGCGTTCCAGCACGGCCGGCGCGGTCACCGTACGGCCGGTCATCCGCCGCATGGGCGGGGCGGCGAGGAACGTTGCGCGCAGACCGGCGTTGTAGGCGAGCAGCACCTTGCCCGTGGCCGTGCAGTGCAGCGGCGCCCGGTCGACGCCGTCCGACGGCGACTTGATCCGGTTGTGCCCGTACAACCGCTCGACGTACGCGACCTCGAACCCGTCCGCCACGGCCAGGTTGACCGTCTGCCGGGTGGCCTCGTACAGCTGGAGCAGGTGTGGCAGGACCGCCCTGCGGGAGCCGGGCAGGCGACGGCCCTGGACCGCCCAGCCGCGCGGCGCCACGAGGTCGGCGAGGCGTCCGCCCACCGTGTAGTCGCCGCCCGTGCGCGTGACCAGGCCCCGCCGCTGCAGGGTCCCGAGCAGGCGATGGGTGGTGGTCTTGGAGAACCCGGTGGACCGGTGCACCTGGGTCAGGTTCATCGGCCTCATGCCGGCGGCCAGGCACAGGAGGATTTCTATCCCGCGTTCCAGGCTGCCCAGGGCGGAGGCCGCCTCCGCCCGGCGGGCGCGATCCAACGGTACGAACAACCCCACCCCGCGACGCTCGTGAACCACATCCTCATCGGCCAGCGGTCACCTTAGCCGCGCCGCAGCGCGTATGAGGGGCGAACGCGGGGGCGAATGCGCGGCTCCTCTGCGGTTCTCCGGCTCCGCGGTTCCAAGGCTCCGCGGTTTCCCCCGGCCCTGCGGTTCCTGATCCCCGCGGACTCTCCCCTGCGACTCTTCAGCAGCCCTGCGGCGCGTGGCCCGAGGACGCCAGCGCGACCTGCCGGCCCACTCCGTCGCACTCCGCCGCGGCCAGCACGGGAGCGAGCAGGCCGGGGAACCGGGTCTCCAGATCGTCCCGGCGCAGCACGACGAAGCAGCGGGTGCCTTCCTGACGCGTGCGGGTGATCCCGGCGTCGCGCAGAACCCTGAGGTGATGGCTGAGCGTCGACTTGGCGACCGGGGCCCGCAGCTCCCCCCATCCGCGCTCCCGCCCGTCGGCCAGCAACCGGACCAGACCCACCCGGATCGGGTCACTGAGCGCCGCCATGACCGCGGTGAGGGAAATCTCGTCCAGTTCGGGGTGGTGCGCCTGCTTCATGGACCGATGGTAGCTTGTTCGATGTTTCGCGAACATCGAACAACGGGAGTCCTGTTGACCGGACAGTCAACCGGCCGCTTCGCCGGCCGGGTCGTCATCGTCACCGGTGCGGGCTCGGGCATCGGCCGCGCCGCCGCCCTCGCCTTTGCGCACGCCGGCGCCCAGGTCCTCGGGATCGGCCGCCGCGCACAGGCCCTCGAGGAGACCGCCCAGCTGCACCCGCGCATCACCGCACTCGCCGCCGATGTTCGCGTCGCGGGCGGGCCCGAGACGATCGTGCGTACGGCCGTCGACCGCTGGGGGCGGTTGGACGTGCTGGTCAACAACGCCGGCGCGACCACGGTCATGCCGCTGGCCGAGACGACGGCGGCGCGCGTCACCGACCTGTTCGACCTCAACGTCACAGCGCCCAGCCTGCTCGCCCGGGCGGCGCTGCCCCACGTGCGCGGAACACGCGGATCGATCGTCAACATCTCGAGCACCTACGGCCACCGGCCGCTGCCCGGCGGGGCGCACTACGCCGCTTCGAAAGCCGCGATCGAGCAGCTCACCCGTAGTTGGGCGCTGGAACTCGCCGGGGACGGGATCCGGGTCAACGCCCTGGCCCCCGGGCCGACCGAGAGTGAGGCACTCACCGCCGCCGGCCTTCCCGAGGCCGTCGTCGAGCAGATCAAGCAGGACGAGGCCCGCCGCATCCCCCTCGGCAGGCGTGGCGAGCCCGGCGAGGTGGCCGAGTGGATCCTCCACCTCGCCGACCCAGCCGCGACCTGGCTCACCGGCCAGGTCCTCACCCTCGACGGCGGTCTTGAGCTGACCTGACCCGAGGAACCGCCCCCGGCCGGGATGCTTCCCGAAGGCCCCGGCCGGAGGCGCGCCTCAGTTCACCTCGACGCTCTCCAGCACGCCGAGGGCGTCGGGCACCAGGACGGCCGCCGAGTAGTAGGTGGTCACCAGGTAGGAGATGATCGCCTTGTCGTCGACGCCCATGAAGCGCACCGACAGGCCGGGCTCGTACTCGTCCGTCAACCCGGTGCGGCGCAGGCCGACGACGCCCTGTTTCTCGGCCCCGGTGCGCATCACCACGATCGAGCTGAGCCCGCCCTCGGTGATCGGGATCTTGTCGCAGGGCAGGATCGGCACCCCCCGCCACGCCATGACCGTCGCCCCGTTCACCTCCGTGACGTCCGGATACACCCCGCGCCGGGTGCACTGCCGTCCGAAGGCGGCGATGGCCCGGGGATGGGCGAGGAAGTAGTGCGAGCTGCGCCGGCGGGCGAGCAGCTCGTCGAGGTCGTCGGGGGTGGGCGGGCCGGAACGGGTGTGGAGGCGCTGCTTGAGGTCGGCGTTGTGCAGCAGACCGAAGTCGCGATTGTTGACCAGCTCGTGCTCCTGACGCTCCCGCAACGCCTCGATCGTCAGCCGCAACTGCTGCTCGGTCTGGTTCATCGGCTCGTTGTACAGATCCGCCACCCGCGAGTGCACCCGCAAAATCGTCTGCGCCACACTCAGCTCGTACTCACGCGGCCCCAGCTCGTAGTCCACGAACGTCCCCGGCAGCGTCGCCTCACCCTCATGCCCCGCCGCCAGCGCGATCTCCGCCTCGCCATACCGGTTCACCGGCCGCGCCGCGGGAGGACGGCCGAGATGCTCGCGCAGGCCGCCGGCGAGCACGGTCAGGTTGTCCAGCGCCGACCGGTCGAGGACGAGGACGATGCAGGAGGTGAGGGCCTTGGCGGAAGCGGCGCCCGGACCGGTGAGGTCCCCCAGGTGGTCTCCGTCGGCCAGGACCTGGAGCAGGGCCTCGCCGCCGTACGCGCCGGCGCCGACGCGTGCGATCTTGCCGTGGGCGACGAGCACCACCTGTCCCGGCGGCACCTGGTCGCCCGGGCGCAGGTCGTGCTGGACGAACCGGTCCGCGAGCGCCCCGAGGGTGTCCAGGTCGCCGTAGCCGTGCAGGGACGGCAGTTCGCACAGCTCGGCCGGGATGACGCGGACCCGCGCCCCGGTGGAGGCGAAGCTCACCCGCCCGTCCCCCACCGTGCAGGTGAGCCGGCGGTTGACCCGGTAGACGCCGCCCTGGACCTCCGTCCACGGGAGCACGCGCAGGAGGTGCCGGGGAGTGATCTCCCGCATCTGCGGCGGCGTCTTGGTGGTGGTCGCCAGGTTCCGCGCGGCGGCCGTGCTCAGGGTCAGGCGCGACGCGGTCATGGCGCCCCCACCGGCAGCGAGTGAGCCGGCACTGCGAGATCGGACGCCGTGAGATCGGACGCCGTGAGATCAGACGGCGCGAGAGCGGGCGCCGTCACGGACGACGTCGTGAGCGCCGGCGACCGGTGAACCTGCGGCGCCAGGGAGAGGATGCGTGCGGTGGCCGTGCCGAGGCCCGTCGGGCCCTGCGACCACCTGGCCGCCTGACCCCTGCGCAGCTCCTCCTCGAAGTAGCGCCGGGACCGCTGGTGCCAGCGCAGGATCGCCGCCATCCAGTTGCGCAGGTCGGACACATATCCCTCGACCGACTCCCGTACGGTCTCCCCCGCCTCGATGCGGTCGAGCAGGGCGGGCAGGTCGACGGTGGTGATGTGCTCGAACTGCCTCATCCGGCTGGTCATGAGCGCGTCCACCACGGCCACTCCCTCGTCGGGCACGCAGTCGAGGAAGGTGCCCAGCACCACGACGGCGTTGTGCAGCTCACCCTCGAACTGGATCTCCTTCTGGTAGGAGAACAGGTCGTTCATCAGGCACGCGTAGTCCTGCGCGGCGTCGGTCATGCCGAGGAACTCGCGGGTGCGGTGGATCTCGGTGGGGATGACCCGGCCCGGCGCCAGCCTGGCCAGGCTCATCGTCATCTGCGAGCCGAACGTCCTGCGCCGCATCTCGATGTAATCGACCGGGTCGGGCACGCGGTGCTGGGCCTGGTTGGCCAGCTCCCACACCCAGCTGTCGATCATCTCCTCGACAGCGGTGCGGAAGGCCCGGCGGGAGCCCTCCGGCAGCGGCCCGGCGGTGCGCGGCCACAGGTCGGCCAGCCCGCGTTCCAACCCCGTCACCGGGGTCAGGCGCGGGACGAGGTCCAGTGGCATGAACTCCTTGAGCCGCCGGTTGCCGAGCTTCGCGCCGACCAGGTCGCGCGCCGCCCCGTAGACCCGGGGATAGTAGTCGTCGCCGTATGTTCCCCAGGCCAGCCAGTTGGTGGCCAGGATCAGCTCGTCGGCCGTGGCGTCCGGGTTGATGCCGGACGCGCACAGGGCGAGGTCGAAGCCGACGAGTTGCGGCTCGTTCCAGACGGCGGTCGCCGGGATGCCGGGAACCCCGTCGAAGAAGCCCATGGCGGCGCACCATTCGACGTCCGCCGCTCGCGCCGCGTCCAGGTGCGGGTTGTCGCGCACCTCGAACGGCATGTACGGCTGCGGCAGCCGCACCGAGGCCTCCGAGAAGGGCCGGTGGGTGTGGTTGCGCAGGCCGCCCGCGCCCGTGAGGTGGGCGCGGGCCACGTTCATGCCGAGGAAGCCGGTCTCTCCCGCCGTCTTGGTGTAGCGGCTGGAGGCGGTGTGCCAGGCGTGTCCGCCCGCCTGCCAGTCCTGCAGTCCCTTGACGTAGCTCAGGACCAGCGCCTGCTCGGGCGGCAGGACCCCCTCGTCGGCGAACAGCGCCGGAAGCTCGGTCAGCGCGGTGTGCTCGAACTGGTGCAACCGGGAGGTGAGCAGGTCGTTGGTGATTTCCACGGCCCGCTCGGTGTCGCAGCCGAAGAAGCGCTCGCAGACCAGGACGCAGTTGGACAGCTCGCCCTCCTTCAGCACCTCCCGCTCATAGGAGAACAGGTCGTTGCGCAGGTGCACGGCGTCGGCGAACGACTCGGTCAGCACCCGGATCGGCCGGCGATCCGCCAGCCGGGCCGGCAGCTCCGCGCCGGCCGCGTGCTCCACCAGCGCGGCCGACCACGGGGCGCCGCCGACCTTCCTGCGTTCCTCGATGTACTCGATGGGGTTGGAGACGGCCTCGCGCTCGATGTGGAACAGCTCCCACATCGACTCCTGCAGGAGGTCCCGGGTGACCCGGACGAACCGGCGCCGCCACGCCTCGGACATGGCGGGCACGGTGCGGGGCCACAGGTCGGCCAGGCCCCGCTCCACGGGGTTGGACGGCTCGGGCGGGTCGTCCGTCATGAACGCGTCGAGCCGGTCCAGGTAGTCCTGGGCGCCGTCCAGGTCCCTGCTGCGTTTGAACGTCTCCAGGAAGTGGTCGTCGAAGTAGAAGACCCACACGTACCAGTCCGTGACCAGGTCGAGTTCGGTGGCGGAGCAGTCGGGATGGGTGTAGGCGCACATCAGGCCGTAGTCCATCGCGTCGAGCGACTCCTCGGTCCAGATGTCCGGATCGTCGAGCATGCCCATCTCCGCCGCCCACCCCCGCGTGTGCGCCCGGGCGGTCTCCACATGAGGGTTCAGCCGGGGCGGATAAGGGAGGTAGAAGTCCGGCAGCCGGTAGGAGGACATCAGAGGACCTCGACGCTCTCCAGGATTCCGAGGGCGTCGGGGACCAGGACGGCCGCCGAGTAGTAGGTGGTCACCAGGTAGGAGATGATCGCCTTGTCGTCGATGCTCATGAAGCGCACCGACAGGCCGGGCTCGTACTCGTCCACCAGTCCCGTACGGCGCAGGCCGACGACGCCCTGGTCCTTCTCCCCCAGGCGCATGACCATGATCGAGCTGATGCCCTTGTCGTTCACCGGGATCTTGTTGCACGGCAGCAGCGGCACCCCGCGCCAGGCCGGCGCCTTCTGGCCGTTGAACTCCACGGTCTGCGGGTAGATGCCCCGGGCGTTGCACTGCCGGGCGAAGGCCGCGATCGCCTTGGGGTGGGCGAACATGACGCTCGGGTTCTTCCAGACCGTGGCGAGCAGCTCGTCGAGGTCGTCCGGGGTGGGCGGGCCGGAACGGGTGTGGAGGCGCTGCTTGAGGTCGGCGTTGTGCAGCAGACCGAAGTCGCGGTTGTTGACCAGCTCGTGCTCCTGACGCTCCCGCAACGCCTCGATCGTCAGCCGCAACTGCTGCTCGGTCTGGTTCATCGGCTCGTTGTACAGATCCGCCACCCGCGAGTGCACCCGCAAAATCGTCTGCGCCACACTCAGCTCGTACTCACGCGGCCCCAGCTCGTAGTCCACGAACGTCCCCGGCAGCGTCGCCTCACCCTCATGCCCCGCCGCCAGCGCGATCTCCGCCTCGCCATACCGGTTCACCGGCCGGTCCGGGTTCTCCCGGTAGGCCTGCACGTGCTCACGCAGGCTGTCCGACAGGGTGAGCAGCCGTTCGAACTCCTCCCTGCCGAGGGCGAGCACGGTGCACGACGTCACGGCCTTGACCGTCCACTCCCACCGCGCGTCCGCGTTCACCAGCATCTGCTCGCCGACGTACTCGCCGTCGGCCAGCACCCCGAGCCGCGTCTCGTTGCCGTACGCCCCCTCGCCGAGCCTGTCGACCTTGCCGTGGGCCAGGAGCAGGACCTCGTCCATCGGGGTGCCGGCCCGCGCGATGACCTGGCCGGCCTCGTACTCCCGCTGGGTGAACAGGTCGGCCATGGCGGCGAGCACGTCGGCGTCGCCGAAGCCGCGCAGGGCGGGAAGCTCGCACAACTCGGCGGAGATGACCCGCACGTCCGCCCCGGTCGAGACGAATGTCACCCGCCCGTCGGCCATCTGGTAGGTCAGCCGCCGGTTGACCCGGTAGACGCCGCCCACCGCCTCGATCCACGGCAGCACGCGCAGCAGATGACGGGAGGTGATCTCCTGCATCTGCGGCGGGGTCTTGGTCGTCGTCGCCAGGTTGCGCGCGGCCCTGGTGCTGAGGCTCAACCGGTTGTCGGTCGGCATGGTGTTTTCGGTCACGGCACATCACCCCATCTGTGATCGGCACGGCGGCCGGTTGTTCGGTGACTGGTCACGCTCGTCGCCGAGCGGCGGAGGGGGAAGGAAAGATCAGGGTCCTACCGGCCCGGACAGGGCCGCACCGGGTGCGCCGGGTGCCCGTGCGGCCGCACGCGGAGGCGGCCGGAGTATCCCGGCGGCGGGAGTCGTGAGAGAGGCGGGCGTACCGAACGCGCGCCTCACCGGACGCGGCGGGTGAGCCGCTCGGTGAGCACCGTGAGCGCCCGCGCCGCATCCGGGGCGATCGCGCAGCCACGCAGCGCGTCGAGCGCCTGCCCGGCCCGCAGGGCGATGAGGTCCTCGACCTCGCCGAGGGCGCCGGTGTCCACGATGATCTGCCGGAGCTCGGCCGCCCGCCGTTCGTCCAGGTCGGGGGCGCCGTGCCAGGTCCGCAGCCGGTCCCGTTCCGGCCCTCGCGCCCGCGCGTACGCGTACGCCATGAGCACGGTGCGCTTTCCCTCACGCAGGTCGTCGAGGACCGGCTTGCCGGTGACGGCGGGGTCGCCGAAGACGCCGAGGACGTCGTCGCGCAGCTGGAACGCCTCTCCGAGCGGCAGGCCGAACCGGGAGTACGCCTCGAGCAGGGCGGGCGGGGCCCCGGCGAGCGCCCCGCCGATCTGCAGCGGGCGCTCCACGGTGTATCGGGCCGTCTTGTAGCGGATCACCGTCAGGGCCTGTTCGACGTCCGCGTCCGCGCGGGCGTGCGCCAGGATGTCGAGGTACTGCCCGGTGACGACCTCCGTGCGCATCCGGTTGAACAGCTCGCGCGCCGCGCGCCCCCGCACGTCGCCGGCGGAGGCGTCCGCGAGCAGTTCGTCCGCCCACGCCTGCGCGAGCACTCCGAGCAGGATGGCGGCGGACCGGCCGAAGGTCTCCGCACCCGTCCACCGCGGGGTTCCGGCGAGCCCCCTGTGGATGGTCGGGCGTCCACGGCGCAGCTCGCTGCCGTCCATGACGTCGTCGTGGATCAGCAGACCGGCGTGATAGAGCTCAAGCGCCGCGCCGGTGAGGACGGCCCGGTCCTCGTGCGCCTCCTCGCCGCCGGCGCCCCGCCAGCCCCAGTAGCACAGCAGCGGCCGGATGCGCTTGCCGCCCTCGACCACGAACTCGCGCAGCAGCCGGTAGCCCTCGGCGACGTCCGGATCGCCGACCGGGGGACGCCGGGCGTCGAGGAAACCGGCCAGCAGCTCGTCGACCCGTCCCCGGACGGCGCTCGTGACGGCGGCGACGCCGCCGGTGTCACCGACGCCGGTGATCTCCTTGATGGACGTGTCCACGGTGTCCGCGGTCATGCACGGCCTCCTCGCTCGGCGAGCCGGTATCCCTTGCGGAAAGTTACTTAATGAACACGCAAAGTAGAACCGCTCGTTCCGATAGTCGGAACTTCTCGCCGAGCCGCACCCGGACCGCCCAGCTCAGTCCGCTCTGCCGAATTGTGCGATCGCGGTCGCGAGCAGGGCGAGCCCGAGGATCGCGAGGACGGCCACCTCGACGGAGATGGGCACGTGCCACCCGCCCCACGTCAGCCCCGGCGCGAGCCGGGCGCGTACGGCCGGCGCCAGGTTCAGATGCGCGAAGACCAGCCGCCTGATGGGATCCACGGCGTACGAGAGGGGGTCGATCCGGTTGAGCGCGGTCAGCCACGCGGGCAGGTTCGACGCGGGGAACATCGCGCCCGACATGAAGTACAGCGGCATGATCAGCAGCTGGTTGAGCGCCATGAACGACTGCATCTGCCTGACGCGCACGGACATCGCGACCCCGAAGGCCGTGATGGTGAAGGCCAGCAGCACCTGGATGCCGAACACGCCGAGCATCAGGCCCGGCGCGTACGGGACGCCCACAGGACCGGCGATGCAGATGACGACGAGGCCCTGGAAGGCCGCGACGGTGGCCCCGCCCAGGCACTTGCCGAGGACGACGGCCCCGCGGGACACCGGCGCGACCAGCATCTCCCGCAGGAAGCCGAACTCCCGGTCCCAGACGATCGAGGCGGCCGAGGACATGGCGGTGAACAGGACGGCCATGGCGAGGATGCCCGGGTAGAGGAAGGTCCGCAGACCGAGCCCCCCGGTGCCGCCCGAGGTGAGCTGCGACAGACCGGTGCCGAGGACGAACAGGAACAGGAACGGCTGCACGAGAGAGGTGAGGATGCGCAGCGGGCCGTTGAAGAACCGGATGATCTCGCGCTGCCAGACCACCTTGACGGCGCGCAGCTCACTCATCGCACTGCGCCCCGGCACCCGGACCGCCGTGACGGGCAACGTCATCGCCGGCCTCCTCGCGCCGCCGCGAGCGCGCCCGGGCCGCGTGCGCCGCCGGTCGCCTCCGCGTCGCGGATCGACCGGCCCGTGTACGACATGAACACGTCGTCGAGGCTGGGCCGGGCCACGCTGACGGACCGGATCGGCAGCCCCGACCGGGAGAACAGCTCCGGCACGAACCGCTCCCCCTCGTCCACGTGGAAGACGACCACGTCCCCGGACGCGACGGCCCGGATGCCGAACCGCTCGTCCAGTGCGGCGACGGCCGCCGCGCCGTCGTCGGTCTGGATCTGGACGCGGTCCTTGCCGACGCCGGCCTTCAGCGCGGCGGGGGTGTCGAGCGCGATGATCCGGCCGCCGTCCATGATGGCGATGCGGTCGCAGTGCTCGGCCTCGTCCATGTAGTGGGTGGTCAGGAAGACCGTGATGTCCTCGGCCTCCTTGAGCTCGCGGATGTAGGACCAGATGGAGCTCCTGGTTTGCGGGTCCAGGCCCACCGTGGGCTCGTCGAGGAACAGCACCCGCGGCGAGTGCAGCAGGCCGCGGGCGATCTCCAGTCTTCGTCTCATGCCACCCGAGAACGTCGCGACCTTGGCCGCGCGCCTGTCCCACAGCCCCACCATCTCGAGCACTCCCCGCAGCCGTGGACCGACGTCCGCGCGGGGCACGCCGTACAGCTCGGCGTGGAAGCGCAGGTTGCGCTCGGCCGTCAGATAGCCGTCCAGCGTCGGGTCCTGGAACACCAGCCCGATCGAGCGCCGCACGCTGTCGCGTTCGCGCACCACGTCGTAGCCGGCCACGCGCGCGTCGCCGGACGTGGGCGTGGTCAGGGTGCAGAGCATGCTGATCGTCGTGGACTTCCCGGCGCCGTTCGGGCCGAGGAAGCCGAAGATCTCTCCTTTGCGCACGGTCAGGTCGATGCCGCGCACGGCCTCGACGTCGCCGTAATGCTTGGCCAGGCCGATGGTTTCCACCGCCGGATGCGTCATCCCGCCTCCCAACTCATTACACTTGGTGTAACAGTACACCAGGTGTAACCAAGGAGGCCGATACGCTGTGCCCATGAGTGCGGGGGGACTGCGGGAGCTGAAGAAGAGCCGGACTCGGCAGCTCATCGCCGACACCGCGAACGCGCTCTTCCGGGCCCGGGGATTCGACGAGGTCACCGTGGACGAGATCGCGGCGGCCGCACAGGTATCGAAGAAGACGGTGTTCAACCACTTCCCGACCAAGGAGGACCTGGTCTTCTACCGGGCCGAGGACCGGGAGGCCATGTCGCTGGCGGCGGTCACCGACCGCCCGGCCGGGGTCTCCATCCTCGACTCCTTCCGCGCGCTGTGCCTGGCGCAGACCCGGTTCGTCGCGGGTATGCGACGCGACCTCGTCCACCCGCGCAGCTTCTTCGACCTCGTCAGCGGCAACCCGTCGCTGGAGCGGAAGATGCACGAGGTCAACGAGCGCATCACCCGGGTCCTCGCCGACGCGCTGGCGGCCGAGGCGGGCGCGGAGCCCGGCGACCCGCTGCCCCGCATCGTGGCCTCGACGCTGGTCGGCGCGCAGCGGGCGCTCTACCGGCGGTTGCGCCAGCGGGTCCGGGAGGGCGGGCCCGACGAGGAGATCGAGCGCGCCCACCGCGCGGACGTCGAACGGGTCTTCGACCTGCTCGGCAGGGGCCTGGGCGGCTACCCGCCGGCGTGATTCGTGAAGGCGGGCCTTATTCGGCCACCGCGACCCTGGCCTCCGGGCCGTCCACGGTCTCGGCGCGCTCACGCCGCCAGGGGCCGTGGAACAGGAAGACGGCGGGCGCGAACAGCGCCAGGCACACCAGGGAGACCACCAGCCAGGTCTGCCAGCTCGTGGCCTCGACCACGTGCGGGATGACGAGCAGGCCGACCACGGCGATCGCCTTGGTGAGGAAGCCGAACAGCCCCCAGGCCGTGCCCTGCAGCCGCGGGTCGACATCCTCGGCGTCCTCGGAGTAGTTGGCCATCCACGGTCCGTACGCCACGCCGAGCGAGCCGCCGAGCAGCGCGCCGACGATCATGAGCATGCCGCTGGAGACGCCCTGGCCGCCGAGGAGCGAGGCCAGGTAGGCGGTGACGAGCACGGCCGCCACGGTGCCGCCAAGCGTGAACGGCTTGCGCAGCTGGGTGCGGTCGGAGAGGCGGCCGGCGACGATCAGGGTGATCAGGTTGAGGCTCCAGAAGCACGCCATGATCGTGGACGCCTCGGCGGCCGTGATGCCCAGCGCGCCGACCAGCATGGTCTGGCCGAAGAGCGTGAGCGTGATGTAGAGCACCAGCCACAGCGAGATGCCGATCACGTGGGCCCAGATGTTGCGCCGGACGAACAGCGAGGTGGCCCTGGCCGGCCTGGTCAGGTCGACGACGTCGGCGGCCTGGCGCTCGGTGTGCTGGATCTGCGCGCGCAGCTCGGGCGACAGGTCGGCGATGTTGAACGCGATGACGATCGAGATGACCAGCGAGAAGCAGCCCATGATGACGAACTGCGACCGCCAGGAGTCGTCGAAGATCGGCAGCGTCCAGCCCGCGACGGCGGCGGCGAGGAAGTTGGCCCCCACCGGACCCCAGGTCCAGAAGCCGAACGCCTGGGCCCGGCCGAGGCGCGGTGAGAAATCGCGGACCAGCGGCGCCGTGCTCGCCATCGCCACCCCGTCGACGAAGGCCAGCACGATCCTGGCGATCAACAGGTCCCTCGAGCTGTGGACGAGCGTCATGGCGAAGCAGCACACGGCGGTCAGCAGCATCAGCGGGACCAGCAGGCGCACCCTGCCGAGCCGGTCGGTGAGCCTGCCGCCGACCGCCGACGCGACGGCCCCCGCGACCGCCGCGGCCCCGGACACCGCGCCGTACGTCGCGAGGGACATGTCGAGGTCCTTGAGGAGCAACGGGACCACGGGGGCGATCTGCGCCTCATAGGAGCCGATGAGGACGGCCAGCACGGCCATCGTGAGGATCTTCATGCGACGAGCCCCGGTGGGGTACTCGTCGAGCTCGCGTACGTAGGACAGGCCCATTGACACGCCTTTCTCGTCAGCCCCCGTCCCGGCAATGAGTTCTAGAAGTCAGCTCTAGAATTCATTTCCACGAATGCTCCGCCTCCTCACGGCTGGAGTCAAGGGTTGTGAGCATGGTGTTTCTTGGGAATCGGATGACTAGAATGAGATTCTAGGATTTCGATCGAAGGAGGACGGGTGGACATCGCCGAGGAACTGGCCGGGCTGGACGCGGCCTTCGACCACACGGCCGTCGCCGCGCCGCGCATCAGGGACCTGCTGCCGATCTACCGCGACCTGCTGGGAGGCGTCTATCTCGGCGGGGGCGACAACGTGGTGAACGGCTACCGGACGCTCCAGCTCAGGTACGCCAACGGGAGCAAGATCGAGCTGATGGAGCCGCTGGCCGGATCCTCGTTCTTCGACAGCTTCTTCGACCTCACCCGCGGCAGAGGCGGGGTGCACCACCTCAACTTCCACGTCACCGACATCGAGGCAGCCGTGGCCGCTCTGCGCGAGCGGGGCTACCGGCTGTTCGGCCTCAACCTCGCCGAGCCCCGCTGGCGCGAGGTCTTCCTCCACCCCAAGGAGGCCCACGGGGTCCTGGTGCAACTCGCCCAGCCGGGGCCGCGCAATCCCGAGCCGGCGCCGTCCCTCGACGACCTGCTGGCCGGTCGCGGCCGGCGCGGCAACGGCGTCCCGAGCCCCTGACAACGGACCCTCGCCAACTCTAGATTGGAGTTCTAGAATTCGGCTCTAATACTTCCTCCGCCTCGTAGGAGAACGATGACCGCATCGCACAAGCCCGTCCCGAAGCCGACGCCGGAGACCCAGCCGTTCTGGGACGGCACGGCGGAGGGACGGCTGCGGATCCAGCGCTGCCGCGCCTGCTCACGGCACTACTTCTATCCACGGCCCGCCTGCCCGCACTGCGGCTCGGACGACGTCACGTGGGTGACGGCCAGTGGCAGGGCCACCCTCTACTCGTACGTGATCAGCCATCGCCCGGCGCCCGGCTTCGAGCAGGACGGGCCGTACGCCATCGCGGTCGTGGAACTGGAGGAGGGCGTGCGGATGATGACGAACATCGTCGGCGTCGAGATCACGCCCGAGAACCTGCCCCTGGACATGGAGCTGCGCGTGGTGTTCGAACGGCGCGGCGACGTGCACGTCCCCCTGTTCACCCCCGCCTCGATTGGGGCCGCCGCATGAACATCGTGATCGCCGGCGCGGCCGAGACCGACGAGCTCGGCAAGCTGCCCCACATGTCCACCGCGCAGCTCCACCTCCAGGCCGCGCGCAACGCCCTCGCCGACGCCGGGATGACCAAGGACGACATCGACGGCGTCGCCACCGTCGGCATGCCCGGCCCGATCCAGATCGCCCACGCGCTCGGGATCACGCCGGCCTGGCTCGACGGCACCGGGGTGGGCGGCTCGTCTTTCCTCTTCCACGTACGGCACGCCGCGGCGGCCATCCGGGCCGGGCTGTGCACGACCGTGCTCATCACGCACGGCGAGTCCGGGCGGTCGCGGGTCGGCGCGCCCCGGCCGGCCCTCGGCCCCGACTCGTTGATCGGCCAGTTCGAGCTGCCGTACGGCGTGCTCGGCCCGCCCACCATGTTCACGCTGACGGCGCTGCGCTACATGAAGGAGACCGGGCTGACGCACGAGCAACTCGCGGAGGTCGCCGTCGCACAGCGCCGGTGGGCGCACCTCAACCCCCGGGCCATGTACCAGGACCTGATCAGTGTCCAGGACGTGCTCGCCTCCCGGATGGTCGCCTACCCCTTCCACCTGCTGGAGTGCTGCCTGGTCACCGACGGCGGCGGCGCGCTGATCGTGACGACCGAGGAGCGCGCCCGCAGGTCGCCGGTGCACCTGCTCGGCTCCGGCGAGTCCGCCGAGTCGCCGATCATCTCCCAGATGGAGGACTTCACCACCTCCGCCGCCTTCCGCCGCTCCGGCGAGGCCGCCTTCGCCGAGGCGGGCATCTCCCACGACGACGTGGACCACCTCATGATCTACGACGCCTTCGCGCACGTGCCGATCTACGGGCTGGAGGACCTCGGCTTCGTCAAGCGCGGCGAGGCGGGGCCGTTCATCGCCGAGGGCCACACCTCCCCCGGCGGCCGCCTGCCGCTCAACACCAACGGCGGCGGCCTCTCCTACACCCACACCGGCATGTACGGGATGTTCGCCATCCAGGAGTCCGTACGGCAACTGCGCGGTGAGGCGGCGGCCCAGGTGCCCGGCGTCGAAGTCAGCGTGGTCCTCGGCAACGGCGGCATGTTCGCCTCCGCCGCCACGCTCGTCCTGTCCAACCACCGCCCCTGACCCGGCACGGCCACCCTCCGGCGCCCCCGCAGGAGGGTGGCCGGCGACTCGTACAACCAGGCTCACCAGACTGGGATCATCAGCGGAAGCGGCACCGGGTGGGAGCAAGTTGTTCGGTTCGCTAATTTCGGCTCCGGCGAACAACCGCGGCGGAATTTGTTCGGTACAGTTAAATACGTCCAGCCGAACAAATCCGGGGAGCGTCGGTGCCAGGACCGGGCAGGCCCTCCAGGGCGACTGTGTACCAGCGCCTGGATGAGGCCGTTCAGGAACTCCGTGACCGCTTGGGCGGATTGCCTTCACCTGCGGAGGCGGAGGACATCTGGTCCGACATCTGGCATCAGGAGGCCCACAACAGCACTGCCATCGAGGGCAACACGCTCGTGCTGCAAGAGGTGGAGAAGCTTCTTGACGAGGGCCGCGCGGTCGGCGCGAAGCCGCTCAAGGACTACATGGAGGTGAGGGGGTACGGAGACGCGGCCAAGTGGGTGTACGGGCAGGCGCTGGAGCCGGGGGACTGGCAGAACGGCGAGCTCATCACGCTTCAGGAGGTCCGTCAGATACACCACACCGCGATGTCGCTCGTGTGGGCTGTGGACCCTCACCCGCATGCCACCCCAGCGGAGGGCCCGGGTGACTTTCGACAGCACGAGATCGCCAAATTCCCCGGCGGCATGAAACCGCCGCTGTGGCCGGAGGTCGATCACTACATGCGGGACTGGGTGAAGTCGGTCGAAGACCTTCGCGGCGAGTCCGGAGAACCCCTCCCGGAACGTTTGGCCCGTGTTCACAACCGATTCGAACAGATCCACCCGTTTCTCGACGGCAACGGACGGACGGGGCGTTTGGTCCTGAACTTGGTCCTGTGCCGACTCGGATATCCACCAGCGATCATTTACAAGCGCGATCGCGACAAGTACCTCCAGGCGTTGCGTCGAGCCGACAATGACGAGTTCGGCCCGTTGGGCGAGCTGATCGCACGCAGCGTGACGGCAAATCTGTACCGATTCGTCATGCCGGCGGTGGCCGGTCCGGTCAAGCTCGTCCCCCTACCCGCTCTCGCGACACGCGACGTGAGCGAGGATGCCCTCCGGGTCGCTGCCGCACGGGGACGGCTGCGTGCGATCAAGGGAGACGACGGCATGTGGCGCAGCAGCAAGAAGTGGGTGAGCGACTACCTCAAGTCGAGACATCGCCGGCCCTGACGCATTTGCACGCTTCTGCGCGTGGCCGCTGCGGCGGGGTCCGCCGAATCTCGAGGGCCACACCTCTCCCTGTTCAGTGAGAGGCAAGGGCAGCTCCCTCGTCGATTATGGTTGCGTACTTCATCGATTCCGGGGGACATTTCAGCGCCCCGCCCTGATTATTGGGCGATACGACCGGAAATCACCGCGATCGCACGGCTCGTCAATATCGGTGCGCTGAGCGCAGCCGCGATCGGATGCTCGGGCGGCGGCGTGGACGCACGCGGCCTCCCCGCCGGGTCGGTCCCGGTGGGATCTCCCGGACGATCGGGAGCGGCGCCCGATGCCCTCCGGGAAGGCCGCGGAACAGCATCGGAGCCAACCGAACCAGGGAGGCAAACGATGCGAAAGCTCATCGATCGGCTGGCCCATGTGCCGCTCCAGGTCGTCGGCGCCGCGCTCACGCTCGGCGCGGTGCTGCTCGCGGCTCATTACGCGCTCATCGACCACGTCCGGGCCACCGGCCAGGAGGAGCCGGCGCAGTGGGTCGGCGGTCTCACCGTCAAGTGGTACTGGGTCCTCATCCCCGTGTCGCTCATCGCCCTGTGGGCCCGCCGGAGGGACCGGCAGGGGCCGGTCGGCCGCGCCGGGGCGATCATGCTGACGTCCGGACCGCTCATGCACGTCGCGGTGACCGTCGGCGCGATAGTGTGGGGCGCCCTCATGGGCAGAGGCGACCTGCCGAGCGGGTTCATGATGGTCGAGATGCTGATGTACGTCTTCTACCTGGGGGTCCTGGTCGTCGGCCTGACCTTCCTGCTCGACGGCGGCGTGCGCTGGTGGGGGGCCGCCATCGTCGCGGGGCTGGTGCTCGAATTCCTCGTGCCGTACGGAGGGGCGGCCGCGTTCGCGGCGTTCGGGCTCTGCCTGGTGGCGTACGGCCTGCGCCGCCCGGTCCCCGCTGGACAGGTCTGAGGCCGGCGGCGGACGCTGATCTCGTGGAACGGGCGGCACAGACACTGGCGGCCGTGGTGCTCGCGAGCACCGTCGCCGGCTGCGCCTTCGTGATCCGCGCGACGGGGATGGAGTGGGCGCTCGCGCAGAACGCCTCGCAGGCCGTCGTGCACACGGTCGCGGGAGTGGCGCTGATCCGGTCGCGCGAGGGCAGCCGCATCGGCCTCGTGCTGCTGTCCATGGGCACGGCCGCGGCCCTGGGGGTGCTGCTGTGGGGCTACGCCGCCGGCCACTGGCCCGGCTGGAGCGCCGCCGAGTGGGTGACCGGCTGGATCTGGGCCTTCTTCTTCGTGCCGTTCTTCACCGTGCTGCCCGCGCTGTTCCCGGACGGACGCCCGGTCACGCCCCGATGGCGGCCGGTGGTCTGGGCCGGACTGCTGGTCACGGCCCTGGCCGCCGTCGGGCAACCCTGGGACCTCATCGCCGTCGCCATAATCGTCGTGGCGCTGGTCAGCATCGCGTCCCTGGTCGTCCGGTGGATCAGATCGGGGCCGGTCGCCCGGCGGCAGATCACCTACCTGCTGTACGCCGCCGGCTACGTGCTGCTGATCGAGATCGCCGGCGGCCTGCTGCCCCACCACGCGCGTCAGGCGGCGATCCTGCTCATTCCGATCGCGCCGACGGTCGCGATCGCGCTCGCCGTCCTGAGACACCGCCTGTACGGGATCGACCTCGTCATCCGGCGGACGTTCGTCTACCTGGCCGTCACCGGCCTCATGTTCTCCGGCTACCTCGCCGCGGTGGCGCTGGTCGGGACGGCCCTCAGCCGGGCCGTCTCTCCTCAGGTCGCGCTGGTCGCCGCGGCCGCCGTCGCGGCCCTGATCGAGTCCGGACGCAGAGTGCTCCAGCACAGGATGAGCCGCCTCCTGTACGGCTACCGCGACCGCCCGCTGGACGCGCTGGCGGAGCTGCGGCGCCAGCTCGGCGGAGCGGCGACCGCCGTGGACATCGCGCGCCGGGCGGCGCCTCTGGTCGCGGACGCTCTGCGCAGTCCGGGCGTGGCGGTCGCGCTGCTGACCGACGGCCTGTCGGAGGAGATCGCCAGGTCCGGTGAGCCGGGACCCGAACCCATCGAGGTGCCTCTGGTCGCCCAGGGGGAGCGCCTCGGCACACTGGTGGTCGGCCGGCGGGCCAGGCGGGAGCCGTACGGCGAGAAGGACCTGCGGCTCATCGCCGAGCTCGGCCACCACGTCGCGGCGGCCCTCGCGGCGGCGCGCCTGACGGCCGAGCTGGACCGGGCGCGGCAGCAGGCGATTCATTCCGCCGCCCAGGAGCGGCTACGGCTGCGGCAGGACCTGCACGACGGGCTCGGCCCCCTGCTGTCGGGAGCCGGGCTCGGTCTCGACGGGGTACGCCGCGGGCTGGGACCGGGGAGCCGGGAGGAGAGGGATCTGCGGCTCATCGGCGACCAGGTGCGGATGGCGGCGCGCGAGGTGCGCCGGATCATCGACGCCATGCAACCCGGTCCCGTCGCCGACCTCGGCCTGGTGGCCGCCGTCCGCGAGCACGTGGAACGGTGCGCCGCGCTCGACGTGGAGTGCACGCTGACGGTCTCCGGGGTCGTCGAGCCGCCGCCCGCCGTGGCGGAGGCCGCCTACCTGGTCGTCCTGGAGGCGGTGGCCAACGTGCTCCGTCACGCCGGGGCACGTGGCTGCGCCGTGAGCCTGCGCCAGGAGAAGGGATCGCTGCGGGTGGAGGTCCGTGACGACGGCCGGGGCATCGGTCCGGGCTATGTGGCCGGCGTGGGCATCTCGTCCATGCGGCGGCGCGTAACCTCGATCGGCGGCCGGTTCGCGATCAGGGCGGACCGCGGGACCACCGTCACGGCCGTCTTCCCGTTGGAGTTGCCATGAGAGTCGTGGTCGCCGACGACCATCCCGTGTTCCGCATGGGTCTGTGCCGGCTGCTCGAAAGCGTGCCCGACGTGGAGGTCGTGGGAGAGGCCTGGGACACGGCCTCCGCCGAGGAGACGACCGTGGACACGCGGCCCGACATCGTCGTGATGGACCTGCACATGCCGGGCGGCGGCGGGGTCGAGGCCATCGAGCGGATCCGCAGGCGGGCGCCGGACGTCCGCGTGCTCGTCCTCACCATGCACTCCGACGACGCGCTGGTAAGGAAGGCCCTGCGGGCCGGGGCCCGGGGATACGTCCTGAAGGACGCGTCCTCGGAGGAGATCCTGCGCGCTCTCGCGGCGGTCCACGCCAACCAGGCGATCCTCGACGCCGCCGTCGCCGAACGCGTCTTCGCCGCGACCCCGCGATCCGGGCCGTTCCCACAGCTCACCGAGCGGGAGACGGAGATCCTCGAGCGGATGGCCGCGGGTCTGACCAACGAGGCGATCGCGGTGCGGCTGGGGCTCAGCGTGAAGACCGTGCAGAACTACGTGTCGAACGTGCTGCTCAAGCTGGGCGCGCGGCACAGAGGTGAGGCGATCGCCCGCGCTCGCGACGCCGGCCTGGGCGGCTGACCCCCGCGGGCCGACCGCCACACCCGGCACGGCGCGCCCGGGGCCCGACTGGGTTTCCCGACGATGCCTGACTTCATCGATTTCGGAGGACATTTCACCGCCCCGCCTCCATCACTGGGGCCCCCGGCAACGTACGGATCTTCGACAAGGACGCGAACGCCTGGCAGTGGAACGGCCGGCGCCGTTCCGGTCAAGTGGCCGACGTATAGGTGACGAAGGTGCGCTGCTTCGTGAACGCGGTGCCGTTGAAACAGGCCACCTTGTTGACGTCCACGATCGCTCCGCTGACCGACCAGAGCCCGCCGAGCTGGCAGTATTCGGGGCCGGGACCGAAAGCCGTGACCTGGACGTCGTCCGGCAGGACCCCGACGCCCGGGAACCTCACCCAGCGGAACGGAAGAGCGTCCTGCACCGTGTTCGGCCCGCTACTGGAGTTGTAGCTCCACGCGGACGACGGCGGGTACGGCCCGGGTGTGGTCGGGGACTCGTCCATCGTGTACGCGAAGTACTTCGGCGGCTTCGCTCCCCCGGTGATGGCTCGCTGCCGGGTGTAGCTCAGGGTCCAGCCGGTCTTGAGAGGCTTGCTGGTGGCGTCGAAGCACCGCACCTCGACCACCTGCCCGGCCGCGCTCGGAGTCCAGTTGCCGACCTTGCACCGCGCGGGCTGCGCCGGGTCGACCGCCGTCACCTGGAGATTCCCGGTTGGCGTCGTGGGCAGCCCGGGCAGGGTGACCGTCCAGACCCCCACGGGCCCCGCCGCGACGCTGTTCACTCCCGCGGTCGAGTTGTACGAGGAGGCCACCGACGCGCCGTCGTAGTAGAGGTAGGCGACGGCCTCCGGCGGGGAGAGAGTGCCGCTGCTCTGCTCGTACACGATGGTGAACGGCACGAACACCGGGGCGCCGCCGTACTTGTAACACCGCACCTGCACCGACAGCCCCGGAGCGCCGGGACCCCATTTGGCGACCTGGCACCACTCGGGCTTGGGCGAGACGGCCGTGACGTGCACCACTCCGTCCGTGAGCGGGATCGTGGGGAACGTGACCTCGACCAGGTTCGGCAGCGTCCATGCGCTCGTGATGACGCCCGCGGGCGAGAGGCCCTGATGCGCGGCCGGTGGAGGCCCCGCGAGCGCGTCGACGTAGGCGAACCCCCACACGTTCGGGACGGCCGCCCGAGCGCCCGTGGCCGCCGGGACGAGCCCGGCCACCATCATGAGCGCCGCACAGTACCGGTGAATCGTCTTTCTGATCCGATGCATCTCGTCACCCGTTCGCCGTGGACGCCGAACCGCGCTGCCATCAGTAAGGCCCGTAGGTCACCGCGCAGGGGACGCCGTTGAGCGTGAAGCCGGTGGGGTGGTCGTCGGCCCCGTTGGCGTTGAAGCCGATATTGAAGCTCGTGCCAGGAGAGATGCTCGTGTACCAGCTACTGGCGGCCTGGACGCTCGGCGGGGTCTCGGAGAAGGTCGCGTTCCATCCTTGCATGATCGTCTGGCTTCCGGGGAAGACGAACTGCAGGATCCAGGGGCTGAACACCCGGGTCCCGGTGTTGGCGATCGTCACTCTGGCGGTGAAACCGGTGGTCCACCCGACGCTGGCGTAGGTCACCGCGCAGGCGTACCCGGCCGGCACGTCCGCGGGCGCCGCCTGGGCGGGAGTCGCGAACAGCGCGGCCAGGAGAATCCCGGCCATACCGATTCCCGATGAAGCCAGCGGAAGACGCATGGATCCCCCTTCGGAGTGGCGTTCGATGAAACCGATTTCAACGTGATCGTGAGCCACCCGGCATGCGCTGTCAAACAATTCCTCGGAGCATATTTCGCGATTACCCGGCCCTGTCGCGTGTCCATGCGCCACTTCAGGCAATCCGAGCTGGGAGTTTCACCGTCGGCCACATACCGGTCACTCAATAGAGGCCGGCGAAGCGACCCTGCCCGGCGTCGCGAATTGCGCTTTTCAGACGCGCCAGAATATGCCCGGATATGTTTGTCATCCGTCCGCGCGCGACGGCGGCGGGCGCCGGGCACGGACGGACGACCGGGCTTCACCCCCGCCAGGTGACGAGGGCGTCGAGCGCCTCCACGTGGGAGCCGCGGACGAGCAGGGGGTTGATCTCCAGCGACTCCAGGTCGTCGCCGAGGCTCTCGGCGAAGGCGGCGACGCGGGCCACGACCTCGGCGACCGCGTCGAGGTCGGCGGGCTCGGTGCCGCGTGCGCCCCGCAGCAGCGCGGTGCCGCGCAGCTCGTCCAGCGCCCGCCGCACCTCGGCCGCGTCCACCGGCAGGACGCGCAGCGCCGTGTCGCGCAGCGCCTCCACCCAGATCCCGCCCAGGCCGACGGCCAGGGTGAGCCCCCACGCCGGATCCCGTACGACGCCCACCAGCAGCTCCACGCCGCCGCCGCGCTGCGGCTGGACGAGCGCACCCACCCGGCCTGTGCCCGGGACCGCCGCGGCGGCGGCCACGACCTCGCGGTAGGCCCGCTCGACGTCCCGCGCGTCGGACAGCCCCAGCCGGACCCCGCCGACGTCGCTCTTGTGGCCGAGCCCCTCGGCGGCGACCTTGAGGACGACCGGGTAGCCGAACCCGACGGCCGCCGCGACCGCCGACTCCTCGTCGTACACCAGCTCGCCGGGCACGACCGGGATCCCGGCGGACGACAGCAGGGCGGCGGCCCGGTGCTCGGCCCACACGCCGGTCCCCGCCTCGATCGCCGGGGCGCTCGCCACGGCCTTCGCCGGGACGGCTGCGTCCGCCGCCTCGACGGCCGCTCGGTACGCCCGGGACCACCGGACCGCGGCGCCGATGGCGTGCATGCCGTGCTCGATGCCACCCGCGACGTACGGGAAACCCGCCTCCCGCTGGACGTCGCGGCCGAACTCGGTGACGTCGGTCAGCACGTTGCTCACGACGACGACCGGCATCGGGGCCTCGGCGATGCGCTTGGCGCTCGCGGAGAACATGGCGTACACGGGCGCGGGGTCGGGCGGCGCGACGCGCGGGAGGTCCGACAGCAGCATGACCGCGTCCACACCGGGGTCGGCGGTGACGGCCTCCAGCGCGCGGCCGAGCAGCGTACGGTCGATGAGCACATAGCCGGTGACGTCGAGGGGGTTCTGCACGGTCCCGAAGACGGGCACGATCTCCCGCAGCCGGGCGACGGTGTCCGGGGCGAACGCCGGCAGCTCCAGCCCCTCGTCCTCGGCCCGGTCGGCGATGATCTCCGACGCGCCGCCCGAGGGCGTGACGACGCCGATCCGCGGGCCCGGCAGCGGGCCCACCTCGGCCAGCAGGCCCGCGGTGATGATGAGGTCCTCAAGTGACCGCACCCGCACCACCCCGAGCTGCCGGAACGCCGCGTCGATCACGTTGTCGTCGCCGACGAGCGCGCCGGTGTGGGCCTGGGCGGTGCGGGAGGCGAGCCGGCTGCGCCCGATCTTCAGCGCGACGATCGGCTTGCCCGCGAGCAGCGCCCGCCGCGCCGCCCGGGAGAACGCGGCCGGGTCGCGGACCGACTCGAGGAACAGCGCGATGGCCTTGGTCGCCGGGTCGTCCACCAGGTAGTCGATGACGTCGGTGACGGTGACGAGCGACTCGTTGCCCATCGAGGTGAGCAGGCTGATCCCGACGTTGCGAGCCTGGGCGAAGCCGAGCACCGAGCTGGCCAGCGCGCCGCTCTGCAGCACCACGCCGACCGACCCGCGCAGCAGCGGGGACGGGATCGGCAGGCCGTACGGCGTGACGTCCGCGGCGGCGTTGATGAAGCCGTTGCCGTTGGGGCCGAGCACGGTGAGGTCGTTCTCGCGGGCGAAGTCGACGATCTCCGTCTCCAGGGCGGCGCCCTCCGGGCCGGTCTCGCCGAAGCCCGCGGTGAGGATCACGTAGTGACGGATGCCGAGCTTGGCTCCCTCGCGCAGCACGGGCAGCACGGCCGTGGTCGGCACCATCACGTACGCGAGGTCGACCTGGCCGGGGATGTCGGACAGGCTGCGGTGGGCCTGCTCGCCGTGCACCACGCCGCCGCGCGGGTTGACCAGGTGGACGGGCCCTCGGAAGCCGTGCGTACGGAGGTTGGTCAGCGTGCTGATCGACCAGCCGGACTTGTCCGTCGCCCCGACCAGGGCGATCGACCGGGGGTTGAACAGCTCTCCTACCGCCATCCTCATTCCCCGATCGTGCCGAGGCGGGCGTGGCCCTTGAGCAGGTTGCGGGCGATCGTCCGGCGCTGGATCTCGTCGGTGCCCTCGAAGATCCGCAACAGGCGCAGCTCGCGATACCACCGCTCGATGGGCAGTTCCTTGGTGTAGCCCATGCCTCCGTGGATCTGCAGCACGCGGTCGACGACCTGGTTGGCCATGACCGCGCCGTTCAGCTTGGCGATCGAGGAGGCGTGGCGGGCGTCCATGCCCTGCTGCACGCGCCAGGCGGCGTGCAGCGTGAGCCACTTCGCCGCCTCGATCTCCACCTGCGAGTCGGCGATCATCCACTGGATCGCCTGGTATTCGGCGATCGGCTTGCCCATCGACACGCGGATCTTGGCGTAGTCGATCGCCATCTGCAGCATGCGCTCGGCCGAGCCGACCGCCCGTGCGGGGATCATGTAGCGGCCCTGGCCGATCCACTGCATCGCCAGCTCGAAGCCCCTGCCGAGCTCGCCGAGGATGTTCTCCTCCGGCACCCTGACGTCCTCGAACACCAGCGAGGCCGGGCCCCACTGCCCCATCGTCGGGATCGGCTCGGACTTCCAGCCCATGTCGCGGTCGGCCAGGAAGCAGGTGACGCCGCCGTTCGCGCCCTTGTCGGGGTCGGTCACGGCGAACACCATCACGAAGTCGGCCTCGTTGCCGCCGGTGATGAAGGTCTTCTCGCCGTTGATGACCCAGTCTCCGCCGTCCTTGACGGCACGCGTACGGATGTTGCGGGCGTCGGAGCCCGCGCCCGGCTCGGTGATGGCGAAGCAGGAGCGGCGTTCGCCCTCGATGGTGGGGATGAGGTAGCGCCGCTTCTGCTCCTCGGTGCCGGCGTAGAGGATGTTGTCGGCCGACCCGCCGAAGCTGAACGGGACGAACGTCCGGCCCATCTCCATGGCGATGATCGCGGACATGACCGGGCCCAGGGCGGCCCCGCCGTACTCCTCGGGGGTGTTGATGCCCCAGAAGCCCATCTTCTTCGCCTTGAGCCGCAGGTCGCTCAGGACCTCGGGATCGAGCCCGGGGCCGCCGGCGCGCTCGCTGCGCAGCACCTCGGGTTCGAGCGGCATGATCTCCCGCTCCACGAACGCGCGGATGGTGTCACGGATCTGCAGTTCCTCTGGGCTCAGGGAGAAGTCCATCGACGCGACTCTTTTCTAGAATTGCTCTCTAGGAATCGGCTCCAGCCTGGTTCCCCGCCGAAGAGGTGTCAAGAGGTCTGGAATCACTTTCTAGAATTTGACCGGCTACGATGGCGTCGTACCTGGAAACGCGCCGTCCCTGGAAACAAGGAGCCCAGATGGCACGCAAGCCTGGCGGCAGGAGCGGCTCGTGGGAGTGGAGCCGCACCGCCCAGACGCGTAAGAGCATGCTTCAGGCCGCGCGCGAGGTCTTCTCCGAGCACGGCTTCGCCGACGCCAACGTCGCGGACGTCGTCGAGCGCGCGGGCTCCAGCGTCGGCAGCCTCTACCACCACTTCGGCGGCAAGACCGAGCTGTTCCTCGCACTGTGGGAGGAGCACCAGGCCGCCCACGAGGAGGCCGCCGCGTCCAGCGTCGCCGCGGCGAAGCAGGCGGGTGTGAAGGACCCCGTCGAGCTGTTCATCGCGGGGGCCAGGGCGTTCCTCGAAGGGTCCTGGCAGCGGCGCGACCTGGCGCGGCTGTTCATGGACGGCGACGGCCCGCCGGGGTTCGAGCTGATGCGGCGCACCCGCGGCCGGGAGTGGGTGCGGCAGAACGCCGTCCTGCTCGGCGCGGCGAACACGCCGACCGACCGCCTCACGGTCTCGGTCCTCACCAGCGTGATCGGCGAGGCCGGCCGCGAGGTCGCGACGAGCGAGACCGAGGAGGAGGCCAAGGAGGTCGTCGATGCGGCGATCGCGCTCATCCGCCGCTTCGGCGACCCCCTGGCCACCCACGACGACGCCGCCGCCACCACTGAAGCCACAGGTGCGGTGGACGACGCCGGGGCCGCGCTGAGCTGACTCCCGCGCTGACCCCGGCGACTCCCCGCGCGCCGCGTCTCCAGGTCAGGCGGGACGGAAGGCGGCCCTGCCCCGGTCGATCACCACGGTGCCGTCCTCCTTCGCCGTACGGAACAGGGCCGTCGCGCCGTCGCCGGACGTCCAGATCGACACGGTCAGCGTCTCGCCCGGGAAGACCGGCTTGCTGAACCGTCCCGACATGGCCGCGAAGCGGGCCGGGTCGGACCCCGCCACCGCGTGCAGCAGCGCCCGCCCGGTGATCCCGTACGTGCACAGCCCATGCAGGATCGGCCGGGGGAAGCCGGCGCGGGCGGCGAAGGCGGGGTCGGAGTGCAGCGGGTTGCGGTCGCCGGACAGGCGATACAGCAGCGCCTGGTCCGGGCGGGTCTCGTAGGTCACCGTGTGGTCCGGCGGTCTGCTCGGCTCGGCCCACTCGTCGCGGGGGCCGCGCTCGCCGCCGAAGCCGCCCTCGCCCCGGATGAACACCGAACTGCGGCTCGTGATCAGCAACTCGCCGCTCTCGGCGTCGGCCGCCCTGGCCTCGCTCGTCACCAGCGCTCCCGAACCCTTGTCGTAGACGCCGGTCACCGTCGAGGTCGTCCGTACGCGTCCGGCGGGCGGCAGCTCGCGGTGCAGTTCGAAGGCCTGCTCGGCGTGCACGAGCATGGCCGGGTCGAAGTCGCCGAGCCGCCGTCCTGTCGGGGCCTGGGCGGCCAGGACCGCGAACGTCGGCAGCACCCGCTGGGGGATCCCCGCCGAGTTCTCGGTGGTGAAGGCGAGCTCCTCGGTGCCCGCTCCGACGCCCAGCGCGTACAGCAGGGTGTCGGCGGACGTCCACGACCGCTCGTACGGCGCGCTCTCCACCCCGATCAGACCGTGGTCGAGCGGCATGTCACTCCTCTCCGTTCGGGATGCGCCCGCTGGTGAGGGCGTTCGGCGCGGCCTTGTCCACCAGGGCGGGGATCACCTCGCCCAGCTCGGCCGGATCCCACCGGGCGTCCTTGTCCACGCCCGGCCCGGCGTGCCAGCCCTCCGCGACGCTGATGTGCCCGCCGCGCACGTTGAAGACGCGGCCCGTGATCCCCCGTGACTGGGCGCTCGCCAGCCAGACCACCAGCGGCGCGATGTTGTCCGGCGCCGCCGGATCGAAGCCGCCCTCGACGGGCCGCCTCCCGCCCGGGATGAGGTTCTCGGTCATCCGGGTGAGCGCGGCGGGCGCGACGGCGTTGACCGTCACGCCGTACCGCGCCAGCTCCTTGGCCGCGATGATCGTCAGCGACGCGATCCCGGCCTTTGCCGCGCCGTAGTTGCCCTGGCCGGCGTTGCCGTAGATGCCGGACGACGACGTCGTGTTGATCACCCGGGCGTCCGGCGCCTCGCCCGCCTTCGCCTTGGACCGCCAGTAGGCGGCGGCGTGCCGCAGCGGGGCGAAGGTGCCGCGCAGGTGCACCCGGATGACCGCGTCCCACTCGTCGGCGGTCATGTTGACGAGCATCCGGTCGCGCAGGATGCCCGCGTTGTTGACCAGGACGTGCAGGTCGCCGAAGGTCTCCACGGCCCGCTCGACCATGCGCCGCGCGCCGTCGAAGTCGGAGACGTCCTCGCCGTCGACCACGGCCTCGCCGCCCATGGCCCTGATCTCCTCGACCACCTCGCCCGCGGCGCCGGTGGACGACCCGGTGCCGTCGACCTCGGCGCCCAGGTCGTTGACGACGACCTTGGCGCCCTGACGCGCGAACTCCAGCGCGTGTCCCCGTCCGATGCCCCGCGCGGCACCGGTGACGATCACGACACGGCCTTCCACGATTCCGCCCATGCGCAGCTCCCTTGACTCGACCTTGACCCAGCCTCGCTTGAACGGGATTCTAGTAATGGAATCTAGAATTCGGTAGGGAGGAGCCGGTCATGATCCAGCTCGCCGTACGATGACGGCCGTGCCGCAGACCATTGCGGCGGACCCCGGCGAGCGGGAGCGGCTGCGCCGCGCCTGGCGGACGCTGTCGGTCGTGAGCATGGCCAGCGTCCTGACCGCGCTCGGCGGCAGCGCGCTCAACGTGGCGCTCCCCCAGGTGGTACGGCAGACGCACGCGAGCGCGGACGCCGCGAGCTGGATCCTGCTCGCCTTCCAGCTCACCACGACCGTGCTCATGGTCGTGTTTGGCCGGCTCGCCGACCTGTTCGGGCGGCGGGCGATGTACCTCGGCGGCCTGGCCACCTACACCGTCGCCAGCCTGCTGGCCGGGCTCGCCCCGGACGCGTGGGTCATCGTGGCGCTGCGGGTGGTGCAGGCGGCGGGCGGGGCCATGCTGCTGACCAACAGCGCCGCCCTGGTGACCGACGCCTTCCCCAAGTCGCGGCTCGGCGAGGGGATGGGCGTCTACACCGCGTCGTTCTCCATCGCCCAGCTCGCCGGTCCTGCGCTCGGCGGCCTGTTCACCGAGCACCTGGGCTGGCGCTGGGTGTTCTGGTACAACGTGCCCCTCGGCATCGCGTGCCTGGTCTGGGGCGCGGTGGCCCTCCGTCCCGGACCGCCGCAGGGCCGCGACCGCGGGCTCGACCTGCCCGGCAACGCGCTCGTGCTCGCCTGCCTCGGCGGCCTGCTGCTCGCGCTGTCGGAGGTGACCAGGCTCGGCTGGGGGCATCCGATGGTGGTGTCCGGGCTCGTCGTGTTCGCGGTGACGCTGCCGCTGTTCGTCGTGCGGGAGCTGCGGGCCCGTCATCCGGTGGTGGACATCCGGATGTTCCGCGATCTCACGTTCGCCCTCGGGACGCTGGCGTCGTTCCTCAACTCGACCGCCCGGGTCGGGGTGGTGCTCCTCGTGTCGCTGTTCTTCCAGGCCGTACGCGGGGAGGACCCGGTGCGCGCGGCGGTGAAGGTGCTGCCGCTCTCGATCGCGGCGATGGCGGCGTCGGTCGCCTCGGGCTTCCTGCTGCGCCGCCTCGGCCCGCGCACGGTGGCGGTCGCCGCGACCTCGCTGACGACGGCGGGCCTGGCCGTCCTGCTGTGGCTGATCTCCCCGGACGTCTCGCTCGAGGCGCTCACGGCCGCCCTCGTGCTGATCGGCGTCGGCTCGGGCATGTTCCTGCCCTCCAACACCACCGCGATCCTGGACGGGGTGCCGTCGCAGCGGCTGGGGATCGTCAACGCCATGCGCCTGATGCTGCAGAACACCGGGGTGGTGGTCGGCACCGCGCTGGTCCTGTCGATCATCACGGTGCCGTTGCCTGCCGGGCTGCACGACGCCGTCTTCGCCGGGACGCTGTCCCACGTCTCACCCGCGGCGGTCGAGCGGCTCGTGACCGGCTACCGCTGGGCGCTGGCCTGCATGACCGCCGTCTCCGCGCTCGCCGTGTTCACCTGCTTCACCCGGAGACGCGCGGGCTCGCCCGTCAGCTGAGGACGCGGCCGTGCCGGTCGCGGGCCTTCAGCCGCACGGTGGGCATCTCGGGGGCCGGGAGCGGCCGCTCCCCACCCGGGACGACGCCGAAGCGGTCACCCCGCATCCACTCGTCGCGTGCCCGCGCGATCTCCTCGTGCGAACGGCCGACGAAGTTCCACCACATCACCAGGGGCTCCTCGAACGGCGTGCCGCCCAGCACGAACAGCCGGGCCGGACCGGCCGCCTCCATCGGCACCTCCGTACGGCCCTGGCCGAGATAGAGCAGCGAGCCCGGCGCCAGCGCGACCCCGGCCACGTCGGCCGCGCCCGACATGACCAGCACCGCCGTCTCGTACGCGGGATCGACCGGCAGCCGGTGCCGCCGGTGCTGTCCAAGTGGACCGGCGAAGAGCACCTCGGCCCCGAGCAGCGGGGTGTGCGCGCGGGCGGGCGAGCGCAGCGGCCCGGCCTCGCCCACCACGACGGTCACCGTGACGTCCCCGTCGCGCAGCACGGGCAGCGCGGCGTGGTGCTCGAACCGCGCCTCGCCGTGCCGGGCCTCCTCCGGCAGCGCGACCCACAACTGCAGCCCGTGCATGCCCGGCGGGTGCTCCGGAGGCGACTGCTCCGAGTGGGCGATGCCGTGGGCGGCGGTCATCAGGTTGAGCTGCCCGGGCACGATCGACTGGACGTTGCCGAGGCTGTCGCGGTGCGCGATCTCGCCCTCGGCCAGCCACGTGACCGTCTGCAGGCCGGTGTGCGGATGCGGCGGCACCTGCATGCCCGGCCGGCCGCTCACGTCGTCGGGCCCGAAGTGGTCGACGAAGCACCACGCTCCGACCATCCGGCGGGGGCGCTGCGGGAGCAGCCGGCGCACGGTCGTGTAGCGGCCGAGCGGCACGTCGTGGCCGGGCAGCAGCACGCTCTCCGCGGTCGTGCCGTCGGCGCCCGTGTAGCCGGACAGACTCGTGCAGCCGTACACCGCCGGCTCTCCCTGGTTGAGGGGCCCGCCGGTCACTCGGCCGTCTTTCCGCCGTCGAGGGAGAACCTGGCCCGCTGATCGGTGGGCACCAGGTCGAGGTAGTCGGGGTGCCGCTCGATGTACCGCTTCACGAACGGGCAGAACGGCAGGACCGACAGCCCGGCGTCCCGGGCGGCGTCGAGGGCCGCCCGGACAAGCGTCGAGCCGAGGCCCCGGCCTTCGAAGGCCGGGTCGATCTCGGTGTGGGTGAAGGAGATCCTCGGCCCGTTGAGCCGATAGTCGGCGAAGCCGGCGAGGGCGCCGTCCACGGTGATCTCGAAGCGGCTCGCCTCCGGGTTGTCGGCGACCTGCGGTTCTGTCTTGTCCATCGGGATTCCTTCCAGGATCGTCGTCAGGCGGCGATCGTCGCGTGCATCTCCCACACGAGGACCTCGGCGGCCTCCGTCGCGGTGACCTTCTGCCCGCCGGTGGCGGTGAAGCGTACGGCGTCGCCGGTCTCCAGAGTGCCCGCACCTTCCAGGGTGACGGTCCCCCGGGGTACGAACAGGTGCAGGAACGGCGCCTCGGGCAGCTCCACACTCTGGCCCGGCTGAAGCCGGGCGGCGTACAACGCGGCGTACCGGTTCTTGATGCGGATGGCGGCCTCGCCGGCGTGCTTGTCCATGCCGCTGGCGACCGGCACCAGACCGCCGGCCAGCAGGTCGTTCTCGATCTCCAGCTGCTCGTAGCCGGGGGTGATGCCCGGCTCGTCGGGGACCACCCACATCTGGACGAAGTGCACGGGCTTGTCGTGCGTGTCGCCGCCGGTGAGCCGCCAGGAGTCGTTCTTCTCCGAGTGCAGGATGCCGGTGCCGGCGCTCATGCGCTGGGCCAGGCCCGGGTAGATGACGCCGGAGTGGCCCTCGGAGTCCTGGTGGACCAGGGAGCCCTGGAGCACCCAGGTGACGATTTCCATGTCGCGGTGCGGGTGGGTCTCGAAGCCGGTGCCCGGGTGGACGACGTCGTCGTTGTTGACCAGCAGCAGCCCGTGGTGGGTGTTGTCGGGGTCGTAGTGGCCGCCGAACGAGAACGAGTGCTTGGAATCCAGCCAGGAGATGCGGGTGGCGAAACGCTCGGCCGCCCGGCGGACGTCCACACGAGGGGTCAGCCTGGTCGTGGTCATGAGTGCCCTTTCCTCGTCGCCATGTAGATGATGCGTCATCTACTGGTGCCCCTCAACATACATGACGAGTCATTCATTCCGGCTAGCCTGGGGACCATGAACAGCCCTCGGTGGCTCGACGCGGACGAGCAGCGCGCCTGGCGAGCGTACCTGCGCATGCAGGGCCGCCTGACGGCCCGGCTCAACCGGCAACTGCAGGCGGACTCGGGTCTGTCCCTGGCGGACTACGAGGTCCTCGTGCAGCTCACCGACAGGGAGGAAGGGCGGCTGCGGCCGTACGAGCTGCAGCGCGACCTCCAGTGGGAGCAGAGCCGGCTGTCCCACCACCTGACCCGGATGCAGCGCCGGGGGCTCGTCACGCGGGAGGAGTGCGCGGACGACGGCCGCGGCGCGTACGTCGTGATCAGCGAGGAGGGCCGCCGGGCCATCACCGCCGCGGCCCCCGGGCACGTGGAGACCGTGCGCCGCCTGTTCTTCGACGGTCTCACCCGCGAACAGGTCACCGCGCTCGAACGGCTCGCCGCGGACGTGCTCGAACGGCTCGATTAGGGAGCGTCCCGTGATCTTTTGCCGTAGCGAGGATCGGCCAGATGGATGCATCGCAAGGCCGAGGAGGAGCCCATAGCGGAGCTATGGGCGACGACGAGAACGCAGCGAGGCGCCATCTGGACGACCGCGGTAGGCGAGAAAGATCACGGGACGCGACCTAGCTCACGAGTCCCTCGGGGAAGACGACGTCGGACACTCCGGGGACGGTCCTGGCGACAAGCTCTGCGATGCGGGCCGACCGCTCGTCGCCGGTGCCGTACAGTTCGACGACGCCGTCCCGCACGGCCGCGCCGAACGACGCCGTGTCGGCGCAGTCGCGCAGCGCCGCGAGCACGTCCTCGCGGATCCGCTCGTCCCCCTGGGCCAGCAGGCCCATCAGGTCGCGGCGGCTGACGATCCCCACGAGTTCGTCGTCGTGCAGGACCGGGACGCTCTTCACCCCCGTCGTGATCATCAGTTCGACCAGGTCCATGGTGTCGGCACCGTCCCCGACGGTGGCGACGCGCGGCGTCATGACCTCCTCGACGAGCGCGGGCGGCCTGCCGGTCGGCAGGGCCTCGGGCCGCAGGAAGGCCCGGGGGTTGGCCCCGAACTCGCCGCGCAGCAGGTCCATCTCGCTGACGATGCCGATCATCCGCCCGGCCGCGTCGACCACCGGCGCGGCCGTGATGTCCTGCTCGTACAGCAGGCGGACGGCCTGCTTGATCGTCGCCGTGCGCCGGACCGTCACCACGGGCGTCGTCATGATCTCACGGACCAGCATCGTGACCACCTCCTACGCGGCCGGTGCGAGGGCGAGCGTGCCGCCTGGCGCCGGTGCGACCCGTGCGCCGAACTCCCGGCTGATGCGGTCGAGCGTCGCCCGCAGCCACTCGCGGTCCTCGCCGCAGGCGTGCCGCAGCCGCATGCGTACGGCCCGCATCGGCGCCATCCGCAGCTCCAGCAGCCGCCCCGACGCCGCCTCGGCCGTCGCGAAGAACAGCAGCCGCAGGTCGTCGCGGTACTCCTCGTAACCGGCGATTCCCTCGTAGTCGTCGATGAAGTCCCCGCAGCCGTAGAGGATCAGCCGGTCCCGGTACACCTCGACCGGACGGGGATGGTGGGAGGAGTGGCCGTGGACGAGATCGACACCGCCCTCGACCAGCGCGTGTGCGAACTCGACCTGGTCGTCCTCGACCTCGTAGCCCCAGTTGGACCCCCAATGGATGGAGACGACCGCGAGGTCCCCCGGCCGCTTGGCCTGCCGCACGCGGTGCACCGTCTCCGCCGCGGCGTCGCGGGACGGCTCGGGCAGGAAGGCCACCCCGGGCCGGTCGCGGACCGCCGCCCACTCGCCGGGGACGCCGCTGGACGGCATCGCGACCGCGAACACCAGGACCCGCCCGCCGCCCGGAAGAGCCACCACCGCGGGCCGCCGCGACTCGGCCTCGTCCCATCCCGCGCCCGCCTGGTCGAGTCCCGTCCCCGCCAGCGCGTCCAGCGTCTCCGTGAGCCCGCGTACGCCGAAGTCGAGCACGTGGTTGTTGGCCAGCACGCACACGTCGGGCCGGGCCACGGCCAGGGCGGGGAGGTTGGCCGGGTTCATCCGGTAGTGCACTTGCTTGCCCGGCGCGAAGTCGCGGCTGCGGGTGACGCTCGTCTCCAGGTTCAGCACGCGTACGTCGGGGGCGGCCTCGTCCAGCACCTCCAGGGCGTCGCCCCAGGGCCAGGAGTAGCCGACCGGCCGCGGGATCGGGCCGTTCGCCTCCTCCGCCAGCTCGACGTACGCGCGGGCGTCCCGGACGCACGACTCCTCAAGCGCCGGATCGCCGGGATGCGGAAGGATCTGGTCGACCCCACGGCCCAGCATGACGTCGCCGCACAGGAACAGCGTCACCGGATCCCCCGCCGCCGACCGCATCTCACCCCTCCTCGGTCAGCACCGCACAACGGGCGCCGCCCCGGCAGTGGGGGAAGTCCTTGTGGTGGGCCAGCCACAGGCGGACGAGGGCGGTTTCGAGGTCGCGCACGTCCAGCCCCGCCTCGCCGGCGATCTCCCGCAGCCGATCGAGAGGGTGGTGTCCCGCGCCGAGCAGCCCGGCGTGCCGTCCGGCCTCCACCGCCCGGTCGTCCGGCGGCGGGTCCACCCCGGGCCAGACGCCGCGCAGCTCGCGCAGGAACAGCGCGACCGTCACCGGGCCCCAGCCGGGCAGCGCGTCGAGCGCGGCGCGGGTCTCGTCCAGGCCACCCCGGCGCAGGCCGCCCACCTCACCGCCCACCGCCTCGGCCAGGCGGAGCAGCCGCGTCGCCGTCCGATAGTCGTAACGGGCATAGCCGCCGCGGTCGAGGATCTCGACCAGTTCCTCCCAGGTGCGGCCCTCGACGTCGGAGAGGCCTCGCACCCCCGCCTCGGCCATCGCCCGGTAGGTCCGTACGGCGATCGCGGCGGAGATCCGGGCGCCGAACAGCGTCGCCGCGAGCAGCCACCGCTCGATCTCGCGGTCCCCCCGGTCGACGTCGATGCCCATCTCACGGGAGAACCGGCCGCCCAGGGCCTCGACGAGACGGCACGCGCGGTCCGGCAGGCGGGTCAGGTCCCTGTCCGCCGCCGTACGGCTCCGCGTCCTGGGCGTCACACCTCCATCCTTCCCCCTGGGCGGCTCCGCCACCTGTCTCAGGTGCCGGCCAGCAGGTCGTCCATGCCCTCGTCCCGGTGGAGGCGGCCGATCGCGTCGGCCAGCAGCGGGGCGACCGGGCACACCTCCAGCGACGGCAGGGCCGCCTCGTCCTGCGGCAGGGTGTCGGTGACGACCAGGCTCCCGATCAGGCCCCGGATCTCCGTACGGCGCAGCCGCTCCCGAGCGTCCCCGGCGAACAGGCCGTGTGTCGCGGCGACGGCGAACGGCGGCGCCGCCCCCTGGGCGAGCAGGGCCTCGACGGCCGCCTCGATCGTCGCGCCCGTGCTGATCATGTCGTCCACGACCAGCGCGGCTCGGCCGGCCACGTCGCCGAAGACCTGCTCGGCCCGCACATCCGCCCCGGTCAGCCGCGTCTTGCGGACCAGCGCGACGGGCCGTTCCAGCAGGCGGGCGTAGTGCCGGGCGAGCGTGACCGCGCCGAGGTCGGGCGCGACCACCACCGCCTCCTCCGGCACGGCGCGCCCGGCGGCGCGGGCGAGGGCGGGCACGGCCGTCAGCGTCTCCACGGGCATCGGGCACACCGCCTCCAGCGCGGCCGTGTGCGGATCGACCGCGATCAGGCGCTCGACCCCGGCCGAGGCGAGCGCGGCCACCACCACCCGCAGCCCGATCGCCTCCCCCTCGCGGCGGCGCCGGTCCTGCCGGGCGTACCCCACGTACGGCACGACCGCCGTGAGCCGGGCGGCGCCGCCCCGCCGGCAGGCGTCGGCGAGCAGCAGCGCCTCCATGACGTGCTCGTTGACGGGCGGCCCGGTGGGCTGGATCAGGTAGACGTCCGCACCCCGGACACCGGTGACAACCGGTCGCGACTCGCCGTCCGGGAACCGCTCGACCACCGGAACGGACGGCTCCTGGTCCAGCGCGGCCACGACGGCGGCGGCGAGCGGGCGGTTGGCCGTCCCGGCCACGATCCGCAGCGTCATCGCCGTTCCCCCCTCGAATGCCCCACTGGCACCGTCCCCCGTAGGCACCGAAAGCAAGCGTGGCGGGGGTCCGGGGGTCGTCCCCCGGTGTACACAGGTCAGGTCACGCGGCAGAGGATCTCGCCGTGCAGGACGCTGAACCAGGCGTCCTCGCTCGCGGCCCACTCCCGCCAGCCGTCGGCGATCCGCCGCAGGTCGTCCCGCGTGGCGTGACCGGCCTCGACCACGCGGTCCGCGTAGGAGGACTGGACCGTACGGTCGGCCCACAGTCCGCCCCACCAATCCCGCTCCTCCGGGGTGGCGTAGCACCAGGTGGACGACGACGAGGTGACGTCGGTGAACCCGGCCTCCCGCGCCCAGGCGCGCAGGCAGCGCCCGGCGTCGGGCTCGCCGCCGTTGGCGCGGGCCACCCGCCGGTAGAGGTCCAGCCAGTCGTCCAGGGCGGGGACCTGCGGATACCACACGAAGCCGGCGTAGTCGGAGTCGCGCACCGCGACGATCCCGCCCGGCTTGGTCACGCGCCGCATCTCGCGCAACGCGCCCACCGGGTCGCCGACGTGCTGGAGCACCTGGTGGGCGTGCACCACGCAGAAGGAGGCGTCGGGGTAGTCGAGCGCGTGCACGTCACCGGTCGCGAAGCTCACGTTGCCCAGGCCGCGCCCCTCCGCCTCGCGGCGCGCCTGCTCCAGGATGCCGGGCCCGGTGTCGAGGCCGATCACCTCGCCCTGCGGCACCAGTTCGGCCAGGTCGGCGGTGATCGTGCCCGGACCGCAGCCGACGTCCAGGATCCGCATGTGCGGCTTCAGCGCGCCCAGCAGGTACGCCGCGGAGTTGGCGGCCGTACGCCAGCGGTGGGAGCGCAGGACGGACTCGTGAAAGCCGTGGGTGTACACGGCCGTTTCTTGTGCCATGTGGACACTCTTCCAATCGTCTCGTCATTTGAGCAATTGCGTTTCACTATTTGAGATATACGGACTCGACGCAAGCGGCGCAGCGGGCCAGGGGCGACTTCGACAATGGGCACGCGATCGCACACTCGGCGATCGACGAATGGTGGCCGCCGTCCAGGGCCGCGAACAGGACTGCCGCGAGCTCGCCGAGCGAACGATCACGCACGCCACGGCCCATCCGGTGGCGACGGTCGCCGGCTGGGCCGAATGGGCGCTCGGCCCGCTTGAACTCGGCCAAGGCCGCTTCGAGGCCGCGCTGGACCGCTTCGACACCGCCGCCCCGCACGATGCTCGTCGGGCAGACCCACACCGGCCGGGCCGGGTCGCCGCAGGACATCGCCGAGAGCGTGCACTGGCTCGCCTCGCCCGGCGGCGGGCACGTCACCGCGCAGATCATCCAGGTGAACGGCGGGGCCGAGCGTGGCCGTCTCCTCGCGACCCTGGGCGTGGACGTCGCGACCCTGGATCTGCTGTCCACGCTGCGGCGCTCCGGCCCGCCCTACCGGATGAGCCCGGGCGAGCCGGCCGAGGCGTGCATGGTGACGCGCGGCGCGATCACCCAGCGCGTGGAGCGGGCGGCCAGGGCCGGGCTGGTCGAACGGACCACCGCCGGGTCGGGCTACCACGCGCGCGCGGTCGCCCTCACCGACGCGGGCAACGCCCTGCTCGACCATGTCGTCGCCGACCTGCTCGTGGCCGAGGACCGCCTCGTCGGCCATCTCTCGCCCGAACGCCGCGAGCAGCTCGCCGGCCTGCTGCGCGGACTGCTCGCCGGACTCGGCGGCCCGAGCCTGACCGGGCAGGTCGGCGACTGAACCCCTCAAGGTCCGCGACTGGTGGAGCGGAGTCTGTTCCGATTTCCAGCTCAGTCGGCTGAGCTGTGCGTGGCCCAGAAGCGGCAGTGATGTCGTACTGCGACATTTCCGTTGCTTCCGATCGGGGCCAGGATGTGGACGTGGTTCGCGCTCTTGCTGGTCAGCGGTTTCCAGCGAGGCAGGCCCCCGCCGTTCGGGTTGCCCGTGGCGGCGAAGCGGGTCCAGTAGCCGATCTGTCGGCCAGCCGGCGCTGCCCGGATGAGGCTGGGGTTTCTGTGGCGGCGCCCGGTCCGTCGAAAAGGTAGGGCAGTTCCCCGCCATGGTAGGCGCCCAGGGGGAAGGCGCGGGGTACGGGGAAACCGGCTGGTCTGGGGGCGTCGCTGTCGGCGAACTCGTACTGATAGACGGGAGTCTTGCGGGCGAGCAGGCGGTTGCCCGCGAGGGGTCGGGCATGTCCAGGCGCGGTCGGTGGCGATGGCCGCCCATGCCAGGGATGGCAAGCCGTAGGAGCTGACCGGGTACCTTGCCGACACCCGCTCCGCGTCTCGGCCGAAGGCTTTGCGCAGGAACCGCGATAGGTCTCCTGGTTCAGCGGCCGGCCCGCACCGTCGAAGTACATGGCCACGAAATACCTGGCCTCGTGTGCGGTGCCGCCGACCATGAGCGGCACCGGATGGAAGCGTCCCTCAGCCACCGCCCGGCCCGGCTCCCATGGCAGTGTGTCCGTTCCATAGGATGGCGCCCAGATGGCGGGAACCTTCTGCTGTACGGCGAGCAGATCTGAGGTGGACACCCCGCAGCGCATACAGGTACTCGATGCGGGCCTTCTTGGCCGCGTAGTCCGGATCGCGGGAGCCCTTCCAGGTCTTCACGGCTTGATGTGGGCGGTGCTCATGCCCTGGGCCGACAGCGGCACCATCTGCGCCCGTCGCCAGGTCACCACCGATCCCGTGCCGCGCCGTACGATGCGCAGCAGCCGGTTCCCCTCGTCGTCATCGACCTCGCGTACGCGAACCCGCTCGGCTACGAGCCGAGTGTGAGACGATCACGCCGATCGTGGTGGGGCCTTGATCGTGTCATCAAAAAAGCGGGGCAAACCAAGCTGATGCGGCACGTAGGACAGGTTCTGGCCTGTGGCACTGCACCTTGGGGCCTGGACGGTTGGGGGCGGAGTCGTTCAGGTCTTCCTGCCGGCGAGAGGAAGACAACGTCCGGAATTTCTTGCGGTCGCGGCTCCGTCGTTGATGGCCTCTGGGGGCATCGAAAGGGTCGCGGTCGCCAGAGTTGCTGGTTGGACAGGCTCAGGAGGAAGGAGGAATCCGTGACGCAATCTGGTCGCGAGCATGCCGGCACTCGGCGAAGCTATGCGGGCAGGCAAGCGCATGCTCGATCAGCTCCTTGGCCGCCTGTGCCTGTGAGATGCGCTGCTCAAGCTCTTCGATGTGGCTGCGCAGTAGGTCCCGGTGGTCCATCGGGCTGGGAGTGGACAACAGTGCACGCAGCTCTCCTAGCGTGAAACCGGCCTCCTTGCCCATCAGGATCAACGCCACACGCTCCAGATCCGCCGACCCGTATGTGCGCTGACCATCAGCACGCCGCGCGGGCTCCAGCAGACCCATGCTCTCCCAGTGCCGCAGCACGTGCGTGGCCAAGCCGAACCGTCGTGCCAGCTCGCCGATGGCCAGCCCCTCGCTTGACTTCATGTGTACATTAACCGGCACGCTGACGGCATGATCAAGTCATCGATCGCGGTCACCCGCGTGGTCAACTCCTGCGTGCTGCTGGAGCTGGACGGCCGCGCTGTCCTCACCGATCCGTGGTTCACCGAACGCTGGTGGCTGCGCCGGGGAGAGCCTCTGGGCCTGGGGATCTGCGACCTGCCCCCGCTCGCTGCCATCGTTGTCACCAACCTGGCCACCAACCACTGGGACCTACGCGGGTTGCGCGCCCTGCCGGCCAAGGACACCACGCCCTTGTACGTGCCAACCGCCGGCATGGCGCGCCGCGCCCAGGCACTCGGCTTCCTGCGGGCAGAGCGCCTGAGCTGGGGACAGACCCGTGACGTCGTGGCCGGTGTCTCCATGCAGGTGGTGCCCGCGGGACGGACCTTGGTGTGGCCCAACAACGCCTATGCGTTCGACACCGCAGGTGGCCGGGTGTTCTTCGGCGGTGAGATCGCCGAGGTCGCGCTCCTGGAGCGGTACCGAGCCGAGCAGCCACCGGTAGACCTCGTTCTGCTGCCGGTCAACGGGTTGCGCCCGCTGTTCGGCCCGCGCCTGGTGATGGGTCCGGCGCAGGCGGTTGCCGGGTCGTCCATACTCGGCGCGCGGGTGCTGGTCCCGGTGCACGACGCCCACGGGCACGACCCGCTCTCGCGGCTGTTCGCACCGACGGCACCGCCTCGGACGCGGTGCGGCTGGCCGGCCCGGACCTGCTCGTGACGGACTTGCCGACCGGCGAACGATGGGAGTTGCCGTGCTGAACGTGTTCCGCCGCGGGACTGTGACGCAGATCGAACCGATCGCCGAGCGCATGCGTCGCATCCGCATCTCAGGGCCGCAACTGCGGGAGCTTGGCTGGGTGCCCGGCACGCACATCCGTCTGCGCGTCGGCGATCCTCGGCAGCCTCGCTCGTGGCTGCGGGGATTCCTGCGCACCTACTCAATCTGGGATTACTCGCCACACGGCCGTCTCGACGTGTGCGTGCTCGACCACCCCGCCGCCGGGCCGGGAGCGTTGTGGTCACGCCGGGTGCGTATCGGCGACACCGCCGCCTTCTTGGGCCCCGAGGGCAGGCTCCTGCTGCGCGGAGACGCCCCTTACCACCTGTTCGCCGGTGACGAGACCGCGGCCGTCGCGTTCGGCGCGATGCTGCGCGCGCTGCCGGCATCGGCCGCGGTCCATGGCGTGATCTTGGCCAGCGGGCCGGGCGATCGACTCCCTCTTGCTCAAAATGATCGGCTGACCTGGATCTACCGGCCGGACGAACTGCTGGCCGCGGTTCGGTCGCTGGATCTGCCCGGCCAGCCGGGCGTTGCCTACCTCGCCGGCGAGGCACGCACTTGCCAGGCTGTGCGGGCTCACCTGGTGGGCGAGCGTGGATGGTCGCGCAGGGACGTGGTGGTGAAGCCGTTCTGGGCGCCTGGACGGCGAGGCATGGACTAACGCCCACCCCGCGCTATCGAACCGAACCGACGGAGGCTCAACCCCCACTTTCTCGGCCTTGGCGTGGCCGCTATAGCCGTGAGCCTAACGTGCCGCTGAGTCTGCCGGGCGCGGGCAGCGCCTCTGCCAGGATGAGACCTTCAAGGGCATCCTCGTACCCTTCCTCGGCAAGATGATCGCTGGCATCGAGAGGAACTTTGCTCGTCTGAATGAGGCATTGAAGAGACACGTGGAATCGCTCCGGAATTGATGAGGGCCTTGTTTGCCCCGGGCCGGCGAGGAACTGGCGAGAAACCGACTGCGCGCGGGAAGTCATGCAATCATCCTCGTCTCAGTTTCATTCTTCGTATCGCTCCCAGGGTGTATGTGAGCGCCCGCAAACGAGATCAGCGGCGAGCGACACACAACCGGCACAAAGTGCCCATATACATAGACGCAGTCCAAATGTGGCGTTATTGTGCATCCATCGCAAACAATGGAGACGTTTGCCCCGCGGTGAGTCTCGCCGGAGCCGACATCCGGCCGGACAACCACGCAGGGCCGTACCGTAGCCGCCCGCGCGGCTACGGGCGTACTCGCGCTGAAGAGGAGCGGAAGTGCCGGCCAAGGACAGAAATCGTCAACGGCCGTTCTGCCAGGACCAGGTCGCACGGTTCGGACGGGGGCCCGGGGCCCACCAGTTGGCCGGACCGGCCAGCCTCATCAGCGCCGGCACGAGCACGCCGCGGATCAGCGTCGCGTCGACGGCGACCGTGAGCGCCATGCCGACGCCGAGCTGCTGCAGGAACACCACCCGTCCCGTGGCGTACGCCGCGAACGAGACGGCCAGGATGGCGGCGGCCGCGGTGACCAGCGGCGCGCTGCGGGCGATGCCCGCGGGCACGGACGCAAGGGCGTCGCCCGTCCGGTCGTACTCCTCCTTGATGCGCGCGAGCAGGAAGACCTCGTAGTCCATCGACAGCCCGTAGGCCACGCAGAACATCAGGATGGGGATGCTCGGCTCGATGGACCCGGTCGGCGTGAAGCCGAGCAGCCCGGACAGATGGCCGTCCTGGAAGACGAACACCAGTGCGCCCAACATCACCGACAGGCTCAGCAGGTTGAGCGCCGACGCCTTCAACGGCGCCACGACGCTGCCGGTCATGACGAAGAGCACCGCGAACGTCACCAGCACGATCAGCAGGCCGATCAGCGGCAGGCGCGCGGTCACGCCGTCCCGGTAGTCGGTCAGCTCGGCGGGGTAGCCGCCCACCTCCACCGCGAAGGGCGCCGGGACGGCCCGCACCTGGCGCACCAGCCCGGACGCGTCGGCGTCGAGACGATCGCTCGTCGCCACCACCGACAGCCACGTGCCGCGCCCGGCGGCGAAACGCGCATTCGCAGGCCCCGGAACCGGCCGGCCGTCCGCGTAGGACCCGGCGGCCGAGTCCACCCGCACCACGCCGTCGATCCGCGACAGCGCGGCGGCGTACGGCCCCGCCTGGGCGGCGCTCCCCTCCGGCGCGACCACGTGGACCGCGTCGGCCTCCTCCTGGGAGAAACCCGCCCTGATCTGGTCGTACATCTGCCGCACGGGCGCCGAGGACGGCAGCACCCGGTCGTCGGGCAGCCCGAAGCGGATGCCGAGGAAGGGCGACCCGAGCAGCAGCACGACCGCCAGCGCGGCCCCGCCGAACGCCAGCGGACGGTGCACCACGCGCAGGGCGAGACCGTGCCAGAACCCGGGGCGCTCGACCCGGGCGGAACCGGCACGCGCGACTCTGTGGCCCAGAAGGGCGAGCGCGGCCGGGAGCGCGACGGTCGCACCGGCCACCGCGGCGACCACGACCGCGACCCCCGCGTACGCGAAGGAGCGCAGGAACGGGAAGGGGAAGGCGAACAGCACCGACAGCGAGGCGGCGACGGTGACCCCGCTGAACAGCACTGTGCGCCCGGCGGTGCGGACGGTCCGCGTCACCGCCTCGGGCACCGGCAGGCCGCGCCGCAGCTCCTCACGGAACCGGAAGATCATGAACAGCCCGTAGTCGACCCCGAGCCCGACGCCCATGACCAGGGCGATGTTCGAGGCGAACGTCGAGACCTCGGTGAGAAGCACGACGCCGCGCAGCAGCGCCAGCGACCCGGCCACGGCGAAGATCCCGACACCGAGGGTGACCAGGGCCGCCGCGAGCCGCCGGTACACCAGCCACAGCAGCAGGAGGACCATCGGCAGCACGACCAGCTCGGCCCGGACGAAGTCCTGCCGGGCCTGTTCCATGACCGTGCGGAAGACCTCGTCGGAGCCTCCGGCCCGGACGTCGATCACGGCGTCGCTCCGGGTGAAGCGCGGGGTCAGGGCCGGCAGCACCTCACGGCGCACCCTGTCGGCGTCCCCGGGCACCCAGGCGAGCACCATCGCCTGCCGTCCGTCCCCGGAGCGCAGCGTGGCCACGCCTTGACGCGTCCAGTACGACCAGGCGTCGCCGACGCCGGGATAGGCCGCGAGCTCCCGGGTCAGCGCCTGTCCGGCCGCCTCGACGGGGCCGCTGTCGACCGTCCCTTGGCGGGCGGTGACCAGCAGCGCGACGTTGGGGCTGCCGGTGCGGAACAGCCGGGCGAGGTCGTCGCGCGCCCGCGCCGACTCGGAGCCCGGCGCCTCGAATCTGTTGAGGGACAGCGCGCCGATGGTCCCGGCGCCGACGACCCCGGCGATGAGCGCGATCAACACGCTCACCACGACGACCCATCCCGCTCTGCGTATGACGATTCCGTCCGGCACGAGCCCCCCTGCTAGTTTTACGAGCGATCATTCGTGTTTGAGACGAGAGAATACGAGCAATCACTCGTATTTTCAATGAGGGGTGCCATGGAAACCGAGGAGGCGCGGCCCCGGCGGCGGCAGGCGCGCGGCGAGCGGCGGATGAGCGAGATCCTCGACGCCGCGGCGGCGGTGTTCGCCGAGCAGGGTTACGAGAAGACCACGACGAACGCCATCGCGGCGGCGGCCGGGATCTCCCCCGGGTCGCTCTACCAGTTCTTCCGCAGCAAGGAGGCCGTCGCGCAGGCGCTCGCCGACCGGTTCACCGCCCAGATGCGCGACGCGCACGGGGAGGCGTTCGCCCCGGCCGACCTCGCCGCCATGGACCTGGACGACCTGATCGACCGGGTCGTCGATCCTTTGGTGGCGTTCAACGTCGCCAACCCGGGGTTCAAGGCGCTGTTCGCCCGCCCGGACATGCCGCCGGGCCTCGCGACGGCGGCCGGGCCGATCCAGTCGGCGCTGCTCGGCCGGGTCGAGGCCATCCTCGCCGTACGCGCTCCCCGCCTGTCCGCGTCGGAGCGGACCCGCAGCGCGCGCGTGCTCGTGCAGATCTTCCAGGCGATGACGCCGGTCGTGGTCGCGGCCTCCGAGGAGGAGCGGGAGGCCGAGGTGCGCGAACTGAAGAAGGTCCTGCGCGGCTATCTGGCCCCGCTGGGCGGTTGATTCCCGGGCCCGAGCGGGGGCATGTTGATCGGATGACCAGCGATGAGGTGCGCGACGGAGTCACGCTGACCAATCTCGACCAGCCCCTGTTCGACGGCGCGGGCGCGACCAAGCGCGACCTGGTCGACTACCTGGACGCGGTCCGCGACCGCGTCATCCCGGTATTGCGTGACCGGCCGCTGTCCGTCGTGCGGGTGCGGCAGGGCCAGGCGCCGTTCATGCAGAAGAACGTGCCCTCCTACGCCCCGGACTTCGTGCGGACGGTCACCCTATGGGCCGAGTCGTCCCAGCGGCGGGTGTCGTACGCGCTGTGCGACGACCGGCGCACGCTGCTGTGGCTCGCCAACCAGAGGGCGGTGGAGTATCACCCCGCCCTCGTCCACGCCGGCCACTGGGACCGTCCCACCCATCTCGTGCTCGACATCGACCCGCCGTCGGCCGAGGCGTTCCCCCAGGCCGTCGCCGCCGCCCGCCTGGTCGGCCGGGCGCTGGCCGACGCCGGCCTGGCGGGGGCGGTGAAGACCAGCGGCGCCAAGGGCCTGCACGTGTTCGTGCCGCTGGAGGCGCACACGACGGAGGACGTCGCCGCGGCGACCCGCGCGCTCGGCGTACGCGCCGAACGCCTCGACCCCGCCCTCGCCACGACGGCGTTCATCCGGGAGGACCGCGGGGACAGGGTGTTCATCGACTCGACCCGGTCCGGCGGGGCGACCGTGGTCGCGGCCTACAGCCCGCGCGTACGGCCCGGCGTCCCCGTGTCGTTCCCGGTGGCCTGGGAAGACCTGGACCGGATCGCCCCAGGCGACTTCACCGTGCACACGGCGGCGGGACTGCTGCGGGACGGTGACCCCTGGGCCGCGCTCATGCCGGAGCCCCAGGGGCTGCCCCGCGACCTGATCGAGGAAGGCCACACGATCCCGGTCGCCCGCGTCCAGGCCATGCACGAGGGCAAGCGCCGCGCCCGCGCCCGCCGCGCGACCTCGTGAGCAGGTTGGCGACAGCGTGTTGCTATAGTTCGCGACATGACGTCGCCAACATCGCGTCAAAGCTGGCTCCCCCTCGTCGTGCTCGCCACGGGCGTGTCGATGGTCGTCATCGACGCCACGATCGTGAACGTGGCGGTGCCCGCGATCATCGCCGACCTGGGCCTCGGCGCCACCGACGTGGAGTGGGTCAACTCGATCTACTCGCTGATGTTCGCGGCGCTGCTCATCCCGTTCGGCCGGGCCGGCGACCGGTACGGCAGGCGCCGCCTGTTCGCCCTGGGTGTCGCGGTCTTCCTGCTGGCGAGCGTGCTGGCGGCGATGTCGGTGAACGGGCCCATGCTCATCGGCGTCCGAGCCGTGCAGGGCGTGGGGGCGGCGATGGCCGTCCCGATGACCCTCGCGATCATCAACCGCGTCTATCTCGGCCGTCAGCGGGTGATCGCCTTCGCGGTGTGGGGCTCCATCATCGGCGGCATGGCCGCCGTCGGCCCGCTGGCGGGGGGCTGGCTCGTCACCGAGCACGGCTGGCGGGCCGCGTTCTGGGTCAACCTGCCCATCGGCGCGCTGCTCCTGCTCGGCTCGCTGCGGGTGCCCGAGTCGCGGGACGGCCACGCGGCGGGCGGCGACCTGGCCGGACTCGTCCTCGCCGTGCTCGGCACGACCGGCGTCGTCTTCGTGCTGATCGAGGGCCAGAAGTACGGCTGGTTGGAGCCGCGGCGGACCGCGGACCTGTTCGGCCTGCGGTTCGAGAGCGTCTCCCCCGTGCCGTTCGCCTTCGGCATCGGCATCCTCGCGCTGGTCGCCCTCGTCGTGCGCGAACGACGGCGCGAGCGCGCCGGCCGGCCCGTGCTCGTCGACCTGACGCTGTTCGAGCTGCCGAGCTTCCGCTACGGCGCGATGGCGGCGGTGATCGTGGCGCTCGGCGAGTTCGGCATGATCCTCGTGCTGCCGCTCTTCCTGCAGTCCGCGCTCGGCTACACCGCCTTCCGGGCCGGCCTCGTCATCGCCGCGCTGGCCCTCGGCACCTTCATCGCGGGCGGGCTGGTCCCCCCGCTGTCGAAGACGTTGTCCCCGCGGACCATCGTGCGGATCGGCCTGGGCATGGAGGCCGCCGGCGCGGCCGGCATCGGCCTGTCCCTCGCGCCGGACATGGGCCCCTGGCGGCCCGTCCCGTGGCTGCTCCTCTACGGCGCGGGCATCGGCTTCGCCACCGCGCAGCTCACCGGCGTCCTCATGGCCGACGTGCCGGAGCGTCTGTCCGGCGGCGCCTCCGCGCTCCAGAGCACGGTCCGCCAGCTCGGCGCGGCGCTGGGAGTCGCCATCCTGGGCGGGGTGCTGGTGGCCGGGCTCGGCTCGGCCGTCGAGCGCGGGCTCGCCGACCGGCCCGAACAGGTCCGCACGAGTGCGGCGCGCGCGGTCGAGGAGAGCGCCGGCGCCGCCATCCCCGCGCTCCGCGACCCGGTGGTCCACGCGGCGGCGGTCGAGGCCGCCGCCGAGGCGACCCGCAGGGTCACGTTCATCACGGCGCTGGCGCTGCTGGCCGGGGTCGGCGTCACCCTCCTGCTCCCCCGCACACCGGTCGTGAGGGACGAGTCGCCGGAGCCGGTCGCGGCGGGCGGGCCGGATACTGGAGGTCGCGACCCGGACATGTAGGAACCCTGGAGGGGAGATGCCGAGGATCAGCGCGGCGACCGTCGCGGATCACCGGGCCAACCAGCACGCCGCCCTGCTGGAGGCGGCGCGGGAGATCCTGGCCGCCGAGGGCGTGCACGCGCTCACCCCGGCGGCCGTCGGCGCCCGGATCGGCCTGGCCCGCTCCAGCGTCTACCGCTACTTCGCCTCCACCGCCGACATCCTGGCCCAGCTCGTGGAGGACGCCTTTCCCCGCTGGTCGGCCCGGCTGCGCACCGCCATCGCCCCCGCCGCCGGGCCGGACGGCTCGCTGCCCGTCAGGATCCGCGCGTACGGCAGGGCCGCGCTCGACTTCGTCGGCAGCCCCGACTACGCGCTGATCCCGGCGCTGCAGGCGATCGGGCTGCCGGGCGAGTGCCGGGTCCGGGTGGACGAGCTGCACGGCGACCTGATCGCACCGCTCGCCGACGCGCTGCGCGAGGCCGGGGCCGACCATCCGGCGCTGCGGGCCGAGCTGGCGTGGGGCGTGCTCCGGGCGGGGGCCCGCCGCCTCATGCCCGACGCGCCGGCGCATGACGCGGAGCCCGTGGGCGCGGACGAGATCATCGAGATCACCCTCGACGTGCTCACCCGCGCCCTGCGCTGATCCCTGCTGAGGCTGTTCGGGACGATGACCTCGGTGGGGCCGCTCACGGCTTGCGGCCGACGGCTCCCAGAATGCCGGAGTCGCCCGGGTCCGTCGGCACCTCCCAGGGGACGTCGGGCCGCCACGCCTGCACGGGGACCAGGCCGGGCTCCAGGACCTCCAGCCCGTCGAAGTACGACATGATCCGCGCCAGCGACCGGCCCGCCAGCCCGCCGGAGGAGGTGGCCGAGTAGACCTGCTTGCTCGCCTCGACGACCTCCTCCTGGATGTCCCCCTTGTAGATGTGCGACAGCACCAGGTGGCCGCCCGGGACCAGCCGTTCCCGTATCTCCGCCACGATGCGGGCGGCGGTCTCGTCCTCGGTCACGAAGTGCAGCACCGAGACCAGGAGCACGGCGAACGGCCGGGTGAAGTCGATGTGGGCCCGCACCGCCGGATCGTCGAAGATGGCGCCGGGGTCGCGCAGGTCACCGCTCATCACCATCGTGTCCGGGTTGTCGGCCAGCAGCGCCCGCGCGTGGACGAGGACGACCGGGTCGTTGTCCACGTACACGACCCGCGAGCCCGGGGCGTGCCGATGCGCGACCTGGTGGACGTTCTCCTGCGTCGGCAGCCCCGCGCCGATGTCGATGAACTGGGTGACGCCCGACTCGGCCAGGTGCCGTACGGCGCGGCCGAGGAAACCGCGGTTCTCCCGGGCGATCTCCCGCCCGTCGTTGCCCATCTGCCGGCCAATTGCGAGCATCTTCTCGGCGGCCTCCCGGTCGGCCGGGAAGTTGTCCTTGCCGCCCAGGTAGTAGTCGTACATCCGGGCGACGCTGGGGACGGTGGGATCGATGCCCGCCGGTGCCTGTTCGAGATCGTCCATGCGTCCGCTCCTCGCCGATGGGATCGCTCCCACGGATTCTATGGCCTTGATGATCTTCCCCTGAGATTCATCCGCGGGCAATGGGGCAGCGGCACGCCGACGATCTCAGGAGGACGCATGACGCCACACATGACCCTGACGGCGGCGGTGCTCAACGCACCCGACGCACGCGAACTGGCGGCCTTCTACCAGCGGCTGCTGGGCTGGCCGATCGACGACGACGAACCCGGATGGGTGACGGTGCGCCCGCCTGGCGGCGGGACGGGCCTGTCGTTCCAGACCGAGAAGCTGTACGAGCGGCCCGTATGGCCAGCGGAGCCCGGGGAGCAGCAGATGATGCTCCACCTGGACATCGAGGTGGACGACCTCGACACGGCCGGGGCCCACGCCGTCGAGGCGGGCGCGACCCTCGCCGACCACCAGCCGCAGGACGACGTGCGGGTCTACCTCGATCCGGCGGGGCACCCGTTCTGCCTCTGGGTCAAGACGGACCGACCGGCCCCCTGATGATCTGGCGGCGAGGACGACGGGCATGTGAAAGCGGATTAATGCGGGCGACACTCCACGGACCGTGACCGCGTAACAACGTCTGGTCAGACTTCCGGGGTATGAGCGAACCGAGAAATGCCGCCGACGGGGGCGGACACGCGTCTCCCGGACCGCATCCCCGGCACCCGCATCCCCGTAGTCATCACGGCGTCCGGTCCTGGCGGCGGGAGATCGCGGAGCTGGCCGCGCTCTTCCTCGCCGTCGGCCTCGCCCACGTGCTCACCACCCTGCTCGGCCACCGGGACCCCGGCCCGGTGGTCCTCGTCGGTCTCGGCCTGGCGCTGATCCTCGGCTCGGCCGCACACAAGCGACTGTCGGCCTCGGGCGGCGTACGGCTGCGCGCCCGGGTCAGGGCCGAGCAGCCCACGAGCCTGTGGCGGGTGCGGGCCAGGGTCGCCGAGCGCCCCGGCCGCCTCGCCGCGCTCGCCGGAGCGTTCGCCCGGCTGCGCTGCAACGTCCTCGCCCTGCAGATCGCGCCCGCCGGAAGCGCGTCGATGATGCCCGGAGGCTGCGACGCCCTGGACGAGTTCATCGTCGAGGCCCCGGCCTCGCTGACGCCCCTCGATCTGTGGCGCGCGGTCGACCGGGCCGGCGGGGCGGACGCCGTCATCGTCCCCGCCCAGGTCAGAGACCTCATCGACCCCGGCATCCAGGCGCTGCTGCTGGGCCGGCGCGTACGCGACGACCCGGGCGAGCTGGTCGCGGCCATGACCGAGCTGCTGCGCACGGCGGACATCCGGCCGCACGATCCCGGCGAGGCGGCTCCCGAGGGAGAACCGACCGTGATGGCCATTCCGGTGCCCGACGGCGGCGTGCTGGTGGCGCGGCGGCCGGACCTGCCGTTCACACCGACCGAGACGGCGCGGGCCGCCGCGCTGGCCGCGGCGGCCCGGCACCGTCAGTGGGCGGACGAGTGAGCCCGTCCCGGACGAGTGAGTCGGTCCTCAGCCCGCCGCGTCGAGCCGGCCGAGCTCCTCGGGCGACAGCTCCAGGTCCACCGCCTTCACCGAGTCGAGGATCGTCTCCGGCCGTGACGAGCCGGGGATCGGAATGACCACGGGCGCCTTGGCCAGCATCCAGGCCAGGCACACCTGCTGCGGGCTCACGTTGTGGGCCCGCGCCACCTCCGCGAACGGCGCGAAGCGCGAGCCCAGCTCGCCCGCCCTGGAGATGCCGCCGAGCGGGCTCCAGGGCAGGAACGCGATGCCCAGCTCCGCGCACAGCTCCAGCTCAGGCTCGCTGGAGCGGAAGGCCGGGGAGAACTGGTTCTGCACGCTGACCAGACGGCCGCCGAGGATGTCGTTGGACTGGCGGATCTGCTCGGGGTTCGCGTTCGAGATGCCCGCGTAGCGGATCTTGCCCGCGTCCAGCAGGTCGCGGATCGCCCCGACCGAGTCCTCGTACGGCACCCGCGGGTCGGGCCGATGGAACTGGTAGAGGCCGATCGCGTCGACGCCCAGCCTCTTGAGCGAGGCGTCGCAGGCCTGCTTCAGGTAGTCGGGCGAGCCGTTGAGCGTCCACGAGCCGTCACCCGGACGCAGGTGCCCGCCCTTGGTGGCGACCAGCACGTCCGAGGTGTCCCCGTCGTAGCTCGCCAGAGCCTTGGCGATCAACAGCTCGTTGTGGCCCACCTCGTCCGCGTGCAGGTGATAGGCGTCGGCCGTGTCGATCAGCGTCACCCCGGCGTCCAGTGCCGCATGGATGGTCGCGATGGAGCGCTGCTCGTCGGGCCGCCCCTCGATGGACATCGGCATGGCCCCGAGACCGATCGCGCCGACCTGCACGTCGCCGATACGGCGAGTCCGCATGGAAGATCCCCCTTCGAAGGACACAGATCTGAGTTCTGTGTCCTATCCTGCGAATCCGGCATTAAGCCGTCCAACAGAAGATTCCGATCGCATTGAGCAGCGTGGGTGATGAGCGGTGGAGCTGCGGCAGCTCAGATACTTCGTGGCGGTCGCCGAGGAGAGCCACTTCACCCGGGCGGCCGAGCGCCTGCACATCGCGCAGTCCGGGCTTTCGGCGTCCATCCGCGCGCTCGAACGGGAGCTTGGCGCCGACCTGTTCCGGCGCAACACCCGGCAGGTGCGGCTCACGCCCGAGGGCCGGGCACTGCTGGTGGAGGCCCGGCGGGCGCTCGCGGCGAGCGACGCGGCCCGTGACGCCGTGGCCGCCGTGCGCGGCCTGCTGCGCGGATCGCTGTCCATCGGCTCCCTGCAGTGCCTGCACGCGGTGGACCTGCCGGCGGTGCTCGCCGGGTTCGTGGCGGCCCATCCCGGCCTCGACATCCGGCTGCGCCACGGCGGCTCGGGCGAGCTGGTCGAGCAGGTGCGCGAGGGCCGCCTCGACCTCGCCCTGGTGTCGCGCCCGGCCCGCGAGCCCGACGACGTCGTGATGACCCCTCTCGCGGCCGAGCCGCTCGTGCTGGCCTGCGCGCCGGGACACCCGCTGGCCGTGCTCGGGAGGGTGGGACTGGAGGCGCTGCGGGGCGAGCGGTTCGTGGACTTCCCGCCCGACTGGGGCACCCGGACGCGGGCCGACGAGGCGCTCGCCGCCTCCGGGGTCGACCGGCACGTGGCGCTGGAGGTCACCGACGTCCACTCTCTGCTCGACCTCGTGGGGAACGGCCTCGGCGTCGCCCTGGTCCCGCGGTCGTTCTCGGCGAAGACCCGCCGCGTGCGCTTCCTGGAGCTCGCCGACCCGGCTCCGATGTGGGAGACCGTGGCGGTGAGCGGAGCCCCCGGCGGCGCCGCGGCGACGGCGCTGCTGGACGAGATCCATCGCGCCACTCGATAGCTTTCTAGTCAAAAATCGCCCAAGTTGGTATATAACACCTCATAAGGCTTTGGGGTTCGGCCCTGGGCCACCCGAACAGCCGACGACCACGAAGGCGGCTCTCATGAGCGTGCACGTCCACGTCCGCCTCAACGACGGTTACGCCGTCACCGAGGACGGACAACTGCTGGAGCTGAGCAGTTGCCACTGCGGCGCCTCGTGGGAGACGACCTACCGGGTGGACGAGGGCGAGCCCGAGAGCATCTGAGCCACCGGGATCCCGGCGTTGGTGAGGTCTTCACGAAACTTGGCCGAGCCGGTCACCACCACGAACCTCGGCCGGGCCGGTCACTGCGCCGGAAGGAACCTCCGGTCCTCGCGAAGCCCGCTCCGCTGGGCCTTCGCTGCGGTCCTCGCTCCCTTCCGCTCCGCTCCCTCGATCCCCGTGACGTCTGCAGAAAGCGGCACCGGCGGCCCCCGGGGCCATGGGCGCGGGCGGCTTCCTTCATCGGATCCTCATGCAGATCTCAGCGCAGGACGAGACGCGCTTCCTAGCGTCGTGAGACGACGACACGACGCGAAGGACGATCCCGGTGACCGTTGACACACTCCGCCCGCCCCGGCCGGCCGTGGGAGCCATATCCCGCCGGGCTCCCGCCCGGCTCGCCCCGGCCGTACTGCTCGCCGCCACGGCGGTGCTGTACGTCTGGGGGCTGAGCGCCTCCGGCTGGGCCAACTCCTTCTACTCGGCGGCCGTCCAGGCGGGCAGCGCGAGCTGGTCGGCCTTCTTCTTCGGCGCCTCCGACGCGGCGGGCGCCATCACCGTGGACAAGACGCCCGCCGCGCTGTGGCCGATGGCCCTCAGCGTGCGGCTGTTCGGGCTCAACTCCTGGAGCATCCTGGTCCCCCAGGCGCTGATGGGCACGGCCGCCGTGGGCGTGCTGTACGCCACCGTCCGCCGCCGCTTCCCCGTCTGGGCGGCGCTGCTGGCGGGCGCGGTCATGGCGCTGACCCCGGTGGCCGTGTTGATGTTCCGCTTCAACAACCCCGACGCGCTGCTGGTGCTGCTGCTCACGCTGGCGGCGTACTGCCTGGTGCGGGCGCAGGAGAAGGCGGACACCCGCTGGCTGGTCCTCGCCGGGCTCTGCGTCGGCAGCGGCTTCCTCGCCAAGATGCTCCAGGCGTTCCTCGTGCTGCCGGGCTTCGCGCTCGTCTACCTGGTCACGGCACCGGCGAGCCTGCGCCGGCGGCTCGGCCAGCTCGCCCTCGCGGGCCTGGCCGTCCTCGTGTCGGCCGGATGGTGGCCGGCGATCGTCGCGGCGATCCCCGCGGACTCCCGGCCGTACATCGGAGGGTCGCAGGACAACAGCGTGCTGGAGCTCGCGCTCGGCTACAACGGCCTGGGCCGGCTCAACGGCGACGAGGCCGGCGGGCTCGGCAACACCAACCAGCAGGCCGGGCTGCTGCGCCTGTTCGACACCGAGGTCGGCGGGCAGATCTCCTGGCTGCTGCCCGCCGCGCTCACCCTGCTGGTGGCCGGACTGTGGCTGCTGCGCCGAGCGCCGCGTACCGACCCGGCCCGCGCCGCGCTCGGCGTGTGGGGCGGCTGGCTGCTGGTGACCGGCCTGGTCTTCAGCCTGATGCAGGGGATCTTCCACGCGTACTACACGGTCGCGCTGGCCCCGCCCGTCGCCGCGCTCGTGGGCACGGGCGCGGCCCTGCTCTGGGAGCGCAGGCGCCGCCCCGCCGCCGTCGTCACGCTCGCGGCGACCGTGGTCGTGACCGCCTGGTGGGCTTCGGTGCTGCTGTCGCGCACGTCCGGCCGGCTTCCCTGGCTGGCGCTTGCGGTCCCGGCCGCCGGCGCGGTGGCCGCCGTGGCGATCCTCACCCTGCGGCGGGCGCGCGTGCGGCTGTTCGCCACGGCCGCCGTCGTGGGGCTCGTGGCCTGCCTGGCCGGCCCCGCGGCGTACGCGGTGGAGACGGCGGCCACCCCGCACACGGGCGCGATCCCGTCGGCGGGACCGAGCGGCTTCGGCGGACCCGGCGGCTTCGGCGCGCGCGGAGCCTTCGGACGGGGCGGCTTCAACGGCGGTCCGCGTGGCGCGTTCCCCGGCCGGCCCGGTCAGGGCGGACTCTCCGGCGGGCTCGGCGGCGGGCGCGGCATGGGCGGCCCGGGAGGTGGCCCAGCAGGTGGTGCTGGTGGCGGGCTGCTGAACGCGGCGACGCCCGGCGCCGCGCTCACCGCACTGCTGTCCGCCGGCGCGGGGCGCTACACCTGGGTCGCGGCGACCGTCGGCTCCAACAACGCCGCCGGATATCAACTGGCCACCGAGGAACCCGTCATGGCCGTCGGCGGCTTCAACGGCACCGACCCCGCGCCCACGCTGGCGCGGTTCCAGCAGTACGTCACGGAGGGACGGATCCACTACTTCATCGGCATGGGCATGGGCCGCGGCGGGACGAGCGGCAGCGAGGAGGCCAGCCGGATCGCCGCCTGGGTGCAGGAGACCTTCGAGCCGCGGACTGTGGACGGCGTCACGGTCTTCGACCTCACCACCGCGGCCACTCCGGCGACGGCCGCCTGACCGTGCTCACCGATCGGCGCGGGCGATGATCTCCACCAACGCGGTGTGCGTCTCCCGGTCGGCAGCCACGACGAGCCCGCCGGCGCCAGTGTGTAGCGGCTCGCCGTGGATGCCGGTCACCACGCATCCCGCGGCCTGACACACCGCGATTCCGCTCGCGAAGTGCACGCTGTCGCGCAGATGGCCGTCGGTGACGTACCCGGCGCGCCGGCCGGTGGCGACCCACGCCACCGCCAGGGTGGTGGAGACGACCCGCGGGTGGAAACGCTCGGCGAAGCCCGGATCGGCGAGGAGCCCGGCGGCCCGGAAGGCCGGTGCGTTCGGGAACGGCGGATCGAGGTTGACGTCCACCAGTCGCGACTCCGCCGACGGCGTGAGCGGCTCGTCCACGGCGTCGCGGCGGACGTAGGCGTGCACGCCGTCCGTCCAGAACACCTCGTCCGCGAACGGGTCGGCACAGGCCGCAGCCGTGATGGCCGAGCCCACGCGCAGGGCGACGTTCACCGCGACGAGCATGGTGCGCGCGGCGTAGTTCCGCGTGCCGCACAGGGGATCGACCAGCCACATGCGCTCCGCGCCGTCCCGCCCGGTGCGTCCGCTCTCCTCGCCCGTCACGGCGTCGTCCGGACGAGCCGTGCGGATGACGTCGAGTATGGCCTTCTCCGCTTCGATGTCCGCGACCGTGGCGAAGTCGTCCGCGGATTTCGCGAAGCGCGTCAGCGATGTCCCCCACATGGTGCGCACGACGGCGGCTCCGGCCTGCGCCGCCGTCAGGGCCAGTTCCTCGTCCGTGATCGACACGAAGAACAGGACTATCACGATGGTCGGCGCCGTCATGCTGCGCGGGTGCGGGGCTCTCCCCAAGGCGATCGGTTCTCACTAGGCTGATCCAGAAGTTTCCTCTGTTCAGGTGTTGGAGCCGCTCATGTCCCCCGCCTCGCCGGATGTCGCCCTCGCCCGCCGTCAGTCGCTCGCGGACCTGCTCCGGCGCTCCGCCCGGCGGCACCCCGGCCGCCTGGCCGTGGCGGACGCCGCACAGGTTCGTACGTACGCGGAGCTCGACGAGGACGTGACGCGGGTGGCGGGCGCGCTGGCCGCCCGGGGCGTGCGTCCCGGGGACCGGGTGGCGGTGCTGTCGCGCAACAGCGTGGACTACGTGCGGACGATCTTCGGCGTGGCCCGCGCCGGGGCCGTCCTCGTGCCGGTCAACTTCATGCTCGGCGCCGACGAGATCGCCTACGTCCTGTCCCACTCCGGCGCGGTCGCGCTGATCGCGCAGGACGCCCTGCTACCGGTGGCGCGCGACGCGGCCAAGCAGGCCGACGGGCTGCGGCTGCGCATGGTGTACGGCCCGGCGCCGGAGGAGGGCTGGGAGCCGTTCGACTCGCTGCTTCGGGAGGACGTGGCCGAGCCGGTCGTGCCGATCGGCCCCGACGACCCCGCGCAGATCCTCTACACCTCGGGCACGGAGTCACGCCCGAAGGGCGCCGTGCTGTCCCACGCCGCGCTGATCGCCCAGTACGCGAGCTGTGTCATCGACGGCGGCATGACCCGCGACGACGTCGAACTGCACGCGATGCCGCTGTTCCACTGCGCCCAGCAGCACTGCTTCCTGGTGCCGGACATCCAGCTCGGCGCCTCCAGCCACATCCTCCCCGGAGCCGACCCCGCCGCCGTGCTGGAGGCGATCGAGCGCCACGGGGTGACCAAGTTCTTCGCGCCGCCCACGGTGTGGATCTCGCTGCTGCGCCACCCGGACTTCGACCGGCGCGACCTGTCCTCGCTGCGCAAGGGCTACTACGGCGCCGCGATCATGCCGGTCGAGGTGCTGCGGGAGATCGCCGAGCGACTGCCGGACGTGCGCCTGTGGAACTTCTACGGCCAGACCGAGATGGCCCCGGTGGCGGTGATGCTCCAGCCGGAGGACCAGATCCGCAAGGCGGGCTCGGCCGGCCAGGCCGCCCTGAACGTCGAGACCCGGGTCGTGGACGCCGACGGGAACGACGTCCCTCCCGGGGAGATCGGCGAGATCGTGCACCGCAGCCCGCACGCGATCCTCGGCTACCTGGACGACCCCGAGAAGACCGCCGAGGCGTTCCGGGGCGGCTGGTTCCACTCGGGCGACCTCGGCGTGATGGACGAGGAGGGCTACCTCACGGTTGTCGACCGGATCAAAGACATGATCAAGACCGGCGGGGAGAACGTCGCCAGCCGCGAGGTCGAGGAGGTCGTCTACGAACACCCGGCGGTCGCGGAGGTGGCCGTCGTCGGGGTCCGCCACCCGAGCTGGATCGAGGCGGTCGTGGCGATCGTGGTGACCAAGCCCGGCGTGACCGTCACCGAGGAGGAGCTGCGGGCCCATGTCCGGGCCCGGCTCGCCGCGTTCAAGGTGCCCAAGGCCGTCGCGTTCGTCGACGCACTACCGAAGAACCCGAGCGGAAAGATCCTCAAGCGCGAACTCCGGGACCGCCACGCCGCCCTCGCCGACCGCATCCCCGGCACCCGCTGAGCTGGTCACGGCCGGTGGCCGGGGTGCGGCGACGGGCGTTCCCACGCCTCGTCATCGTCCCCGGCCCCGGGCGTACACTGTCGGCCCGTGCCGCCTAGTTGTAGACGCGCGGGCTGGTGTACGTCCCGTGCTGGACGTAGCCGCTGGTATAGACGTGGACGATGGTGACTGCGGACCCACTGGTCGGCGGGATCGTGTAGATGGGCTGGTAGATCGGCCCGAACCGGCCCATGCGGTCGAGCCGCAGATAGTCGGTCCACTTCGAGCCGTTGTTGGTGGTCTTGACCTCCAGCCTGTACCAGTACCGCGAGATGTCCGGAGCGGCGTTCATGTAGAAGTCGCCGACCGCGTTACTGCCGCTGATCGAGATGCAGGAGCTGATGGGATACGCGCCGGTACAACCGCCTCCGCTCGCGGCGTTAGCGGGCTGCACGCCCAGGAGAGCCGCGAACGCCAACGGGACGACGGCCGCGCGTCGCGCGATTTTCCTCAGCATGTTGCCTTCCTTCCTCCGCGCCGGCGCCTGCGGGACACCGGCGGAGAACTGCTCCAGGAAGCCGGGATCGGCTCGGCTCCTACCGTCGCGCAGGTCGGTATAGGCGAGGTATAGGCCCAGGCAGGCCCCGATTGGTCCATCTGGCGAGGCGGCCACGGGCATGGCCCTGGCAGGGGTGGCCCGTACGGTCAGGAGGGGTAGCCGTAGCGGCCGTGGAGACGGACGAAGCGGGCCAGAGTGAGGACCTGGCGCGGTTCGAGACCGATGACGGTGCGCTCGAACAGCACGACCTCCTCCCGGCCGCCCGTGCCGATGGGCTGCACCAGGCGTCCGCCGAGCCGCAACTGCTCGACCAGCGGCGCGGGAACCGTGGGAAAGGCGGCCGAGACGATGACGGCGTCGTAAGGGGCGTGCTCGGGCACCCCCTGGCCGCCGTCGCCGACGAGCACCTCCGCGTTGCGGATGCCCTGCCGGGCCAGGTTGCGGCGCGCCCCGCGTACGAGGTCGGGCCACAACTCGACGCTGACCACGTCGGCGGCCATGCGGGCGAGCAGCGCGGTCTGGTAGCCGAGGCCGCTGCCGACCTCCAGCACGTGCTCCCGGCCGGTGAGGCCCAGCCCCTCGATCATCGTCGCCGACAGCGACGGCTGGGTCGTCACCTGCCCGTGCGCGATGGGGATCGGGACGTCCTCGTACGCGTGGCCGATGTGCTCGGTGGGGACGAAACCGGCTCTCGGGGTCGAGCGCACGGCCTGGAGCAGGCGCTCGTCACGCACGCCCACCGCCCGGACGGCCCGGACGAGGTCTTCGGGACAGGCGGCTGCGGTCACGTCCACCACGCTCACGTTCAGACGGCGAGCGGCGCCGTCCCCCACCGCGGCCCGCTCCCCCTCGGTGATGCCCCCTCAGCCGCGCCGGAACCTCAGCCCGCCTCGGCGGCGAAGGTCACCTCCGCCGTGCCGACGGTCCCCGCGCGGCGGCCGGGGGCGCTCTGCCACTGCCAGTAGAGGTTCGTGTGCGCGATCACCTGCTCCGGAGCCGGCGCACCGTAGGCGGTGAGGTCCTCGGTGGTGTGCGCGTCGCCGACCAGCGTCACGTCGTAGCCGCGGACGAAGGCCCCGTGGAGGGTCGAGCGGATGCACGCGTCGGTCTGGGCTCCCGTGACGACGAGCCGCCCCACCCCGCGCTCGGCGAGCAGCGCCTCCAGGTCGGTGTCCTCGAACGAGTCGCCGTACCTCTTGTGGACGAGCGGCTCCGATTCCCGGCGGACCAGCTCGGGCACGTACCGCCAGTTCTCGCTGTCCCGCTGGAGACCGTGGTCGTCGGAGTGCTGCACCCAGATCACCGGCACGTCCTCCGCGCGGGCCTTGCCGACCAGGGTGTCGACGTTCGCGATCACGGCGTCACGGTTGGGGGCGCCTTCCATTACCCCGATCTGGACGTCGATGACCAGCAGCGCGGTGTTCGGGCGATCAGCCAGGGTCGTCATGGGTTTCCCGTTCTCGTCGCGGATCCTGTGCCGCCCCACCCTAGAACCGGCCACCGACAACTTCGGCCCCCGTACGAAGCACCCCAAATTGGAGTGCTACATACCGATTTGCTAGCGTCGAAGTGTGCGGTTGACGAAGTTCACGGACCTGGCCCTGCGCGTCACCATGCGCCTGGCGGTCCTGGAACCGGGGGCGTCGCTCACCACCCGCCAGGTGGCCGACGCGATGGTGATCCCCTACAACCACACCGCCAAGGCCATCGCCCGCCTGCAGCACCTCGGCGTCGTGGAGGCCCGCCGGGGACGCGGGGGCGGCCTGGAGCTGACCGAGTTCGGCCGTACGGCCTCGATCGGCTGGCTGGTCCGCGAACTGGAGGGAGAAGAGGAGGTCGTCACCTGCGAAGGGGAGATCCCTTGCCCGCTGCGAGCCGTCTGCAGCCTGCGCGGCGCGCTGCGCGCGGCACAGCAGGCCTTCTACGCCTCCCTCGATCCGATCACCGTGGATCAGCTGGCCTCCTCGTCGTCGAGGCCGGTGCTGCTCAGCCTCTCCTGACGTGCGCAAATGGGAAGAACCAGCAGGATCTTGGCGTTTAATTTGCGTATCAGATACCAATTTGGAGGATGCCCATGCTCTCCCCGGAGTCGGCCGCGACCGTCCGCGCCACCCTGCCCGTGATCGCGGGCGCGATCCAGGGCATCACCGCCCGCTTCTACGACACGTTGTTCGCCGACAACCCGGAGCTGCTGCGCGACCTGTTCAACCGCGGCAACCAGGCCAACGGTGAGCAGCGCGTCGCGCTGGCGGGCTCGATCGCGGCGTTCGCGACCGCGCTGGTGGAGCGCCCAGGCGAGCTTCCCGGCACGATGCTCTCCAGGATCGCCAACAAGCACGCCTCCCTCGGCGTCGCCGAGGAGCAGTACGCCGTGGTGCACAAGTACCTGTTCGGCGCGATCGCCGAGGTGCTGGGCGACGCCGTGACGCCCGAGGTCGCCCAGGCGTGGGACGAGGTCTACTGGCTCATGGCCGAGACGCTGATCGGCCTGGAGCGCGGCCTCTACCGCGAGGCGGGCCGGGGCTGGACGCGGGCCGCCGTGGTCGAGCGGCGCGACGAGACGGCGGACGTGGTCTCCTTCCTCCTGCGCCCGGACCTGCCGATGTCCTTCCTGCCGGGTCAGTACGTCAGCGTCCAGGTCACGCTGCCCGACGGGGCGCGGCAGATCCGGCAGTACAGCCTGTCGAACGCCCCGGAGCGCGGCGACTGGCGGATCACGGTCAAGCGGGTGCGCGGCGAGGGCGCCCCCGAGGGCGAGGTCTCCGCCTGGCTGCACGAACATGTCCGGGCCGGTGACGTGCTCGCGGTCTCCGCACCCTTCGGCGACCTGACCCTGCCCGAGGGCGACGGCCCGCTGCTGCTCGCCTCGGCGGGGATCGGGGTCACCCCCATCCTGTCGATGCTCGACCACCTGGTCGCCACCGGATCGGACCGGCGGGTGGTGGTCGTGCACGCCGACCGCTCCCCGGACGCCCACGTCCACCGCGAGGAGCTCGCGGACCTGGTCGCGGACCTGCCCGGCGCCACCCTGCACCGGTGGTACGAGGACCTGCCAGAAGAGCATGCCGCCGACCATGTCGCCGCCGTGGGCCGGGCCGACCTGTCGGCGCTCGACCTGCCCGGGGACGTCGTGGCCTGCCTGTGCGGGCCGCTGCCGTTCATGCGGACCGTGCGGGCGCAGCTGGTCGAGCTGGGCGTGCCCGCCTCCGGCATCCACTACGAGGTGTTCGGCCCCGACCTGTGGATCGCGGCCGCGTGATCCGGTGACCGGCCCGCCGCTCGCCCGCGGCGGGCCCTATCACCGGGCCCTCTCAGCAGGGTCCGATCAGCGCAGCAGGCCGACGCCGGCGTAGCCGTCCACGCCGGGGATCCTCGGCAGCTTCGGCTCGTCGGGCTCGGGCCGCCATTGCTCGGTCACGACCAGACCCGGCTCCACCAGGTCGAACCCGTCGAAGAACCGCAGCAGTTCGGCGTGGGTCCGCGGGGTGACCGCCCCGGCGGAGGTGTTCTTGTACAGCTCGCGTCCCTCGCGGATCTTCTCCTCGTCGAGATCGCCGTACGACAGGTGGCTGATGGCCATCGCACTGCCGGGGGCGAGCCTGTCGCGCAAGGTGGCGACGATGCGCTCGGCGTCCTCGGTGCCGGGGATGAAGTGCAGCACGGCCACCATGAGCAGGCCCACCGGCTTGCCGAAGTCGATGTGCTCGTTGATCCGGGGGTCGTCGAGGATGGCCTCGGGCTCGCGCAGGTCGCCGTCCACGACGATCGTCTGGCTGTTGTCGGCCAGCAGGGCCCGGCCGTGGGCGAGCACGATCGGGTCGTTGTCGACGTAGACCACCCGCGAGTCGGGGGCTTCGCCGAGCGCGACCTGGTGGACGTTCTCCTGCGTCGGCAGCCCGGCGCCGATGTCGAGGAACTGGCGGACGCCCTCCCGGGCCATGAGGGTCACGGCCCGGCGGATGAAGCGCCTGTTGGTCTGCACGCCCTCACGCGCGTTCGGGGTCAGCTCGATGAGCTTCTCGGCCGCCGCCCGGTCGACGGCGAAGTTGTCCTTGCCGCCGAGGAGGTAGTCGTAGATCCGGGCCACGCTGGGGACCGTCACGTCGATTCCCGGCGGGCCCTGCTCCTTGTTCATTGGTCCTGCCCTGATGCGCTGGTACGTTGATCAAAACGTAGCTGATTAATCAGGACTAGGCGCATCGAAGAGGGAATTGACCGGCACGCGCCAGGGGCGCGGCCGGCCAACCCGGAGCCCGGTGGGCTCCTCAGTCCCCCGCCGGGCGCTCACCCCCAGGTGTGCCGGCGACCAGGATGTCGACCGGACCCGTGGTCGCGGGTCCCACGACGACCGGGTCGGCGATGAAGTCGCGCATCCAGTGGAAGCTGGCCTTCGGCGTGCGCGCCTGGGTGTCGTAGTCCACGTGCACCAGGCCGAACCTGGCGGAGTAGCCCCGGGCCCACTCGAAGTTGTCCATCAGCGACCAGCAGAAGTAGCCCCGCACGTCCGCGCCCGCCGTCATCGCGTCGTGGGTCGCGGCCAGGTGGTCGCGCAGGTAGTCGATGCGGCCGCTGTCCTCCAGCACGCCGTCGTCGCCGTACCCGTTCTCCGTGATGTAGACGGGCGGCAGGTCCGGATAGCGGGAGGTCAGCCCGACGAGGGTCTCGTACAGCCCTTCGGGCTCCACCACCCAGCCCAGTCCGCTGGTGCGCGCGTCCTCCGGCGTGACGGTGCGCACGCCCAGGTCGAACGCCGAGCGCCGGGCGGGGTCGGCCTCCTCGTACGGCGCGGCCTCCACGTGCAGCCGGTAGTAGTAGTTCACCCCGAGGAAGTCCACCGGCGTGCCGATGACGTCCAGGTCGCCGTCACGGCGGAAGGAGAAGTCGGTGATCCGGCCGAACGTCTCGGCCATGTCGGAGGCGTAGGCCCCGCCGAAGAGCGGTTCGGTGAACTGCCGGTTGACCAGCAGGTCCATCCGCCGCGCGGCCTGGACGTCCCGCGGCGCGGAGGTCACCGGGACCGTCGGCGACATGTTGAGCGTCACCCCGACCTGCTGACCGGGTTTGGCCATCTCCCGCAGGCGCGCGACGGCCAGGCCGTGGCCGAGCAGCAGGTGGTGGGCCGCGGCCAGCGCGCCGTGCCCCTCCTTGGCGCCCGGCGCGTGCCGGCCCTCGCCGTAGCCGACGACGGCCGAGCAGTACGGCTCGTTCAGCGTGATCCAGTTCGAGACCGAGTCGCCGAGCGCGTCGTACATCACCTCGGCGTAATCGGCGAAACGCTCGGCCGTGTCGCGGACCCGCCAGCCCCCGCGGTCCTCCAGCGCCTGCGGCAGGTCCCAGTGGTAGAGGGTCGCGTACGGCTCGATGCCGCCCTCGCGCAGGGCGTCCACGAGCCGCCGGTAGAAGTCGAGCCCGCGCCGGTTCACCGGTCCTCGGCCGTCGGGCAGCACCCGCGGCCAGGCAACGGAGAATCGGTAGGCCCCCGCCCCCAGGTCTTTCATGAGATCGACATCCTCTTGCCAGCGGTGATAGTGGTCGCAGGCGAACTCACCCGACTCGCCCCGTGCCACCGCGCCGGGCATCCGGCAGAAGGTGTCCCATATCGAGGGCCCCCGGCCGTCGGCGCTAACGGCCCCCTCGATCTGGTAGGCCGCGGTGGCCGTGCCCCACACGAAGCCGGCGGGGAAGGTCCGCAGCATGGTGAGGCGTTCGTCGGTCGCCGTCATTCCCTGTTCGCTCCAGGTTCCGTGCCCGCTCGGGTGAACAGCCCGGACACGGCTGCCGGCCGTGCGGGCGATGAGACCGTTCCCCCGAAGGCCGCGGGACCCGCCGAGCCGTACGGCGGGCACACACGCGGGCAGACGGAGTTCCGCAGCGGACACCTGAACTCCCTCGCAGGAGAAAGGGAAGCGGCTGCGAGACACGACGGCGGCCGAGCCCGTGGCAACGAGAAAGCGCCGGCCGATGCCCGCCATCACACATAAGGGAACGGGAAGTTGTCAAGTCACAAAAACGTGACGAAAGGAAATTCCGATTACTGGTTGACGGGCTTCCCGGCGGTTGCCTATTTTGGGGAAACCGGTTGCATGAAACCGGTTACAGCGAGATGCGATAGCGTTTGGTCCGTGGCAACGATCAGAGAGCTGGCGCGCCTGTGCGGTGTGTCTCCCGCGACCGTCTCCCGCGTGTTCAACAACCCCGAGGTGGTGAACGCGAAGACCAGGGAGCAGGTGCTGCGGACGGCCCGCCAAGTCGGCTACCTGCCCAACGAGTCCGCCCGCACGCTGGCCACCAAGAAATCCTTCATGGTCGGCCTGGTGTGGGACACCGACCACCGCCGCCCCGGCTGGCGGCACCCGTTCTTCCAGGAAATCCTCATCGGCCTGAAGACGGCGCTCAGCGGGCGCGGATATCACCTCCTCATGCTCGCCACGAGCGGGGACACGAGCGGGGAGAGGACCGAGGACGCCTACGTACGCGCCGTGCGCAGGCACAACCTCGACGGCGTCGTGATGATCGACAGCGGCACCTGGGATCCCTCACTGCGGCGGCTGGCCGAATCGGGCGTGCCCTGTGTCAGCCTCGACCGTCCGGTCGAGGGTCCCCACGCCACGTACGTGACCTCGGACAACGCCGGCGGCGCCCGCCTGGCCGTACGGCATCTGCACGAGCGGGGACGGCGGGCCATCGCCACGATCACCGGCCCGGCGCACACGCGGCCCGGCGCCGAACGCCTGCGGGGCTACCAGGACGAACTGTCCCGGCTGGGGCTGCCGCGCCGGCCCGAGTTCGTGGTCGAGGGCGACTTCTACCTGTCGGGCGGCCACGCGGCGATGCGCCGACTGCTGGAGGCCGACGAGCGGCCCGACGCCGTGTTCGTCGCGGGCGACGAGATGGCCGTCGGCGCGCTGCGCGCGATCGGCGAGGCCGGGCTGAAGGTGCCCGAGGACATCGCCCTGGTCGGGTTCGACGACATCGAGGTGGCCGCGCTCGTGCCACCGGGTCTGACGACCGTCGCCCAGGACAAGGCCGGGTTCGGCACCGCCGCCGCGGAGGCGGTGGTCTCCATGATCAACGGTGCGGACGCCCCGCCGCCCCGGATCCTGCCGACGACACTCGTCGTGCGCGGCTCCAGCACGCACCCGCTCTGACCCTCCGCCCGCCTGTGGGCCGGAACACGCGCGCTGTCACGGCTCAGGACCCCACTCCACCCGTCCGCGCCGGCCTGGACGATCGGCACAGCCCGCGCGCCGGACGCGGACGGGCGCTCCCGCTTGGGGTTTCGCCCTCTCTGAGCGTTCTGGATCGTTGTGCTCCCGGAGGCGCTTATCGTGATGAGGCACCCATCACCCTTGACCCTCCGGGGGACTTCCGTGTCCGAGCAGTCGTGGCCTGTCCGCATCCGTGCCGAGTTCGCGCAGCGTGTGCTGGACCTGCGGCATCAGCATCCGGGGGTCCTCGCCTCGCTGGACCAGCACACGACCGCCGTCAAGCACGCCATCGCGGAGCTGGGCGAACGGGTCGGGCCGGCCTCCCTGCTCGCCTACCTGATCGGCTACTGGGACGGCGCGCGGGAGAAGGGCTGGCGGGCACCGGGGCCGGACCAGCCGCTCGACTTCGCCACCCTCCGCATGACCGCGGTCTGCCTGATGCTCGACGCCGCGGCCGAACCGGCCTGACTCCACACCGCTTCCGGAACAGCGGCGGGGCGTCCCTCCCGGTGAGGCCGGTGAGGGACGCCCCGCGCGGCTGAAGGGCTCACCGGCGCGGCGACGGCGGCCCCTCCGGGAGATTCGGCCGCGAGGAGGTGGGCCGCGCCACCTCACCCGGCGCATCCTGTGGCATCGGGGCGCCCGAGGTGCCCGCAGCCGGGGGGATGGGGGTCGTCGGAGCGCCCGGAGCGGCCGGCGGGGTGCTCTCGGGGTACGCGGGCCGGCTCGCCCGCACGTCCCCGGCGCCCTGCACGCCCGTCGTGGTCTCGTCGACGTTCTGCGGCTGCGCGGCGTTCTGCGGCTGCGCGGCGGTGTTCTGGGAGTACGCGGTGCCCTGCGGCTGCGCGGCGTTCTGCGGCTGCGCGGCGGTGTTCTGGGAGTACGCGGTGCCCTGCGGCTGCGCGGTGTTCTGCGGATAGGCGGCGGAGGCCGGCTGGGCGAAGGCCCCCACTCGCTGCCGCGGCTGCTCCGCGCGCGGCATGGCAGCGGTCTCCATCGCGTCGGCGCGGCCCCGGCTGTAGGCCGCGGCCTGGGCCCGGATGGTGTCGGTCTCGGCTTCCGCCCGGCTCAGCCAGTGCTCCCAGCGCTGCTGCATGGGCCGGACCAGCCCGCCGCCGACGCCGACGATGAGGATGCCGGCCATGGTGGCCAGGATGGCGATCAGCACGGGCGTCGTGACGGTGGTCGCGACCTCGATCTGGTTGAGCGCGGCGATGACGCCGAGGCCGATGATGAACACCGACGCGATCGTGGCCAGCGCCCGGCCGTACGACAGGGAGCCCAGAGCGGCGGTGACGATGTCCTTGACGGCCCTGGCGATGGCGGTGGCGACCACGATGATGACGATCGCCACGGCGGCCTTGGGCAGCCATGCCACCACTCCGGAGAGCAGATCGCTGACGGGGTTGGGCCCGAAGACGGAGAAGGCGACCTGCAGCGTGATCAGCAGGATCGCGTAGTAGACGAGTTTCGCGAGCAGGCCGGACGCGTCGTACTTGCTGCGCGCCAGCGCCCGCCCCACGGCCCCGCGCTCGATCCACCGGTCGAACCCGACGCGTTCGAGTACGGCGTCCACGGCCTTCCCCAGTGCCTTGGCGACCAGCCAACCCACCACGAGGACGACGACGAATGCGAGGAACTTGGGGACGAACGCGGCGATCGACGACCAGGCGTCGGCCACCCCTCTTCCCCAGTCGACCGGTGCGGCCATGGGTCCTCCTGTTGAGAGCCTTCACGACGTACGGGGCCCACGGCTACCCGGTGATCCGCGTCTCATACCCGCCCCGTGCCCGGCCCGGCACGCAAGGCGACGCCCGAATCGGCAGCAGTGCACGTCAGCCGCCGGTGACGCCGTATGAGACGCCATGAGGAATTTCACGACCGCTCCGTCACAGCGCATCGAAAGGCGACGCCCGGAGCTGCTCGACTAACCCGGCGGGTTGCGCCCCGCACCCCTCGGAGTCAGCAGGGAGCGCAGTGCTCTTCGCGTCGCTTCACCGAGAGTGGCTCCCCTCCGGCGCTTGACGTGAGAGAGTTCCAGCTCCTCTTTCGAGAAGTCCTGATAGAGGCGGATATCACGAGCGCGCGGGGTGCGGATCCACAAAGGAGCGCCGATCAGAATCCGGCTCGGGGGGGCCAGGTCCTTGTATCTGGTTTCGGACAGATCCACGTCATAGAATATCTCGGCCACCCATTCGGCATTGCTCTCTATATCCCCGTAAGTGAAGGCGCGCCGCCACGCCTGGAACGTGTCACGACCCCCCTGGTGTCGCGCCACCTGGCAGGCATGGAAGGCGAGTTCCTCCCGCGTGAGCCCCTCGAATCCCCGCGCGCACTTCTCTTCAAGGAATCGGCGAACCTCCGGCGCCGACGACGATGTCCATCCCCACCCAGAGGTCCACTCCGCACCTTGGACATGATCTGCGAAGTTCGTCATGCTGCCGAACAAGCAGACACCTATAGAACCGTCACCGTCCGCCTCCGTATAGATCATCGCTCGATTCTGGCTTCCCCCGTCGGATCCGACGAATTCGCCGAACACGACCGAGCCTTCTCCCCGTGCGTAGCGGACACCGGGCGGAGTGCTCTTGATGTCCGTGACGATCGTCTCGCCGAGCGCATTCTCGATCTGATCGGACAACCTCGCGCGGTCATGAACCGCTTCGGCGGCGGTTATCTCGACCTGCGGGAGCATTCCGCCGAAGTTGGGGGTAGTGGTCTTGGTCGTCCACTTACGCAGGTCGATGCCATTGTCCTCGAGCGTTTTCCGCACGCGGCGCTCCGACCAGTACAGGTATGTCACCGAACCGCCGAGCACTCCCATACCGACCCTCCAGGTCCACGGCCCGGCACCCCTAGCTCGCCAGGAGCAGCCCGTCGCCCTTGCGCCACCATTCGATCAACGTCTTCGGATTCGGGGCTTTGAAGTGGAACGCCTCGATGTTCAGTCGCTCGTCGGTCCAGACGAGGTAATACCAGGGGCCGTTCCTGTTGCACGTGAGCCGACCGGCGGGCTTGCCCTTGATGCTGTACGCGCCCTCTCCGACGAAGCCCCCCGGCGGCGTGCCGCAGGTCGTGTCGCTGTGCACGGCATTGAGCGCGTAGTTCCGCCGCATCGACGCTCTGTCGGGAAACTGGTAGTAGAAGACGAAGCCGACGCCCCGGAACGGGCCGCACACCACGCCGACGATCGACGTGTCGTGCACGTTGGTCGCTATCTGTTCCTTCGACGGGCGTACGCAGTCGACTCGTGACGCGGCCGGGATGTGCCGTAGCAGGGCCTGCTCGGCGGCCGTGGGGAACGCGGGCCGCGCCCGCGCGTTGATGGCCTGCGCGAGCTTCTCCAAGGAGGGAGTGCTGGACGCGTCCCACCAGCCGGCCAGCTTGCCGGGGTCCGCGCCGAACGCCCGCGCCAGAACGAGGAACGGCTCGATGCTCCACTCGACGGCGAACGCGCCATCCGCCTCCGGATGGCACAGCACGGCGCCGACCTCAGCGCTCTTGTGGTTGTACCGGTCGCTGCCGAGAAACCCCGCCGGATTGTCACGGCAGGAGATTCCGTACGGCGCCCGGATCCTGCGCGCACGCTCGTTGTAGGCGCGCTGCAGCGCGGGCAGGTCGGTGAAGCGATAGTAGGAGACCGTGGTGGCGCCCGCGCCCGGATCGCACTCGACTCCCGCCACCGCCTCCGGATATCTGTCCAGGTCGCCGGGCTCGACGCGCTTGCAGCCCTTCGCCTCCATGTCGTCGATCAACGACCTCTCGTCCGCGGTCGGGAACGGCGGCTCGCCGAGGAAGGCGGCCCATGCACGGGGCAGACCCGGCTCGGCGCCCTTCGGCATGCCGGCGCGCGCCACCGTCCTCGCCGAGGTGTCGGTCCAGACCAATGACCTGGTGTCGCCCGCCGTCCGGCACAGGACGCGCCCCTTCGGCGGTCCGACCCCGGGGTAGCGGTGCTCACCCGTGTCAGCCGCGGCGCAGTCCCCGCTTCCCCGTGCGATGCCGGCCTCGCGTACGGCGGCCTCGTACGCCTCGTCCATGTCCACGGTCGTGTCGAACAGGCCGAACACCACCTCGTCGCCGGAGGTGTCACGGCAGCGCAGCGAGACGTCCGCCCCGGGGAATCCGCCACCTGTGGCGGCGCGGGCGCAGGTCGTCTGCAGCGACTCCGGGACGCGTGCCAGCGCGGCCGAAGCGAGGTCGTCGCTGCTCACCACATACACGATCACACCGATGGCGATCACCAGCACCGTCGCCACCAGCATCGCCAGAATGCGCCGCCCGCGGCTCGCCGTCAGGCGCACGGACGGCTGGGGTGGCGCGGAGAGATCCGGCGCCGGCGGGACACCGCCGCCATCGGCACCGACGACCTCGGCGAGCCGGGCGGCCAGCTCGGCGCACCCTGGGTAGCGGTCGTCCGGCTCCTTCGCCAGGGCGGTGGCCACGATGTCGTCGATCCGGCCGTCCACATCGGGACACACATCCGTCACCCGCGGCGGCGGCGCGTGGAGGTGGGCCCACATCACCGAGACGGGGACGGGCTCAGGGTATGGCCTGCATCCGGTCAGGCACTGGTAGAGGACACAGCCGAGGGAGTAGACGTCGGTCCGCTTATCGACCTTGCCGCCTTTGATCTGCTCGGGCGAGGCGTAGTCGATCGTGCCGATGAACTGCCCGGCCGACGACGTCTCGTCCGCCACGTGCTTGGCGATGCCGAAGTCGCAGAGGTACACATGCCCGGAGTCGCGGTCGATCAATATGTTGTGCGGTTTGACGTCCCGGTGCACCAGGTCCTTGCCGTGCGCGGCGTCAAGAGCGGCGGCGACCTGGCGAATGATCCGCGCGGTCCTGGCCAGGCCGAGGCGGCCCTCGGCACGCAGGAGCCCGGCCAGGTCGGTGCCCTCGACGTACGGCATGACCAGGTAGAGCAGTGGACCCGCCTCACCCGCCTGATGGATCGGGATGACGTTGGGGTGGCCGAGCTGCGCCGCGCTGGTCACCTCACGGTGGAATCGCTCCCGGAAGCTCGGCTCGTCGCACACGCTCGGGTTGAGGACTTTCAGGGCGACCTTGCGGTTGGCGAGGCCCACCTCCTCCGCCAGGTGCACCTCGCTCATGGGCGTCTGGGAGAGCCGGCGGATCAGGCGATACCCGGGCAGTAGCCGCTGCAGCTCGGGCTGCGTGGGAAACGTGTCGGCCGTCGAGCCGTCCAACCCCACCTCCATGGCCATCTCCAGGAAAGCGCTCGGCTGACGGAGTTCCGAACCCCCAGGCCAGACCGAAACAACGGCGACGACCAAAGTTTTACCACGGATAGGAGTCATCTCGTTACCGTCCGCCACGACGTGCCGGATATCTCCCGCCCCAGTGCCGCGCGGGCCGCGCCGACGCGCCCGCCGCGTTTGTTCGCGCCCTGTCTCCGTATGGTGTACGGTACGGTGTACGAAAGAAAGGGGCGTATGTCGTGTACAAGCCGAGCGACGAGGAACTGAAGAGCGTCGAGGACTGGTTCGCGCAGTACGACGCGCTCGCCGAGCAGGGCGCGATCGAGCGGCTCGCCGACCTCGCGGTCTTCCCGATGAACCTCGCCACCGACGTGCCGGGCGGCTTCGCCGCGGTACGGCAGTGGACGCGAGCGGAGTACGTCGAGGCGATGCGGGAGGCCATGGGCGGCGGAACGGCGGGACTCGACATGGAGTCGGTGCGGACGCCGCACTTCCTCAGCCCCAACCTCGTGTTCGTGGAGACCACGGCGACGATGACGATCGAGGGCCGGCGGGAGAGCCTGCACTACGGCGACCTGCTGGTGCGCACCGAGGACGGGTGGGCGTTCCAGACGATGGCACAGGGCGGCTGGGGCCACGGCTGGCCGCCCGCCCGGCGCGGCTGACCGGGCAGACGGCCCGGAAAAACAAACTGCGAACGCGGCCGCGGCACGGTTAGCCTTTCACGTGGCGCGAAGGTCCCGGCGATTCGACGAGAAAAGCCGGTCTCCGAAGCGTGCGAAGCACTACGCACCTCCCGGTGCGAAGGCGACGGTTACTTCCTCTACCAAGGAAAACGCGGGTTCGAATCCCGCCGCCGGCCTGGTCCGGCGTCGTCCAGCGGCCCAGGACACACGTACACCGTCGCCGTTTCGACCTCGGGAGGACACAACTCGATATGCACCTCCCGGTGCGCCGACAGCGGTTACTTCGAGGTTCGAATCCTTACAGCTCCCCATTGGGGCTGCCGCCCATCAGGTGGGCGAACCGCCGTCATTCCGATCTCGGGAGGAGAACGACTTCGGGCGCCGCGCCCGGTGCGAAGGCGACGGTTACTTCGGTTTGGGATCGAGTGGTCGCGGGTTCGAGTCCCGCCCGGCCGGTGAATCCGGCCGGTAGCTCAGCCGGCAGAGCACTGTACCGTCACCGATTCCGATCTCGGGCGCGGCCCGAAGACGTGCTCCTCCCCTGACGCGTGAGGAGTCCGTTCCCATGGCGAAGTTCAACACCGGCGCGGCCGGGGTCGCGGCGGTCAGCCCGGTCACCGCCGAGGCCGTTCCGGGCGGGCGCACGCACGAGGGCGCGCCCGGCTACCTCCGCGACGCCAGGTCGGAGCTGTTCGTCCTCGCGGTGTCGAACATGGTCGGCGAGGACACCTTCTACGAGAGGGCCGGCGACCGCGACGACAGGTTCCGGGCCCTCGTCCACCGGGTCGCGGTGGAGGACGGCGACTGGATGGCCCGATTCCTGCCGTGGCTTCGCGGCGAGGCGAACATGCGCTCCGCCTCCCTGGTCGCCGCCCTGGAGGCCGTGCGCGCCCGCCTGTCCGCCGGGCTGCACGGGGGCAACCGCGAGCTCGTGGCCTCCGTGCTCCAGCGGGCGGACGAGCCGGGGGAGGCACTCGGCTACTGGACGTCCCGCTACGGCCGCGCCGTCCCCAAGCCGGTGAAGCGCGGCATCGCCGACGCCGTGCGGCGGCTCTACACCGAGCGCGCCCTGGTCAAGTACGACAGCGGCGCGCGCGGCTTCCGCTTCGGCGACGTCATCGAGCTCGTCCATCCCACCCCGGCGGACGACAGGCGTGCCTGGCAGGGCGACCTGTTCGCCCACGCGCTCGACCGGCGCCACAACCGCGACAAGCCGATCCCGGCGTCGCTGCGGACGCTGCGCGACCGGGCCGCGCTGCTCGCTCTCCCGGAGGGCGAGCGCCGGGCGGTGCTGGCCACGCCGCAGCGCCTCACCGCTGCCGGCATGACGTGGGAGGCCCTGGCGGGCTGGCTGCAGGGGCCCATGGACGCGCAGGCCTGGTCGGCGGTCATCCCATCGATGGGATACATGGCGCTTTTGCGAAACTTACGGAACTTCGACGAGGCGGGCGTCGGCGACGACGTGGCCGGGTGGATCACCGCCAAGCTGACCGATCCGGAGGAGGTGGCGCGGTCCCGGCAGCTGCCGTTCCGCTTCTACTCGGCGTACCGGAACGCGCCGTCGCTCCGGTGGGGCCACGCCCTGGAGACGGCGCTGGCGCTCGCCACCCGCAACGTGCCGTCGTTCCCAGGGCGGACGCTCGTGCTCGTGGACACGTCGGCGTCCATGACGTCCGGAGCGGTCTCCGCACGGTCGGCGGTCGCCCCCGTCCAAGCGGCGGCGCTGTTCGGCGTGACCCTCGCCGCGCGCGGCGACCGCGCCGACCTCGTCGGCTTCGCCGACGGCGTCTTCGGGCACGAGATCCGCCCGGGAGCGTCCGTGCTGCGCGAGGTCGAGCGGTTCTGCGCGCGGATCGGCGAGGTCGGCCACGGCACCCGGATCGCCGACGCGCTGGCCCGTTCCTGGCGCGGCCACGACCGGGTGGTGATCCTCTCGGACATGCAGACCATGACCGGCCACCACGCGACGGGGGTCACGACCGCGGTCCCGGCGAGCGTGCCCGTGTACGGCTTCAACCTCGTGGGCTACCGGGCCGCGGCGATGCCGACCGGCTCGGCGAACCGGCACGAGTTCGGCGGCTTCTCCGACGCCTGCTTCCGGCTGATCCCGTTGCTGGAGGCGGGCACCTCGGCCGGCTGGCCGTTCTGACCTCGGCGGGAATGGCTCCGCCCCGACAAGACCGTTGACGTTTGTTGGGGCGGTAGCCAAACTAAGGGCCGGAGATCGCGCTGCCGACGACCGGAAGGCCGCCCATGGTGCGCAAGGTCCTGACCGTGCTCGCCGCACTGCTCGTGCTCCTTCCCCTGCCGCTCCGCGATCCCGCCGTGGCCGCCGCGGCGCCCCGGGTGACGTACGACCACCACTCCCTGACGATCGACGGCCGGAGGGGTCGTGGTGCAGGCCGCCGAGGTCCACTACTTCCGGCTGCCGAGCCCCGGCCTGTGGCGGGACGTGCTGGAGAAGATCAGGGCCGGCGGGTTCAACGCGATCTCCGTGTACTTCGACTGGGCCTACCACTCCCCCAAGCCGGGCGTGTACGACTTCACCGGCGTGCGCGACGTCGACCGCTTCCTGCGCACGGCCGAGCGGGCCGGGGCACCGACGCGACCGCCGCGACGTTCTGGCGGGCGGGCACGGACGCGAGCCGGTCCTGGTGCGCGGCACGTCCCTCGTCCGGTCCGCCACCGAGGCGGGCGGCACCGTACGGCTCGCCGCCGACACCGCCGAAGCCGGGGAGGTGGAGGTGTTCGCCGACGCGTCCCGGCTGCGGATGGGCGACGCCGGCGTGGGCGATGTCGAGGTGCGCGTGACCCGCACGCCGAGCGGGTCGCTGCTCGGCCGCGTGCCCGGTCCCCACGAGGTGCGCCTGCCCGTGCTCGACGGCTGGCGGGTCCACGACGAGACGCCGGAGGCCGCGCCCGGCTTCGACGACTCGTCCTGGCGTGCCGCAGACAAGACGACGACCGAGAGCCCGATGAAGCCGAATTCGGGCCCGGTGCTGTACGCCGACGACTACGGCTTCCACTACGGCGACGTCTGGTATCGGGGCCGCTTCACCGCCACCGGCGCGGAGACGGCCGTCGCGCTCAACGCGATCACCGGCAGGCGCGGGCGCTACCTCGTCTGGCTCGACGGGCGCTACCTCGGCTCGGCCGCGGGCGGCACCGGGGCCGACGCGGACGCGGGCACCCCCGACCCCGGGCCGGGCCGCTTCGCGATCCCGGCGGGCCTGCTGAAGCCGGGACGGCAGGCCACGCTGGCCGTGCTCGTGCAGAACATGGGACACAACGACGACTGGACGGCCGACGACAACCGGTTCAAGCAGCCGCGCGGCCTGGTGGCGGCGGCCGTCGAGGGGTCCGCGGCGGCGATCGCCTGGAAGATCCAGGGCGCCCGCGGCGGCGAGGACCTCCCCGATCCCGTGCGGGGGCCGCTGAACACCGGCGGTCTGTACGGCGAGCGCTCCGGCCGGCACCTGCCCGGATACCCCGACCGCGCCTGGGACGAGGTCGGCTCCCCCGCCGACCGGCCGCTCACGCCCGGCGTGACCTGGTGTCGTACCGGCTTCCGGCTCGACCTGCCCGAGGGCCAGGACGTGTCCGTCGGCCTGCGCTTCGGCGGCGACATCCCGGCCGCCGCCCGGGTGGTGGTCTACCTCAACGGCTGGAACGTCGGCCAGTACGGCGGCGGCATCGGGCCGCAGAAGGAGTTCGTGCTGCCCGCAGGACTGCTGCGCGAGCACGGCCGCAACACCCTGGCCCTGGCCGTGACCGCCACCGAGCACGCCTCCGGCGGTCCCGGCCCGATCGGCCTGTTCGCGTACCGGAACGTCCGCGGCGGGGTGCCCGTCTCGGACGTCCCGGCGCCGTCCTATCCGCTCGCCCGCTAACCCTGGACGGGGGGCGATGTGGTGCACTCCGGAGAGTTGCATAAGCTTCCTATGTAAATTCGGTTCCCGTCCGGAGGAACACCTGTGTCCGTCACCCCGAGCGCCGATCCCCCTGAGGAGTCCCAGGCGGTCGCGGCCGTCCTGGACGACCTCGCGGTGCTCGCCGTACGGCGGCTGTCCGCGCAGAGCGACCTCAGCCTCACGGCCGCGACGACCCTGTCCTACCTGGACCGCAACGGCCCGGAGCGGCTGAGCGTCCTGGCCGCGAAGCAGTCCGTCACCCAGCCGTCGATGACCCAGCTCGTGCAGCGCCTGGAGCGCGAAGGCCTGGTATGCCGGGCGGTCGACGACCTCGACGGCCGCGCGGTGCGGGTCAGCGTCACCGACGCCGGCCGGGCGCTGCTGGCCGAGCGGCGCCGGCGGCGCAGAGAGCGGCTCACCGAGATGCTCGGCACGCTGTCCCCCGGCGAGTTGCGTGAGCTGACGCGGGTCGCCGGCGAGTTCCTCCCCCTGCTCCGGCGCCTGCTCGAGGGCACGGCGGACGAGTAGGGATCAGGGCGCTCCCCCTCGCTACTCCCAGGAGGTCCGGTGAGCTCTGCTCATGCCCCCGTCTCCAACCCGTTCAAGCAGCCGAAGGCGGTCTGGGCCGTCGCCTTCGCCTGCGTGATCTCGTTCATGGGGATCGGGCTGGTGGACCCGATCCTGCCCGCCCTCAGCGCGAAGCTGCACGCCACGCCCAGCCAGGTGTCGCTGCTGTTCACGAGCTACCTGGTCGTCACCGCCGTGGCGATGCTGGTCACCGGGTGGGTCTCCAGCCGGATCGGCGCCAAGCGCACCCTCATCGTGGGCCTCGCCCTGATCGTGGTGTTCGCCGCCCTCGCCGGGACGTCCGGCAGCATCGGCGGCATCGTCGGCTTCCGCGCCGGCTGGGGCCTCGGCAACGCCCTGTTCATCGCCACCTCGCTCGCCGTCATCGTCGCGTCGAGCAGCGGCGGCTTCGCCGGGGCGATCATCCTGTACGAGACCGCGCTCGGCGTCGGCATCGCGGTCGGGCCCCTGCTGGGCGGCGTGCTCGGCGGCATCAGCTGGCGCGGCCCGTTCTACGGCGTCGCGGTCCTGATGGCGATCGCGCTGATCGCCACCGTCACCCTGGTGCGGCCCACGCCCACACCGGCGGAGAAGACCGGCATCGCGGCTCCGATCAAGGCCCTGCGCCACCGCGGCCTGCTCATCCTGGGCCTCACCGCGCTCTGCTACAACTGGGGCTTCTTCACGGTGCTGGGCTACGCGCCGTACCCGATGGAGCTCGACGAGCACCGGCTCGGCCTCGTCTTCACCGGCTGGGGAATCCTCGTCGCGATCTTCTCGGTCTTCGGCGCCCCGCGGCTGCAGGCCCGCTTCGGCATCGCCCGCACGCTGTACGCCAACCTCGTGCTGTTCAGCCTCGACATCCTGGTGATCGCGCTGTTCACCGACAACCGGATCGTCGTGATCTGCGGCGTGATCGTGGCCGGCGTCTTCATCGGCGTCAACAACACGGTCACCACCCAGGCGGTCATGACCATCTCGCCGGTGGAGCGGCCCATCGCCTCCGCGTCGTACGGTTTCATCCGCTTCATCGGCGGCGGCCTCGCGCCCTTCGTCGCGGGCAAGCTCGCCGAGCACTTCGACAGCCGGCACGCGCCGTTCTACATGGGGGCCGCGGCCGTGCTGCTCGGCGCGGTCGTCCTCACCACCGCGCACCGGCAGCTCGGCGAGGCCGAGCGCGCCCAGGCGGCCGAGATGGCCGCCGCCGGCCCGGCCGCCGCGCGGCGGGAGGAACTGGAAGAGGAGGCCCTGGCCGAGGACCTCGGCTCGGCCACCTGATCGACGCGCCATCGGGGCCGCGGCACGGCGGCCCCGGCGCTGCCCACGCGGTTTTCCCATTGTTTTGCCGCCGGTCCGGGAATGGTTTGGCCTGCCCGGGTGTGGTTACTCATGTGTGGGCTGGTCGTGGCCTTCAGAAGTGAGGGGATGCGGCCGGCCGCGTCCACGGGAGTACCGAATGGGTCCCGAAGTCCCCTCCGCTCTTCCTCCCGCCCAGGAACCACCCGCCGCGCGCGTGTGGGCGGCGATGACGCGGATCGTCGCGTGCGGCGAGATCGACATGAGCACGTCCGGTCGGCTGTTCAGCGGCGTCCTCGAGGTCCTGCGGCGGCAGCGGCCGAGCCGCATAGAGGTCGACCTCGCGGGGGTCACCTTCCTCGACGCGTCCGGCGTACGCGCGTTGCTCATGAGCCAGACCGCCGCGGCCGAGGCCGGATGCCGCCTCACGCTGATCAAGCCGAGCCGCATGGCCTACAGGGTCCTGGAGATCGTCGGCCTGCTCGAGACCTTCGGTCTGGCCGCGCTCCCGCCGCCCTTGCCGCGTCCGCGGCGGCCGCACGACTGATCCCGCACCGCCGGCCCGGTCAACGGTCTCCACGGGTGCGCAGCTCCCCGGTGTCCACCAGATACCCGGCGACGTCGACCAGCTTGGTGTTGGTCTGCTGGCTGGCGCGTACGAGCAGCGAGAACGCCTGGTCCGCGGTCAGCTTGTGGCGCTCCATGAGGACGCCCTTCGCCTGACCGATGAGATCGCGGACGGCGATCGCGCGCCTCAGTTGCTCCTGTTGCCGCGCTCCCGACATCGCCACCGCCGCGTGGGCCGCGAACAGCAGGCCGACATGCTCGGACTCGTCGTCGAAGGCGTTTTTCTCTCGCGAGTACAGGTTCAGGGCGCCCAGGTTGCCCTTGTGGACGTACAGCTGGAAGGAGAGCATGCTCTTCACACCGAGATCGACGGCGCGCCGGGTGAACTCCGGCCATCTCTCCTCCCGGGTCATGTCCGACAGCCGTACCGTCCTGTGCTTGTAGGTGGCGTCGAGGCACGGCCCCTCGCCCGTCTCGTACTGTGCCCTGTCCACCTGGCGCACCAGGTCGCGGGTCGCAGCCGGGGTCTCGACCTCGCGGCGGCGGATGACGACCGTCAGGCCCGCGTCCTGCGCGCCGGGGACCGTGCCGACGGCCGCGCCGACGATGGCGTCCAGCGTCTCCTGGGCGGTGTCCTCGTCCTGCAGTGTCCGCGCGAGATCGCTCAGCTTTACCGCGAGCTCGTCGTCGGCGGCGTGTCCGGTGAAGGCCGACGACGGCCGGCCTCGCCCGTTGCCTCCACTCGCACCCTTGCCGGCCACACCGGTCACCACCTCTCGGCATCGAACGGCTCCGAGTGGCCACTCGGAGTCATGCCCGCACCATGACGCCGTCATGCTGGGCGGAGGCCACCGGGGCAGCGGATTTTCCGAGCAACCCGGGGATCGACCACGCGAGGGCCGGGTCAGATCCGGGTGAGCAGGTCCGGGGTGAGCGCGGCGACCCCGGCGCAGCCGGACAGGGCCAGGGTGAGATCGGTCTCCGCCAGCACGCAGCGGATCACGTGCTCCACCCCCGCCTGGCCGTCCAGGCCCAGTCCGTACGCGTACGGGCGGCCGAGCAGCACGGTCCTGGCGCCGAGCGCGAGCGCCTTGACCACGTCGTCCCCGGTGCGGATGCCGCCGTCGAACAGCACGGTGAGCCGGTCGGCCACGGCGTCGGCGACGGCCGGCAGGGCGTCGGCCGCCCCGATCGAGCCGTTGACCTGGCGTCCCCCGTGGTTGGAGACGACGACGCCGTCCATCCCGGCGTCGGCGGCCAGGCGGGCGTCGTCGGGGTGCAGGACGCCCTTCAGCACGATCGGGCCGTCCCAGTGCTCGCGCAGCAGCGCGAGGTCGGGCCACGTCTTGCCCGGGTCGCCGAACATCCCCACGAAGTGCAGGACGGCGGCGTTCGGGTCCTCGTGCACGGGCCGGGCGAGCCCGGCCTGGAACGCCGGGTCGGTGAAGTAGTTGGCGGTGCCGACGCCGCGCAGGAACGGCAGGTAGGCCTGGTCGAGGTCGCGGGGCCGCCAGGCCAGCAGCGGCGTGTCGAGAGTGACGACCAGCACGGTGAACCCCGCCGCCTTGGCCCGGGCGAGGAAGCTGAGGGTGACCTCGCGGTCCTTGCCCCAGTAGAGCTGAAACCACCGCTCGCCGTCGCCCATGGCCGCCGCGACGTCCTCCATCGGCGTGCTGGAGGCCGACGACAGGATGAAGGGCACGTCGGTCGCGGCGGCCGCGCGGGCGGCGGCACGCTCGGCCTCCGGATGCATGATCGACAGCACGCCGATCGGCGCCAGTGCCAGCGGCGCGGGCAGCCGCCTGCCCAGCACGGTCACCGACAGGTCGCGTTCACGCACGTCGCGGAGCATCCGCGGCACGATCCGCCAGCGGTCGAGCGCCTCGCGGTTGGCGCGCTCGGTGCGCCCGCTGCCCGCGTTGCCCGCGACGTAGCCGACCGGGCCCGGTCCCAGCCGCCGCTCGGCCATCTCCTCCAGCCGGGTCAGGTCGGTCGGCAGCCGGGGTACGGCCCCGGTCATGCCGTTGAGATAGATCTCGTACTGGAAGTCCGCCCAGCTCATCGCGCTCGTCCTCGCTCCGCTTCCACCCGGCCGTCGCCCCGGCGGCTCCTGCCGAACACATTATCGGGAACCGATCACCGGGCCCCGCGCGCCAGGTGGGGGTTCGGGGCGCGAAACGTGAGGCGTTCCCAGTTTCGGTGGGCGATGTCGGCCTTCTGCTCGTCGGTGAAGGGGGCGTTCTCCAGGAAGGAACGGGCGACGCCGGCGCTGGTGTCCACGAAGGGGAAGCCGCCGGGGCGGAACCCGTAGGTGAAGGGGTAGTCGGTGGAGTACAGCATCCGTTCCGTCCCCACGACTTCGGCTGTCCAGCGGAGGTAGCGGGGGCTGACGGTGCCGCTGCCGGCGACCCAGAAGTTGTGCGTGAAGTAGTCGGCGAGAGGGCGGGCCAGGCCACCGGCGTCGGCGAAGAATCCGGTGTGGTCGAGATAGAAGAGCACGACCTCTCCCCAGTGGCCGGCGATCACCTGGAGATCGGGGTACCGGTCGAAGACGCCGGAGAAGATCATCCGTAGGTACTGCACGCCCAGGTCGTAGTACCAGCCGATCGCAGGCCCCGCCAGCGCGGTCCCGATGGGACCGATGTTCGAGTAGTAGGCGTCCATCACCGCCTGCACAGGCATCTGCGGGTGGAAGTGGAGGGGAACTCGCAACCGCTCCGCGGCGGCGTACAACTCGTCGTACTCGGGGTCGTCCGCGAGCTTGGATCCCGTGCGCCCGTAGAGCATGGCGCCCGGGAAGCCCAGCTCGGTGACCGCCCGCTCCAGCTCCGCGGCCGCGGCCGACGGCGACTGGGTCGGGATCGCCGCGAACGCCTGGAACCGGTCGGGGTTGCCGGCCACGATCTCCGCAAGCTGGTCGTTGGTGTCGCGGGCCACGGCGACCGCATCCGTGTCAGGCAGGTTCTGCGCGCCCGGTGACGAGATCGACAGCACGGCCACGTCGATCCCCTGGTCGTCCATGTGCGCAAGCCTCGTCTCCGTGGTGTCGCGCAGTCGCCGGGCGACGGGACTGTCCCCGAACCCCAGGTTCGGCAGCTCCGGCACCCCGGACCGCGACCACGCCTCCATGATCGCGGGCAGGACGACGTGCTCTTCCACCGCGACGATCCGCAGTCGGTCGGACATGCGATGCTCCTCAGCGTTCTGTTTCCAATGGAATCAGAATAAGCGTATCAATGTTAATAACGGCGGAACTACATGCCCGTTATCACCGATACACTTCAACACGTCCGCTGAGTGGGAGAGCGCTGCCTACGCCGCGGCCATCGGCCGATCAGCGGGGGCCGGGGGCGCGGCGGAAGGCGAAGGGCTGGCTCTCACGGCCCGGCACGACGAACCAGCACTCCCCGGTGCCCTCGCTCGCCAGCAGCGAGAAGAACGCGTCGACGACCGTCTCGACGTCGAGGATCGGGAACTTCAGCTCGTCCAGCAGCGCCTTGGCCTCGGCGTCGAGGATCGCCGTGTCCGCGAACGACGGGCACAGCCCCTGCACCCGGATGCCGAGGGGCTCCAGTTGCGGGCCGAGCGAGCGGACGAGCCCGACGACCGCGTGCTTGTTGGCCGCGTAGACGGGATCGGAGGGGATGCCCACGATCCCCGCCATGCTCGCGGTGGCCACGATCACGCCCCCGGCCCGCATCGCCGGCAGCGCGGCGTGCACGCCGAAGACGACGCCGTCGAGGTTGACCCCCATCGCGCGGCGGTAGCGGGCCAGGTCGAAGTCCTCGCCGAGTCCGAACCCCGAGGCGACGCCCGCGTTGAGGAAGGCGAGGTCGAGCCGCCCGTACCGCTCGACGGCGAGCGCGACCGCGGCCTGGTTGTCCTCCAGTCGCGACACGTCGGTCCGCACGAACGCGGCGCCGATCTCCTCGGCGGCGCGCGCGCCGGCCTCCGCGTCGACGTCGGCGAGCACGACATGCGCGCCGTACGCGGCCAGGCGGCGGGCGACCCCCGCGCCGATGCCGCCCGCGCCCCCGGTGACGAGCGCGACCTTGCCGGAGATGTCGTCGGTGTTCACAGCGGGAGTCCTCCCGTCGCGGCCCTGGTCGAGCCGGTGGCCCGGTACGCCTCGATGGTGCGCTCGGCGATGCGCATCTGGTGGATCTCGTCGGCGCCGTCCGCGAAGCGCGCCCATCGCGCGTGCTGGAACATGCGCGCCAGCGGGGTGTCGGTCGAGTAGCCGAGCGCCCCGTGGATCTGGATGGCCCGGTCGACGATCCGGTTCAGGCTGTTCGCCACGAAGTGCTTGGCCATCGAGACCTCGGTGCGGAAGTCCTCACCCTTGTCGATCTTCGAGGCGGCGTGCAGGACCATGAGCTTGCACTGGTAGAGCTCCATGGCCGAGTCGGCGATCATCCACTGCACGCCCTGCTTGTCGGCGAGCAGCGATCCGTGGCTGAACCTGTCCAGCGCCCTGCCCACCATCATGTCAAGGGCCGTCTCCGCCTGCGATATCCACCGCATGCAGTGCGCCAGCCGGGCCGGGCCGAGGCGGTACTGGCCCAGCCGGTGGCCGTTGCCCCGCCCGCCGAGCACGGCGGAGTCCGGCAGGCGCAGGTCGGTGATGACGATCTCGCTGTGACCGGTCGAGCCGTGCATGGTCTCGATCTCGCGTACGTCGTTCCAGCCGTCCGCGGGCAGGTCCACGAGGAAGGCGGTGTTGGCGCCCCGTGCGCCCTCCGGCAGGTCGAACTCGGTCTTGGCGATCAGGATGGCGAAGCTCGCCCTGCGGGCGTTGGAGATGAACCACTTGTGCCCGTTGATCACCCACTCGTCGCCGTCCTTCACGGCGCTCGTACGGATGAGTGTGGGATCGGAGCCGGCCACCTCCGGCTCGGTCATCGCGAAGCACGACATCTTGACGCCGTCGAGCAGCGGGCGCAGGTAGCGCTCCTTCTGCTCGTCGGTGCCCCAGTGCAGCAGCGTGTGCATGTTGCCCTCGTCGGGGGCCGCGCAGTTGAGCACCCATGGGCCGAGCCTGGTCTTGGCCGCCTCGGCCTGCACCATGGCCAGTTCGACGTGGCCGAGGCCCATGCCTCCCCACTCCTTGGGCATGTGCGGCAGCCAGAGCCCCTCCTGCCTGGCCCTGCGGCGCAGGTCGAAGATCGTGCGCAGGTACTCCTCTCGGGTGAGGACCTTCTCCTCGGAGTCCTCGAACGGCTTGACCGCCGGGATCACCGTCTCCTGGACGAACGTCCGCACCCGCGCGCGTATCTCCTCGTGCTCGGGGGCGAGCGTGAAGTCGATGGCCATGATCCTCCCTCGGGCACGATAATGCGACTGACGTGTCGAATAATGCGATCGCCTGAAATACCGTATCCTTCGGCCCTACGAGCGACAAGGGAGGCGCGATGCCGGCGGAGACCACGGTCCGCAGGCTCGTGGACGCCGCGGAACGCCTGTTCGCCGAGCGCGGCATCGACGCGGTGTCGCTGCGCGAGATCAACGCCGCCGCCGGGCAGCGCAACTCCACCGCGCTGCAGTACCACTTCGGCGACCGCGCCGGGCTGCTGAAGGCGGTGCTCGCCAAGCACCGGCCGGAGATCGAGGCGCGACGCCACCAGCTTCTGGACGAGTACGAGGCACGGGGCCCGCTGCCTCAGGGCGACGCCCTGCGTTCGCTCGCCGCCGCGCTCGTCCGCCCGGCCGCCGCCAAGCTGGCCGACCCCGACGGCGGGCGGGACTACCTGCGCGTCATGGAGCAACTGGTCCACCGCATGCCGCCCAGCCTCCCCGAAGACGGCGGCGGCAGCATCGACCGCTGGCGCGAACTGGTCGCCCCCCTGCTCCCCGAGGCCGCCGTACGCCTGCACCAGCGCTTCATGGCGATCCGCATGACGTACGTCGAGCTGGCCCGCCGGGCGAGCGGCCCCCCGGCCCGGGACGACCGCCTGTTCACCAGCCACCTGATCGACGTGGTCTCGGCGGTCCTCGCCAGCGAGGTCTCCGATGAGACCGCCCGCCTCCTCGCCGAACGCGAGCAGCGCCCCTGAGACCGCCGCAAGAACCCGAGATCGGACGCCTCTCGGCAGCCCCCCGAAACCGCTTGACGGTGCATCACGTGGTGGCTTGTAACAGTCACCTGCCGGCGTTCATGACCCCGTCGGTTCGTGGAGACCCCTGGGCAGTCGGACGCCGCGCCTCTCCAAATTGCAACGCAACCGCAAGCCCTCCCAGACCTGAAATATTTCCCTATCACATGGAGTGCGATTGACCCGTGCAATAGGAAGCAGGCCGGCACCCGCCTTTCATTTTCGAGCCAGGGTGGCTTGCACGCCGGGGATCACGGTGGCGCGGAAGGCGGCGTCGAGTTCTGCGGGGGTGGCGGAGATGTCGCCGTCCACCCAGGCGCGCAGCAGTGTCAGGAAGGCACCGACCACGCAGATCACCAGGCGGTCGAGCTCGGGCGACGGCCGGGCGCCCGCGGCGACGAGTTCCTCGGCGACCATGCGGCCGAGCATCTGCTCGCCACGTGCCATCGGCAGGCCGCCGCCGCGCCGCCCGAGCAACGCCCTCACCAGGCGGTGCCGCTCCCCCACGTGCTCGAACATCGGCAGGCTGAAGGCGAAGAACTCCCCCGTACACGCGGGCGCCGCCGGACGCAGGAAGGCGAGTTGCTCGATGGTGCTGAAAAGGACGTCCTGCTTGTCGGAGAAGTGCGCGTAGAAGGTGGACCTTCCGACGTCGGCACGGTTGATGACGTCGGTCACGGTGACGGCGTCGTAGCCCTTCTCCAGAATCAGCGCCACGAGCGCCTCCTGGATGGCCTTCCTGGTGCGTCGCACCCGCCTGTCGTCGGACAATTCACGGCCCCTGTTCGGTTACGCACACCACGGCGCATCTGATCGTTGACGCGACCACCATAGTGAACAGAGCATTCGTTACCGAACACAATGTTCGCTAGCGAAAGGATCATCATGGGCCTGGGCAGGCTGCTGCACGACCACGCCGAGCACGCGGACGCGGGTGGCACCATCGACCACCCTCGCGCGTACGAGATCTTCGCCGCCATCGGCTACGCGGGCGGACGCCGTGCGGCCTTCACTCGCGTCGCCGCGCTCGCGAAGCCTCGCGCCGGCGACCGCATCCTCGACGTCGGGTGCGGCACCGGCTACCTCAGCCGGATCATCGCGCCGGTCGTCACCCCCAGCGGCCACGTCACCGGAATCGACCCCTCCTCCGCGATGGTCGAGTACGCCCGCCGCCGGGCGCCAGGCAACTGCACCTACGTCATAGGGGAGGGCCAGAGCCTGCCGTTTCCTGACGGCTCGTTCGACGCGGTGGTCTCCAGCCTCGCCGTCCACCACATTCCCGGCGACGCCCGGCCGCGGGCACTGCACGAGATGTTCCGGGTGTTGCGCCCGGGCGGCCGTCTGGTCATCGCCGAATTCCGGCCGCCGGCGAATCCCCTGGCCGCCCGCGTCGCCGCGATGCTCACCGGCCCGGCCATGCAGCACGACCCGCGCGACCTGCTCGGCTCGCTGGTCCCCGACGCCGGTTTCCGGGTCGAGGCGGAAGGCGACCTGCCCGCTCTGCTCTACTACGTCCGCGCGACCCGCCCCGGCTGCTAGCGTGATCATGCCCATATCTACACATAGGGGTGATCGATGATCCGGACAAAACCCACGAAGATCACTCGCTGGGTCGCGGGCGGCGTGACCGTCGCCACCGCCGCCGCCCTCACTCTGGTGTCCGCCGGACCGGCGCAGGCCTACCCCAAGGGCTCGTGCGGGCAGTCGTACCGCAAGGTGGCCAGCTATCAGCTGACGCAAGGGGCGAAGGACGGGAAGTCGTACGGCACCGTCACGCTTTACCAGAGCCCCACCGCGCACGCGAAATGCGCCATCGCCCGGGTGGCGCCCTCCTACATCGGCAAGACGAGCTACATGTACGTCGAGCTCTTCGTCGACAAGAACCGGAACAAGAAGTACGACGGCCCTGACAAGGGGGCCGCCAGCGGCAGCGAGAAGTACAAGTGGTTCGCGGGCCCGGTGCACATCTACGGCGTCGACCACCGGTGCGTCCAGTTCGCCGGGGCGGTCAGGATCGGTTCCAAGCCCCTCGTCCGCGGCGGCACCCCGGACGGCAAGTGGATGTACTGCGGCTGAACCCGCAGAGCACGGGTGAGGGCGGCGAAGGTGTCCGGCACGGGCACGACGGTGTCGAAGCCGTGGGAAGATCCCGGCCGCCCTCGGCTCCGGGTCGAGGTCGGGGTGCGTCGTCAGCCTTTCGGCTCGGCGTGGGCGTACTCCTCGATCCCGACGAGGAACGGGTGGTAGAAGTCGGCGCTCGCCGTCGGGAAAATCTCGCTGGGTGAGGCGGCGGCACGGCCGGACCATCGGAGCGGGTATCACGGTGCGTGATGCCTGCCCTCGCGCTCACAGCACGGGGGTTTGCCCTGTTGGCGGATGGGGAGGGGAGGACAGCACCGCCGACGGACTGGTTTCGGAGCGCCCGTTTCCGGCGCAGCCGTTGTCCGGTACGGCCCGCGGAGAGGAGAAACGATGACCGAGCCTCAGCAACCAGAGCTCCGCCGGTCAGGCGGGGGCGGCGCCAACGACGAGAACGTCGACGTCATCCCGGAGTCGGCGAGCGCCGCGAAGTCCGGCGGGCACCCGCACGGCACCGACAAGGGGAACAAGGGCGGCGGCGAGGGTGGCGGCGTTCCGCCGGACCAGCGTCCTCCGCACCCCGCGTGACCATCGGGAAGAGACGCGACGGGTGACCGTGGAGGGGTGAGGTGAGCGGGATACCGACGATCAAGAGCCTGGACGAGCTGACCGAGCTCGTCGAGCACCGGCCCGGGCTGTACCTGCGGTATTCGAAGGGCCCGGACGCCGACGCCGGCAAGCCGAGCGTCGACTACGAGAGCCGTCTGGAGCTGCCCGGCCTGTCGGTGACCGTGCTCGACGCCGAACGCTGGTGGACTCTCCCGCTGCGTGACTGGCTGGCCCGTCAGATCTGCAAGTACACACACCTGGCCGAGAAGGACGAGGAGCGGCACGCGTGGGTGCTCACCGGTCGTGTGGTGGCGCGCGGCCCCGACCACGAGCCGCTCATCGACCAGGTCGAGCCGGTCGCGTGGCTCGACGACTCCCTGGTCGAGCAGGCGCGCGAGCACTACGAGAAGGTGTTCGACGCCGGCCGCGACTCCACCGGATGAGACTCAGGCCCGGGCGTCGATCCGCGTCCGGGCCCGCAGCACCTCGCCGTAGACCGCGTGCACCCGGTGCACGAGTTTGTCCCAGTGCAGCTCGGCGACCCTGCGCCGGGCGTTGGCGGCCAGCTCCTTGGCCTCCGCCGGGTCGTCGAGCAGCCGGCGGATGGCGGCGGCCAGCGGCTCGGGCCGCTCGGGCGGGACGAGCAGCCCGGTGACGCCGTCCTCGACCAGGTCGGGGATGCCGCCGACCCGGGTGGCGACGATCGGGTTGCCCGCATGCATGGCCTCGATCAGCACCGTGCCGAGTTCCTCATACCGGGAGGGGAGCACGAGTGGGTCTCCTCCGCCGAGCACGCCGGGGATCTCCTCCTGCGGGACGAACCCGCGCAGGTGGACCCGGGCGGCAACGCCCAGCCGCTCCGCGAGCTCCCGCAGCCGCCTGGCGCGCGGCCCGTCCCCCACCACCAGAAGGTCGACCGGTGGGTTGCCGAGCAGCGCGAGCGCCCGCAGCAGGACGTCCACGCCCTTCTGCTCGTGCAGGCGGCCCACGTACAGCACGCGCGGCACGGGCACGCCGTCGAGCAGCGGGCCCGGACCGGCGGGCCGGGTGAACACCGGGGCTATCCCGGAGGGGATCACGTGGACGCGGCCCGCCGGGACGCCGCGGCCGACCAGCACGTCCCGCATCCGCGGGGTGAGCACGATCACCGCGTCGGCGCGGGCCGTGCCCCGCCGTTCGAGCGCGCCGCCGAGGTGCCGCAGCAACAGCGCCCGCGGCGTACGGCCGCTCAGCGTGTGGCCCGGGCTGCAGTGGACGGTGAGAACGAACGGCACGCGGGCGTGGCCTGCCGCCCGCAGGGCCAGCGGCACGACGGCCAGGTCCTCCCCCAGGTGGGCGTGGACCAGGTCGGCTCCCTCCGCGAGCCGGGACAGCAGCGGCCAGGCCGCCACCGCGTACATCTGCCGGCCCGCCGGGATCGGCAGCCCCAGCCGCACCAGGCGCCCGTGCCGTCCGAAGTCCTCCCTGGGCGGGGCGGTGGGCGGTCGGGTGGTGACGATCGTCTGCCGCACGCCGAGCCGGTCGAGCGCCTCGCTGAGCCGCGCGCAGTGGTTCTGCATGCCCCCGACGGGATCGAACCGCACGCCCCTGCCCCGCAGCGCGGTGACGGGCGCGGCGAAGACGGAGCACAGGCGCAGTACGTGCACGGTGCGGATGTACCCCGAAGTCCTGATCGACACTGACACGTCGCCAATGAGGGCGGTCCGCGGAGATCGTCGGCCCGGTAGCCTTGCAGGCCGGTGTGCCCGCTCCGTTCGCGGTCGCGGTCACAGGGGACAATGCGTTCCCGCAGCGCTTTATATGCTTTCTTTTTCCTGTTCAGACGGCGATCGCGAGGGTGGACATGGTCGAGAGGGCAGGCACCGCGAAGCGTGCACGATCCGCGCGCGCCGCCGGCGGCGACCCCGAACTGGATCTGCGGCAGCTCCTGGCCGGCCTCACCGCCGTACGGGACGGCGACTTCGGCACCCGGCTCCCGGAGGACGGCGACGGCCTGCTGACGGAGATCGCGACAGTCTTCAACGGGATGGTCGACCAGCTCTCCCTGTTCACCTCCGAGGTGACGCGCGTGGCGCGGGAGGTGGGCACCGAGGGCCAGCTCGGCGGCCAGGCCGAGGTGCCGGGGGTCTCGGGCACCTGGAAGGACCTCACCGACTCGGTGAACGCGATGGCGGGCAACCTCACCAGCCAGGTCCGCTCCATCGCCGAGGTCACCACCGCCGTCGCCAAGGGCGACCTCTCCCAGAAAATCACCGTCGACGCCCAGGGCGAGATCCTCGAACTCAAGAACACCGTCAACACCATGGTCGACCAGCTCTCGTCCTTCGCCGACGAGGTCACCCGCGTCGCCCGCGAGGTCGGCACCGAGGGCCAGCTCGGCGGGCAGGCACAGGTGCCCGGCGTCGCCGGAACCTGGCGCGACCTCACCGACTCCGTCAACTTCATGGCCGGCAACCTCACCAGCCAGGTCCGCTCCATCGCCGAGGTCACCACCGCCGTCGCCAAGGGCGACCTCTCCCAGAAGATCACCGTCGACGCCCGGGGCGAGATCCTCGAACTCAAGAACACCGTCAACACCATGGTCGACCAGCTGTCCTCCTTCGCCGACGAGGTCACCCGCGTCGCCCGCGAAGTGGGCACGGAGGGACGGCTGGGCGGGCAGGCACAGGTGCCGGGCGTCGCCGGAACCTGGCGCGACCTCACCGACTCCGTCAACTTCATGGCCGGCAACCTCACCAGCCAGGTCCGCTCCATCGCCCAGGTGACCACGGCCGTGGCCCGCGGCGACCTCTCCCAGAAGATCACCGTCGACGCCCGGGGCGAGATCCTCGAACTCAAGAACACCGTCAACACCATGGTCGACCAGCTCTCGTCCTTCGCCGACGAGGTCACCCGCGTCGCCCGCGAGGTCGGCACCGAGGGCCAGCTGGGCGGCCAGGCCGACGTCAAGGGCGTGTCGGGCACCTGGCGCGACCTCACCGACTCGGTGAACTTCATGGCGGGCAACCTCACCAGCCAGGTCCGCAACATCTCCCAGGTCGCCACGGCGGTCGCCAAGGGCGACCTGTCGCAGAAGATCACCGTCGAGGCCAAGGGCGAGGTCGCCGCCCTCGCCCAGACCATCAACACCATGGTCGACACGCTGAGCGCGTTCGCCGACGAGGTCACCCGCGTCGCCCGCGAGGTCGGCACCGAGGGGCGCCTGGGCGGCCAGGCCGACGTCAAGGGCGTCTCCGGCACCTGGAAGGCGCTGACCGAGTCCGTGAACGTCATGGCCGACAACCTCACCGACCAGGTCCGCAGCATCGCCGAGGTGACCACGGCGGTCGCCAAGGGCGACCTGTCGCAGAAGATCCGCGTCGACGCCCGCGGCGAGATCCTGGAGCTGAAGGAGACCATCAACACGATGGTCGACCAGCTCTCGTCGTTCGCCGACGAGGTCACCCGCGTCGCCCGCGAGGTCGGCACCGAGGGACGGCTGGGCGGCCAGGCCACCGTACGCGGCGTGTCGGGCACCTGGAAGGACCTGACCGACTCCGTCAACGTGATGGCGTCCAACCTCACCAGCCAGGTCCGTTCGATCGCCCAGGTCGCCACGGCGGTCGCCAAGGGCGACCTGTCGCAGAAGATCACCGTCGAGGCCAAGGGCGAGGTCGCCGCCCTCGCCCAGACCATCAACACCATGGTCGACACGCTGAGCGCGTTCGCCGACGAGGTCACCCGCGTCGCCCGCGAGGTGGGTACGGAGGGCCAGCTCGGCGGCCAGGCCCGGGTGCCCAACGTGGCGGGCACCTGGAAGGACCTCACCGACAACGTCAACTCGATGGCCGACAACCTGACCAATCAGGTGCGCTCCATCGCCCAGGTCACCACGGCCGTCGCGCGGGGCGACCTGACCAGGAAGATCGACGTCGTCGCCCGCGGCGAGATCCTGGAGCTGAAGACGACCATCAACACGATGGTCGAACAGCTGTCCTCCTTCGCCGCCGAGGTCACCCGCGTCGCGCGCGAGGTCAGCACCGAGGGACGGCTGGGCGGCCAGGCCGAGGTCGAGGGCGTGTCCGGCACCTGGAAGCGGCTGACCGAGAGCGTCAACGAGCTGGCCAGCAATCTCACCCGGCAGGTCCGCGCGATCGCCGAGGTGACCAGCGCGGTCACCTCCGGCGACCTCACCCGGTCGATCACGGTGGACGCCGAGGGCGAGCTGGCCGACCTCAAGGACAACGTCAACTCCATGGTGGAGTCCCTGCGCGAGTCGACCAGGGCCAACCAGGAGCAGGACTGGCTCAAGACCAACCTCGCCCGCATCTCCGGGCTCATGCAGGGCCACCGCGACCTGTCCGCGGTCGCCGAGCTGGTCATGAACGAGCTGGCCCCGCTGGTCAACGCGCAGCACGGCACGTTCCTGCTGGCCGAGGAGACCCCGGCGGGCGCGGAGCTGCGGGTGGTCGGCTGCTACGGCCACCGCGACACCTCGCGCCGCTACGCGTTCGGCGAATCGCTGGTCGGCCAGGCCGCGCAGGCCAGGCGGACGATCCTGGTGGAGGACATCCCGCCGGGCTACCTGACCGTGTCGTCCAGTCTCGGCGAGGCCGGGCCCGTCAACCTCATCGTGCTGCCGATCGTGGTCGAGGACCAGGTGCTCGGCGTGATCGAGCTGGCGAGCCTCGGGCGCTTCGCCGGCATCCACCGGAACTTCCTGGAGCAGCTCGTCGAGACGATCGGCGTCAACGTCAACACGATCGTGGCCAACGCCCGCACCGACGCGCTGCTGGCCGAGTCGCAGCGGCTCGCCACCGAGCTCCAGGTGCGGCAGGAGGAGCTGCAGCGGTCGAACGCCGAGCTGGAGGAGAAGGCGGAGCTGCTGGCCCAGCAGAACCGCGACATCGAGACCAAGAACAGCGAGATCGAGCAGGCCCGCCAGGAGCTGGAGGACCGGGCCCAGCAGCTCGCGCTGGCCTCCAAGTACAAGAGCGAGTTCCTCGCCAACATGAGCCACGAGCTGCGCACCCCGCTCAACTCGCTGCTCATCCTGGCGCAGCTCCTCGCCCAGAATCCCACCCGCAACCTCACGCCCAAGCAGGTGGAGTACGCCAACGTCATCCACTCGGCCGGCACCGACCTGCTCCAGCTCATCAACGACATCCTCGACCTGTCCAAGATCGAGGCCGGCAAGATGGACATCACGCCGGAGCCGGTCAGCCTGCGTCAGCTGCTCGACTACGTGGACGCCAACTTCCGCCCGCTGACCACCCAGAAGGGATTGCGGTTCGGGGTGACGGTGGCCTCCGACGTGCCGGCCCAGCTGCTGACCGACGAGCAGCGGCTGCGGCAGGTGCTGCGCAACCTGCTGTCGAACGCGGTCAAGTTCACCGAGGCGGGCTCGGTCGAGCTGCGCATCGAACGGGCGGCCGACGTGGACCTGCCGGACGCCGCCGGGCAGGAGATCCTGGCCTTCCACGTGATGGACACCGGCATCGGCATCGCCGCGGAGAACCTCTCGCAGATCTTCGACGCCTTCCAGCAGGCCGACGGCACGACCAGCCGCAAGTACGGCGGCACCGGCCTCGGCCTGTCGATCAGCCGGGAGATCGCGACCCTGCTCGGCGGCGAGATCCGCGCGACCAGCACGCTGGGCGAGGGCAGCACGTTCACGCTCTACCTCCCGCTGACCCACTTCGACGGCGTGGAGAGGGACGAACCCGAGACGCGGGCGGAGGAACCGCCGCTGATCTCCCCGCACCCGGCGCCCGCGGCGGCGCAGACCTCGGGCGGCAGGGACGACGGCAGGGCGGAGCGCCGCCTGCTGGTCGTCGAGGCCAGGCCCGGCGGCCTGCTGTCCATGCTGGCCCAGAGCGTCGCGGCCGACCTGCACGACACCCACGGGCCGGTCCGGGTGTCGACCGCGAGCGACGCCCACTCCGCGCTGTCGATGCTGCGGCAGGAGAGCGTCCACTGCGTCGTGCTCGACCTCGGCATGCCGCACGACGCCGCGGCGGACTTCCTCAAGGGGCTCGACTCCGATCCGGCGCTGCGGGCGCTGCCGGTGCTCGCGCACCACTCGCGCAAGCTGTCGCGCCCGCAGGAGGACCTGCTGCAGGTGCGCTCCCGCAACCAGCCGCTGGAGCGCCTGCCCAGCCTCGACGAGCTGCGCGAGCGGATCACCCTGCACCTGTCCGCCGAGGAGCCCGGCAACGTCCTGCCGCTCGTGCAGCCGGCGTCGGAGGAGGGGGCGCAGGAGCTCGGGAAGGTCGACAGCGCGCTCGTGGGCCGCAAGGTGCTGGTCGTGGACGACGACGTGCGCAACGTCTTCGCGCTCACCACGATCCTCGAACTGCACGGCATGCAGGTGCTGTACGCGGAGGACGGCCGCAAGGGCATCGACGTGCTGATGCGCAACGACGACGTGGACCTGGTGCTGATGGACATCATGATGCCGGAGATGGACGGCTACGCCGCCACCGCCGCCATCCGGTCCATGCCGCGCTTCGCCCGGCTGCCGATCATCGCGGTCACCGCCAAGGCCATGCACGGCGACCGGGAGAAGACACTGTCGTCGGGCGCGAGCGACTACGTCACCAAGCCGGTGGACGCCGAGGAGCTCATCGTCTGCATGCAGCGCTGGCTGGACCTGCCCGGCAACGGCGACAGGTAGACAGGGCCTACCTAGCTAGGGCTGACGGGTCGGGGCCGGGGCGGTGCGACGGCCCCGGACCCGTGCCGCCCGGCGCAGGTCTTCGAGCACCGCCCGGGCCGCCCGCCGTCCGGAGACCAGCGCGCCCTGGTGGGAGCCGGTGTCCCGGTGGTCGCCGCACACGTAGCGCCGGGCGCCCAGCCCCACCGCCTCGAGACGCACTGCTTCCAGACGCACAGGGCGGCGCAGCGGCATCGGCGGCGGCATGGCGGGCAGGGCCGCCTCGATCGCGTAGGTGGCGACGTGCTCCCACGACGAGGTGTCGCCGTAGATCTCAAGGAGCCGGGCCCGCACCCGGGGCTCGTCCCGGTCCGTGTGCACGCCGAGCACCGAGGTGGCGATCAGGGCGCGGCCGTCGGCGGAGTACTCGGGGGCCGCGTCGCTGATCACGATCGTGTCGGTGATCACCCCCTTCACGTCCACGACCAGCGTGGGCTCGCCGAGAGGCGAGGCCGGGGCGGCGTGGTAGAAGGTCGTGACCGGCCGCATCGCGGGCACCGGCAGGCCGGGCACCAGCCGCCCGGCCGTGGGCGGATCCACCGCCACCACCACGGCCGCGCCCGCGACCTCGCCCCCCTCCGCGAGGGCGACGCCTTCGGGGGTCAGCGCGCTCACCGGCGTCTCCAGCGAGATCGCGCCGTTCGGGAGGCGGGCGGCGAGCTGCGCGGGGATCCGCTCCATGCCGAGGGCCGGCACGCCGATCCTGCCGCGGGAGAACGACCGCCACAGGAGGTGGAAGATCCGGCCGGAGGTCTCCAGCTCCCGTTCGAGCACGACTCCCGCGAGAAGGGGGCGGAACAGGTTCTCGACGATCTCGGGGGACGCGCCCCAGCGCCGCAGTTCGGCCAGGGTGGTGCGCTCGGCGCCGCCGCGCCGCCGTACGAGGGAGTCGGGGAGCAGCAGGTCGCGGGCGGTCACCGCGGCGAGCACCGCCTTGTCGAACGGCGTGCCCACGTGGGCGAGCAGACCGCTGAGCGCGTGCCGAGGGTGCCGCCAGGGCAGCTCGACCCGCTCGCGCCGGCCGTCCCGGAAGATCATCGCTCCGTTGGTGAACCGCCGTAGGTCCAGCGCGCCGATGTCGAGGACCCGGGCGGCTTCCGGGTAGCTGGTGTTGAAGATCTGGTAGCCCCGGTCGAGCCGGAAGCCGTTCACCCGGTCGGTGCGGATCCGGCCGCCCACGCCGTCGGACGCCTCCAGGACGCGGACCGGCACCCCCTCCTGACGCAGGTGCCAGGCGCAGGCCAGACCGGCGAGCCCCGCGCCGACGACGATCACCGTGGCAGGCTGTGGCATGAGCGGATCTCCTCCCTGACCGGCCGCGCGCGGGACGGCTCCCTCCAGGGACTTCGAACCGCACCGGCGGGTCGGATGCAGCGGCGCGGTGAGCTCTGGAAGCCGAGGGTGACAGATCAGATCTGTGATCGTTCACAGGTCGGCGCGGCATGCGGGACTGAAAGTTTCAATGATCGACATTCGGCGTCGATATGCAGGTGACACGCCCGCAGCGGCTCCTACCAGCCGCAGATCGGCGGGCCGGACGCGTCGGATGATTGCGTTCACATTGGTGAACCGAGGCTGATTGACCACACCACCGGTTTCGCGTTGTGATGACGCACCCCGGCGCATCCCGTCGCACCGTACCCGCCGGGGCCCGGTCCGAACCCGGAGGTCCCGTCTCGGAGAACCACGATCGCGCCCGTGCTTCCGGCGCCCGCACGCCGGCTGATTACTGCGCCCCCATCGGCACCCCCTCATGGAGTTCCAGATGACCACACGACGAAGATCCGCTCTGGTCGCCGCCGTGGCCTCGGCCGCGCTCGCGGGGGCCGGGGTCCTGCCCGCCCTGCCCGCCTCGGCGGCGGCGGGCTGCCGGGTGGACTACCAGGTGACCAACCAGTGGCAGGGCGGATTCGGAGCCTCCGTCACGATCACCAATCTCGGCGACGCAGTCAACGGCTGGACGCTCACCTGGTCGTACACCGCCGGCCAGACCGTCACGCAGGCGTGGAACGCCACGGTCACCCAGAGCGGCGCACAGGTCAGCGCCAAGGACGCCGGTTACAACGCCTCGATCCCCACCGGCGGCACGGCGTCGTTCGGCTTCAACGGCTCGTGGAACGACTCGTCCAACCCCGTGCCCGCGAGCTTCGCGCTCAACGGCACCGCCTGCACCGGCGGGGTCACGAGCAGCCCCACCGCGAGTCCCACGGCGAGCCCGACCCGGTCGCCCTCCGCAAGCCCCACGCCGAGCCCCACGCCCAGCCCGACGCCCAGCCCCTCCGCGAGCCCCACGAGCATCCCCGCAGGCGCGCGGCAGATGGAGGACCTCGACCGCGGCCTGATCAGCGTGCGGTCCGGCAGCGGCAACCTGGTCTCCTGGCGCCTGCTCGGCACCGAGAGCATCGGCATCGGATTCAACGTCTACCGGGGCTCGACGAGGCTGAACTCCTCACCGATCACCAACTCCACGAACTACTTCGACTCGGGGGCCGCAGCCGACGCCACGTACACCGTGCGGGCCGTGGTGAACGGCGCCGAGCAGGCGGCGTCGGAGACGTCGCTGCGATTCACCGGCGGCGACCACCTCGACGTGCCCATCCAGCCGCCGTCCGGCGGCACCACGCCCGACGGGGTGTCCTACACCTACAGCGCCAACGACGCGAGCGTGGGCGACCTCGACGGCGACGGGCAGTACGAGTTCGTGCTGAAGTGGGACCCGTCCAACGCCAAGGACAACTCCCAGTCCGGCTACACCGGCGATGTCTTCGTCGACGCGTACAAGCTGAACGGCACCCGCATGTGGCGGATCGACCTCGGCCGCAACATCCGCGCCGGCGCGCACTACACGCAGTTCCAGGTGTACGACTACGACGGCGACGGCAGGGCCGAGGTGGCGATGAAGACCACCGACGGCACCAAGGACGGCACCGGGAAGGTCATCGGCAGTTCCTCGGCCGACTACCGCAACTCCTCCGGCTACGTCCTGTCCGGCCCGGAGTACCTGACCATGTTCAACGGCCAGACCGGCGCGGCCGTGTCCACGGTCAACTACGACCCGCCGCGCGGGACGGTCTCCTCGTGGGGCGACAGCTACGGCAACCGCGTGGACCGCTTCCTCGCCGCGACGGCCTACCTGGACGGCACCCGGCCGTCGCTGATCATGTCGCGTGGCTACTACACCCGTACGGTCATCGCGGCCTGGGACTTCCGCAACGGCTCGCTGGTCGAGCGGTGGAAGTTCGACTCCAACTCCGCCGGGAGCCAGTACGCCGGCCAGGGCAACCACAACCTTGCCGTCGCCGACGTGGACGCCGACGGCAAGGACGAGATCGTCTTCGGCGCGATGGCGATCAACGACAACGGCTCCGCGCTGTGGAACACCGGCAACGGGCACGGCGACGCGCTGCACGTCGGCGACCTCGACCCGTCGCGCGCCGGGCTCGAGGTGTTCAAGGTGGACGAGGACACCAGCAAACCCGCGGCGTGGATGGCCGACGCCCGCACCGGCTCGATCATCTGGAGCAACGCCTCCTGCGGCTGCGACAACGGGCGCGGCGTCTCCGACGACGTCTGGGCCGGCAGCCCGGGCGCCGAGTCGTGGTCGTCCGCCGTCAGCGGCATCTTCAACACGAAGGGGCAGAACGTCGGACGTAAGCCGGGCTCGGCGAACTTCCTCGCGTGGTGGGACGCCGACCCGGTCCGCGAACTGCTCGACGGCACCCACATCGACAAGTACGGCACCAGCGGCGACACGAGGCTGCTGACGGCGAGCGGGGTGCACTCCAACAACGGCACCAAGTCCACCCCGTCCCTTTCGGCCGACCTGTTCGGCGACTGGCGCGAGGAGGTCGTCTGGCCGACGAGTGACAACACCGCCCTGCGGATCTACAGCACGACCACGGCGGCGAGCCGGCAGATCTACACGCTGATGCACGACCCGACATACCGGGTGGCGGTCGCCTGGCAGAACACCGCCTACAACCAGCCGCCCCACACGGGCTTCTTCCTCGGGGACGGCATGGCGACGCCCGCCAGGCCGAACATCTATCTGAGGTGATCCCCCCGGCGGGGGGGGGGGGGGGGGGGGGGCCCCGGGCGCCCCGCGGCCCGCCCCCCGCCCCCCCCCCCTGCCCCAACACCCAGCTTGGGTGCCCCCCCCGGCGGCGGCCGCGGACATACCTGGCGAGGTCCGCGGCCGCCGCCACGCTGCCGGACTGGCCGATGCCCCCGCCGCGCCGAGCACGCCCGGAGCGCTCAGCCCGGGGCCTCGGTGAGGCACAGACCGAGCTGGGTGTACAGCTCCAACTGGTCGAAGTACTCCCGGTGGGTCTTGATCTTGGCGTCCTCGACGAAGGACGCGCAGGTGCCGCGGAAATTGACCGGGCGACCGGTCCCCTCCAGTTCGCGCCCGTTCGGCAGCAGGAGAGGCCCGAGGTGCGTTCCCGTGGCCGTCCACTCCACCATCAAGGGCGCGTCACAGGTGACGGCCTCATACCACACGATCAGCTGGAAGTCGGGAAAGCTCTTGAAGACCTGCTCGTACATCCACGCGATCTGCTCATGTCCCTCCGCCACGCCGAAGGGCGAGACGAGGACGGCGTCCGGACTGAAGGTCTCGAGCACGCCCTCCAGATCGTGTTCGTTGAGCGCGTCGGCCAGCTGGCGTTTCACAGCCCATGAATCGGACATGACGACAGTCCTTCGACGGTCGGTATGTAACGCAGGCCAACAACTTTAGCCAGAGGCCGGTCAGGCGCTGCCCACGACTACGCCGCCGGAGCACCACGGGCGGGTTCCGGTTCTCACACGGTCACGCGTTTTCCGCACGGCGGTTCCGGCGGCGTCCCGATGACTGCGCGTCGGGGTGTCCAGGTCCCCGGCCGCCGCGTGACCTGCGCCTTTGTGGGTAGGCCAGTCACAGCGGAGGGCCGAGGGGGTGGCAGGATGCGATCGTCGATCAGTCTCGGCCGCGTGGGCGGGGTCCCGGTCGGGCTCAACATCAGCGTCCTTGTGATCGTCGTGATCCTGGTGATCGGGCTGGCCTTCGGGCGCTTCCCCATCGCCTTTCCCGGCCTGCCGACGGCGGCGTACGTGCTGGCCGCGGTGGTGTCGGCCCTGCTTTTCCTCGCCTCGCTGCTCGCGCACGAACTGGCCCACGCGATCGTCGCCAGGCGGCACGGGCTGGAGGTCAACGGCATCACGCTCTGGCTGCTCGGCGGGGTGGCCGAACTGCGCGGGGAGCCCCGCTCCCCCGGCGCCGACCTCAAGATCGCCGGGGTGGGGCCGCTGACCAGCGTCGTGCTCGGCGGCGTCTTCGCCCTCGCGTCCTGGGGCGTTGCGGTCATCGGCGCGCCGCCGCTGGTCAGCGGGATGTTCGGCTACCTGGCCGCGGTGAACGTGCTGCTGGCCGTGTTCAACCTGGTGCCCGCCGCGCCGCTGGACGGCGGCCGGGTGCTGCGCGCCTTCCTGTGGGCCCGCTGGCACGACCGCCTCCGGGCCGCCGTGGCCGCCGCCCGGGCCGGCCGGGTCTTCGGCTACGTCCTGATCGCGATCGGCTTCCTCAACCTCGTGTCCGGCCTCGGGCTCCAGGGGTTCTGGCTGGCCCTGATCGGCCTGTTCCTGGTGAACGCGGCCACCGCGGAGGAGCAGCAGACGCAGATCGACGCCGCCCTGCACGGGATCACGGTGGGTGAGGTGATGTCGCGCGACCCGGTCGTCGCCCATCCCGACGAGACCGTGGCCGGACTGGTCGACCGGCTCGTGCTGCGCCACCACCTGTCCACCTATCCGCTGCTGGACGACGACGGCCGGTTCACGGGACTGGTGACGTTGGGCCGCGTCCGGCGCGTGCCATCCGAGGACCGCGCGATCACCAGGCTGCGGGACATCGCCTGCCCGCCGTCGGACGTGCCCGCCGCGCGCCCCGGCGACCAGCTCACGGAGTTGCTCCAGCGGATGAGCGGCGGCGCGGACGGCCGGGCGGTGGTGCTCGACGACGACGGCCGCCTCGTCGGCCTGGTCACCCCCACCGACATCAGCCGGACCATCCAGACGGTGGACCTGCGGGCGCGCGAGCCGTACCGGACGCCACGCGGCGCCGACCTCGCCCCGCCTCCTCCCGGAGACCGCACCCCCGGAGACCACACCCCCCGAGGTCCCGCCCCCGGCGGACCCTCTTCGGGCGGCCCTGCTCCCGGCGGACCCTCTTCGGGCGGCCCTGCTCCCGGCGGTACGGTCCCGCCGACGGGTCGCCGCGACGCCGCCTGAACGCCGCCGAGCCCTGCGTCATCCGGCCTGTGTCATGCCTGTGTCATTCGGCCCAGGTCATTCGTCGGCGGATCATTCGTCGGCGGGTTCCTCGACGTCGTCGGGCGAGTCGGCGCCGGGGGCATGCCAGTCGCCCGACGCGCCGCCGTCCAGGTCCGCACAGGGCTCCACGTCGGGTGACTGCGCCAGCGGCGGCAGCCGGTCAGGGATGACGTCCTCCGGCCCCGCGTTGTCCTTGGACATGGCCTCCTCCTCGGGCTGCTGGCTCTCCGTCTTCGCGTACCCTCGGGTGGCTCGGACATTCGGCCAGGTCGCGGGAACGGGCACGGTAGCCGAAAACAGACGCGCGAGCCGTGTTGAAAGGGAGACCAGGGGTAGGCGGACCCGTGCGACCGGGCCGGACAAAGCGGTCGTAACTGATAGAGGCAGGCTCTCAAGGAGGTGGGGATATGACGATCATCGACGACACGGCGGTCGAACGACGGCGGCTGCGGTTCGAGCGGGACGCGCTGCCGTACATCGACCAGATCTACGCCGGCGCCTTACGGCTCGCCCGCAACCCCACTGACGCCGAAGACCTGGTGCAGGACGTCTACATGCGGGCCTTCAGCAACTTCCACCAGTTCCGCGAGGGCACGAACCTGCGGGCCTGGCTGTACCGCATCCTGACCAACACCTACATCAACACCTACCGGAGGCAGCAGCGGCAGCCGCAGCGGTCCGCGACCGAGGACGTGGAGGACTGGCAGCTCGCCGAGGCGGCCTCGCACACCTCGTCCGGGCTCAAGTCGGCCGAGGTGGAGGCCCTGGAGGGGCTGCCCGACTCGCGGGTGAAGCAGGCGCTGCAGGAGCTGCCCGAGGACTTCCGGCTGGCGGTCTACCTCGCCGACGTGGAGGGCTTCGCCTACAAGGAGATCGCGCAGATCATGGACGTCCCCATCGGCACGGTCATGTCGCGGCTGCACCGGGGACGCCGGCAGTTGCGAGGCAAGCTGGAGGACTACGCCGCCGAACTCGGCCTGCTCCGGTCGGCGAGCGCCGCCGCACGGGACGGCGAGAGAACCCAGGACGGCGAGAAAGCCTAGGCGAAAGGGCTCAGGCGTCCTCGCGCTCGGGGTTCTCCAGCCGGAAGAAGTTGCTCGGGCTGCCGTCCTTGCGGTGCTCCTGGTAAATGAAGTTGAGCTTGCGTTCCTCGAACGTCGTGAACCACTCGTCCCAGGAGATCTCCTGCAGGTCGCCGCCGCCGTAGCCCGGGAAGTCGAACCGGAGGACCCCAGGACGGCCCTCGTGCTCGGTGCCGGGGACGGTGGCGGGCCTGGCGTCCCGCTCCTCGGCCCACCGCCTGATCACCTCGTGGTCGGTCGTGATCAGGCTGCGTCCCGGGCGCTCCTCGTGCTCCTCCGCGGAGGCGATCTCCTGCTCGTACTTGTGCTCGCCGGTGACCGGGTGGTGCTGCTCGGACATCTCGACACCTCCCCCTCGTCCTCCCTACCCCCCGCCACCGGCCTTACCCTGCGGCCTTCCCGGGCAGCCGTACCCAGGCGGGGGACTCCTCCCCCGGCGCGTACGCGGAGTCGAGGCGCTTGCCCACCACGCCGGGCAGGCCCTGCTCGGCCGCCGTTCGCCTCACCGCGTCGACCTCGCCGGGCCAGGACGGCGCCGTCTGCCAGCGCGGCCCGTTCACCGCCAGGTCCTCCAGGCCCGTACGGCGGCGCTCGAACGGCTCGTCCAGCAACGACCTGCCGTCGTCGTACAGCAGGTCGTAGGCGACGTAGACGGAGGTGCCCGCGAACGTGACGACCTCGCCGTCGAGCACGACCGCCCTGCTGCCGAACGACTCGGCCAGCGGGCGCAGCCAGCGGTGCTGCCCGGTGACGTCCGCGCCGCCCACGTCGCGCAGGGTGAGCCTGCCCCCCTCCACGTACGCGAACGCCCGCGTCCCGCTCCACCAGAACTCCCAGGCGTACGCCTCGGGGTCGCGCGGCACGCGGGCGCGGGTCACCGGTGTCATCGGCGCGAGCGAGGCGGGCGGAGGCTCCCACTGCCCGCTGGGCGGGTCCATCCGGTGGATCATCCAGTTGCGGCCGCGGGTCTGGAACAGCACGTAGCGGCCCGCGACCCGGGAGCCGCTCAGCACGATCTTGACCTCGCGGTCGCTCCACTTCTCGGTCGCGTAGTGGCCGCGGTCCCAGATCGTCATCGTGCCGCCGCCGTACTCGCCCTTGGGGATCTCGCCCTCGAACCGGGCGTACTCCATGGGGTGGTCCTCGGTGTGGACGGCGAGGTGGTTGGTCGCGGGGTCGGGCGGCAGGCCTTTGGGGATCGCCCAGGAGACCAGCACCCCGCCCCGCTCCAGGCGCAGGTCCCAGTGGAGGGACCTGGCGTGGTGCTCCTGGATGACGAACGTGTCGTCCTCGCCCCGCGGCAGCGGCTCTTCGTCGGGGATCGGCTCGCTGGTGCGCGTCGCGTCGCGCTTGGCCCGGTAGGTCTCGAGTTTGTCCGCCATCTGGATGGTCCTACCCACGGCGTGACTCCCCGTGGGTGACAAGCGTGTCACCTTGTAGCGACATGTCCGGTTAAGGACTTCGTGACCACTTGGTAATTGGGCATCACTATCGTCACGCAGCATGAGTTCAGCGATCAGGTTGACCGCGGGCGCCGGCGTCGTGGCCCTCGGTCTTCTCCTGCCCGGCACCCCCGCCACAGCGGCCCCGAGCCAAACGGTCAAGATCACCGTCATGGCCAGCTCCGACATCCACGGAAACGCGCTCAACTGGGACTACTACAAGAACGCGGAGTACGACGACAGCGCGCACAACGACGTGGGCCTGGCGAAGATCTCGACGATGGTGTCGAAGATCAGGGCCGACCGCGGCGCCGACCACACCCTGCTTTTCGACTCCGGTGACACCCTCCAGGGCACGCCGCTGGACTACTACTACGCCAAGGTCGAACCGATCACCTCGACCGGCGAGGTCCACCCCATGGCGAAGGCCATGAACGCCATCGGGTACGACGCCGTGACGCTGGGCAACCACGAGTTCAACTACGGCCTGCCGCTGCTCGGCGCGTGGGTCAAGCAGATGAAGGCGCCGGTCCTCGGCGCGAACGCCGTCTCGGCCAAGACCGGCCTGCCGGCCTACCGGCCGTTCGTCATCAAGACCATGAAGGTCAAGGGCGAAAAGCCGATCAAGGTGGGCGTGCTCGGCCTCACCAACCCCGGCGTCGCGATCTGGGACAAGGCGAACGTCGACGGCAAGCTGAAGTTCCTCGACCTCGTCGAGACCACCAAGAAGTGGGTGCCGGTCATCCGCGGCCTCGGCGCCGACGTGGTCCTGGTGACCGCCCACGCGGGTGACAACGGGCTGTCGTCCTATGGCTCCGACCTGCCGGTGGAGAACGCCGCCGCCATGGTCGCCGAGCAGGTGCCCGGCGTCGACGCCGTCCTGTTCGGCCACGCGCACAACGACGTGCCGCAGCGCTTCGTCACCAACAAGGTCACCGGGCAGCAGGTGCTGCTGACCGAGCCCAGCAAGTGGGGCCAGCGTCTCAGCGTCGTCGACTTCACGCTCGCCAAGGAGCGCGGGAAGTGGACGGTGACCGGCAAGTCGTCCACCACGCTCAACACCAACACGGTGGCGGAGGACCCGAAGATCGTCGCGCTCATGAAGGAGCAGCACGACAAGACCGTCGCCTACGTCAACAAGGTCATCGCGCAGTCCACCCAGGAGCTGTCGGCGGCCGAGTCGCCGTACAAGGACACGCCGATCCTCGACTACATCCAGAAGGTCCAGACCGACCTCGTCAGCAAGGCCATCGCCGGCACCGCCGACGCCTCGCTGCCCGTGCTGTCGATCGCCGCGCCGTTCAGCCGCACCGCCGTGTTCCCGGCCGGGCCGGTCAGCGTCCGCGACATGGCCGGGCTGTACGTCTACGACAACACGCTGCTCGGCATCAAGCTGAACGGCGCCCAGATCAAGGACTTCCTGGAGTATTCGGCGAAGTACTTCGCCCAGGTCGCCCCGGGCGCGCCGATCGACCTCGCCACGCTCACCAACGCCGGCGGCACGCCCGACTACAACTACGACCAGCTCTCCGGCGTGACGTACGACATCGACATCTCCAAGCCCGTAGGCCAGCGCATCGTCGGCCTGTCCTACCAGGGCAAGCCCGTCACCGCCGACCAGCAGTTCGTCGTGGCCATCAACAACTACCGTCAGTCGGGCGGCGGGGGCTTCCCGCACGTCTCGACCGCCCCGGTGGTCTACAACGCCCAGGTGGAGATCCGCCAGGCGCTGATCGAGTACGCCGCCGCGACCGGCACCATCGACCCGGCGACGTTCGCCGAGGCGAACTGGAAGCTCGTCCGCGACGGGGTTCCCGTCTTCAAGTAGTGAGCGGGGGGTGGTCCGCGTCCCGGGCCACCCCCTTCTTTCTGAGCGGTAGTACTCAGTCGATCCGGGTGATCCCGCTCATGCCCGCGCGCCGGTCCGGCGGCGACACTGACGTGTCCGAACAGCCGGCGGAAAGGATGGCCGTGAGCAGAAGCGGGATCGTCTTTCTCGCGATCGTGTCCACGATCGCGGGGATCGTCCTGGTCTACGTGGTGGACGTACCGCTGCCGGTGGTCGTCTCGCTGGGCTTCGGAGCGCTGTGCCTGCTCTGGCTGATCGTGCTCCTGACGGTGCCGTGGAACCTGTACTTCCAGGCTCACGCCCTGATCCACGAGATACGGATCAGTCGCGAGCGCGGGGTGGAGGTCTCGCCGGAGCGTGAGGCGGAGGCCCGCCGCATCGCGGTGCGCATGCGCAGGGCGGCCGTCGCCGCCCACCTGCTGTCGGCCGCCCTGCTCGCGGTCGTCACCGACTTCTCCGGCGAGACCGTCGGCTACTACTTCGCCGTCTTCTACCTGATCGCCACGTTCTTCAGGCCGGCCGGAGCCTGGTTCTCCCACCTGCGCAACCGCATGACCACCATGCTGGAGGAGGTCCGGTATCCGCGCGAGGACGTCGTCACGCTCATCGAGCGGGTCAAAGCCCTGGAGGGGCGGGCCGAGGAGTCCGAGGCCAAAGCCGCCGAACTGGCCGAGCGTCTCGACGCCCTCACCTCGGAGACGCGCGCCGGGTTCCACGCGGCCACGGCGCGTGCGGACGACCTCGACCGCCGGCTCGACGCGATGGGCAGGAAATTCGAGGACTCCCTCAGCCGTCTCACCGACAACCAGGAAGTCCTGTCGGGCATCAAGGCGTTCCTCCGGCTGATCAGATCCGAGACGGCGTAGTCCGCGAGATGCGGCTGCCCCGGGAGGTCGAGGGCCTGCGCCGCTGGCTCGAGGCCCACCGGCGCGACGAGCCGTACGCGGACTTCACGTTCCGGATGACACGATTGGTGCTCTCCTCCCCGACAACTCCGGCCACCCGGGCCGCGATGCTGCGGATCCTCGCCGACCAGCCGCGCCGGCGCCGCGGTCGTCTCCGCTGACGGCGCGAACCGGCTGATCGTCGACGAGTCGGGGGCGCGCCTGCTCGCGGAGGAGTACGACGACCCGGACAGAAAGGAAAAGCGCGCCGGGCGCACCGTCTACCCAGGCGCGCGCAAGGGCGAGAAGACCGTGTACGAAACCTCGGGCTGGACCGACGAGATCGGCGACCGGCCGTAGGCTACGAACCGGAAATTCCGGATTTCGTGCACGGTCCTGCCACTGCCCGATACCCTCTGCCGGGTCGAGATTGTTGGATCTTCAACGACAGGCGGGGACGGCGTGGCACGCTCGTGGCGGGAGCTTCCCACGGGCCGGGTCGTGCACCTGCACGCAAGTCTGGACGTGCACCTGGACGGCGACCCGGACGCCGTCGCGCTGGCGGTCGAGCCGCTGCCCGAGGACGCGCCCGCGCTGGTCACCTACGTCCCCCGCCCGGCCGGGACCCCCGCGGACGTGGTCGCCGACGTGCTGGGGGAACTGGAGTCCGCCGCGCTGGCGATGTTCCCCGCCTGGCTGCCCGGGGCGGAGGGCATCACCGGATCCGGCGGGGCGGCCGTCCCCGCCGTTCGCGCCCTCGCCCTGCGTGCGGGCTCCGCGACCAGGCACTTCGCGCCCTTCCTCGCGCATCTGGCGGAACGCGCCCTGCGGGGTGAGGCCCCGGGAAGCTTCCCGCCCGAGATCCGTGCCGCCGGGCTGGCCCGGGTGCTGCGCTCGGGCTACCGGCGGCCGGAGGCCGCGATCCTCGTGCGGATGCCGTACGAGCTCGGCCCGTCCGCGGAGGAGGTGCTGGTCGCGGCGTGCGAATGGCTGGCCCACCACGGCGGGTTCGGCGTCTGGCTCACCGGGCCGCCGCCGCGCTTCGTCGACCGGATCGAGACCGTGACCGCCCCGATCCCCGAGGAGGTCGCGGCGCTCGCCCGCGAGATCGAGCCCGGTGGCGCCGAGGAATCCCCGCTGCCGGCGCTCACCTTTCCGCCGCTCGCCGGGGTGCCGCACCCGGCCAGCGCCGCCGAGCGGCGGTTGGAGGCGGCACTGTCGCCGTGCGCCTGGGCGGCGGGCCGCGAGTGGAACCAGCTCCACGCCTCAGGACCGCTCAACAATCCGATCCGCGTCGACCTGCTCTGGCGTGCCGAGCGATGCGTGGTCGAGATCGACGGCCCCGAACATCTCAGGCCGCTCCGCCTCGCCGCGGACACACAGCGCGACCTGCGCCTCCGCCGGGACGGCTACGCCGTACGCCGCTTCACGAACGAGCAGGTGCTGGAACGGCTCGGCACCGTGCTCGCCGAGTTGGAGCGCTTCCTCCACCAGTGCCGCCATGGAACGCTCGAAGGGTCACTCCATGCCTGACAAACCCTTGTCCTTCTCCGCGACCTGCGCCCTCCTGATCCTGATGGCGGAGGACCGGGAGATGTCCAATCCCGAGCTCAAGGAAAAGTACGGCGTCACCATCACGGGCAAGGAGCGGACCACCCTCAACGAGGGCAGATTCGTCACCAGCCGGAGAACGGGGCGCTCCTTCAGCCACGTGCTGACCGACAAGGGCTGGCACCACGCGTCGGAGCTCGTCCGCGAGGGCATCAGCGCGCCGGGCACCGGTTTCGCCGCGGCGGCGGTCAAGGCCCTCGTCGGCAACCTCCAGCGGCACATCGCCCGGAGCGAGAACAGCCTCGCCGAGATCTTCGGGCGGGAGGAGGACCTTCCCCCGGCGACCACCGAGGCACCGGTTGACCGACCGTCCGTCTCCGAGACGGCGGCAGCACCGATCGCGATCGCGGAGACGCCGGCCGCGAAAGAGCCCGCGTCCGCGTCCGGGTCGGACGACATCGAGACGATGATCCGCAAGGCGTACGCGCAGCTCGCCGACAAGCCGAACGCCTGGGTCAGCCTGACCCTGCTGCGTCCACTGCTCGGCGACGCCCCCAGGGCCGAGGTCGACGCCACCCTCCGCCGGATGATCGCCCTGCCCGACGTCCGTCTCGTCCCCTGGGAGAACCAGAAGACCCTCACGCAAGCGGACCGTGACGCGGCGGTCGTCATCGGTGACCAGCCCAAGCACCGCATTTTGATCGGAGCATGATGAGCGGCAAGGAACTCGACGCTCTGGCGGCGCTGCGGTTCAACTACGCCAAAGTTCCCGACGATGTGTGGCGACCGCTGCCGTTCCACGTCGGGACTCTGCACCGTCAAACCGCGCAAGCTGTCCTCGACGGCTTTATCGAGGCCGAGGAGAGCGCCGACGCGAGCCCCATCGGCCTTGTGATCCAGGGGCAGCGAGGCGCGGGTAAGACGCACCTGCTCGGTTGGGTCCGTCAGAAGGTGCACGAGGAGGACGGCTACTTCTTCCTGGTCAGTCTGCTCGACGCCCGGAGCTTCTGGGAGAGTGTGCTGCTCTCCATGCTGGACAGCCTTTCCCGGCCGATCCCGGGATCGGGGACCCAGCTCAAGGAGCTTCTCTGGCGGCTCTGCCTGCTGGCCGAGGTCCCGGAGGACGCGCGCCGGTCGCTGACCGGTGAGGCGCCGATCTCCCGGCAGGACCTGGATGTCTTTGTGCACGCCCTCCGTCGATACGACCGGCACGTCGGTCGCGATGCCCAGGACGTCGCGAGGGCGCTCGTTCTGCGCGCGTCCAGCGACCTGTCCGCGCAGGACATCGGAGACGCCTACCTCGCGTGCGCGGCGGAAGGAGAACGGGGAGAGCGGGCCGACTGGGGTTTCACCACGATCGCGAAGACCCCGCAGGAGATCGTCAGGGATGTGTCCCGCCTTGTGGCGCTGACCGGGCCTTCCGTCATCGCCGTGGACCAGATCGACGTTTTGATCGCACAGTCGTCCATCTCCATGACGGACAACGCCAAGGATTCCTGGCAGCAGAGCTCGGTCGTTGAGCAGATCGCGGGGGGCCTGATGAACCTCCGTGAGGTGACCCGCCGTACCGTGACAGTGCTCTCATGCCTCCCCGCGACGTGGACCCTCATCGAGACGAAGGCCATCGACACAGTTCAGGACCGGTTCCGCGAGATCACGCCACTCGACACCATCCCGGATGCGGGAACCGCCATGGCTTTGATCGAGAAGCGGTTCAGTGCGCAGTACGGGACGGTTGGATTCACTCCGCCGTATCCGACGTGGCCGGTGAAGCCGGAGGCGTTCGAGGAGGCGTACCAGTACACCCCTCGCCAGTTGCTCATCCGGATCGACACGCACGTGCGGTCGTGCCTGGCGAGCGGGCAGGTCACGGAGCTGGAACGGCTGACCGGCTCCGAATCACGCAAGGTCGATCCCATCCGCCTGCCATCGAAGAAGGAACCCGACTTCGGCAAGCTCGACAGGCGGTTCGCGGAGTTGCGGCAGCGGGCGGACGTGGTGGAGGCGCTGGACCCGATCACGGAGGACGCCGTGATGCCGGGACTGCTGTCGGCCGGGCTGTCCGCCTGGATCGCCGAGCAGGGCGAGGACGGGCGCCTGTTCACCCAGGACCCGCCTCCGAGCACGAAGCCTCCCCTCCACGCCCGCCTGCGGCGGACCCTGGACGAGGCGACGGAGAACGAGGCCCACTGGTGCTTCCGGGCCATCTCCGCGTCCCATCACATCGCCGCGCTCAACCGGCTGAAGGCGGCATCCACGGCGGCCGGGCTCGACGAGCGGATACCCGCGCGCAAGCTGTTCGTGCTCAGGAACCAGAGCTGGGCCAAGGGACCGGTCACCCAAGAGACCCTGACCGCCTTCGAGCAGGCGGGGGGCCGCGTCCTCCAGGTCGAGGAGGACGACCTGCGGATCTTCTCGGCGCTTCGCACCCTGCTGACGGAAAATCCGGCGGATCTCCAGGCATGGCTCGTCTCCCGCAAGCCGACGAGCGGGGTGAAGCTGTTCGCCGAGGCGCTGAGCGACGCGGCCGTTCCACGCGTGTCCGATGCCGCAAGCGGGAGGTCCTCCCGGGCGACCCGGTCGCCGGACCGCCCCCGGCGCACCGCCAATCCTGACCGGCATCTGCTCCAGCGGGAGTCCGTGCCACGGCTCGCACCGCTGCCGGTGGCCGACTCGCCGTCCCCGGCCCCCGCCGATACGCCGTCACCGGCCTCCGACACTGCGCCGTCACCAGCCTTCGAGACGGCGCCTTCACCGGCCTCCGGCGGTGTGCCGGAACCGGCCGGTGCGAGCGTCGCGCTTCCCGGCGGCCTGGGTCTCGGTCCGGCCGTTCCCGATCTGCAGGTCTGGCCACCGCTGCCCTCCCCCGAGGCATCGCCCGTCGAGGCGCCGGCCGTGGAGATGCCGGTCGAGGCGCCGTTCGCGGAGGGGTCGACGACGGAGACGCCGGCCGTTCCTCAGCCGCGCAGGCCGCACCCGTCGGACGAGGCCCCTTCGGACGAGGCCCCGGCGGCTCCGTACCTGACGATCGGGGCGGCGACCTCGGACGACCGGCCGGTACGGATTCCACTGGAGACCCTGCGCAAGCACACCGCGATCTTCGCCGGCTCCGGCTCCGGCAAGACGGTGCTGATCCGCCGTCTCGTGGAGGAGTGCGCCCTTCAGGGGGTCTCGGCGATCGTCCTCGACGCGAACAACGACCTCGCGCGGCTCGGCGACCGGTGGCCGGAGCCACCCGCGGAGTGGGGCGAGGGCGACGCGGCCAGGGCCGACGACTACCTGGCGAACACCGACGTGGTCATCTGGACGCCGCGCAAGGAGTCGGGACGCCCGCTGAGCTTCCAGCCGCTGCCCGACTTCGCCGGTGTCGCCGACGACCCGGACGAGTTCGGCGAGGCGGTGGACGCCGCCCTCGCCGCGCTCGTACCCCGGGCGAAGCTGGAGGCCAAAACGGCCAGGGCCCACCTTGGCCAGGCGGTGCTCCGCGAGGCCGTCGCCCACTACGGACGGCGCGGCGGCACGGGCTTGGGCGGCCTGATCGCCATGCTCGACGACCTGCCGGACGGCGTGAGCAGTCTGGAAGGCGCGGCCAGGCTCGCGACCGAGATGGCCCAGCACCTGCGGGCGGAGACGATCAGCGATCCCCTGTTCGCGGGGACCGGGACGCCCGTCGATCCGGGCGTCCTGCTGACGCCGCCGGAAGGGAAGCGGGCCCGTGTGTCGGTGATCAGCCTGACCGGCATGGCCTCCGACGCTCAGCGGCAGGGCTTCGTCAACCAACTGCAGATGGCGCTGTTCTCCTGGATCAAGCGGCATCCCGCCGGAGACCGGCCGCTCGGCGGGCTGTTCGTGATGGACGAGGCCCAGACGTTCGCGCCGTCGGGGACGGCGACCGTGTGCACCCAGAGCACGCTCGCCCTCGCCGCCCAGGCCCGCAAGTACGGCCTTGGGCTGGTGTTCGCCACCCAGGCGCCGAAGGGCCTGCACAACCGGATCACGGGCAACGCCGCCACCCAGTTCTTCGGCCTGCTCAACGCGCCGGCTCAGATCACGGCGGCACGGGAGCTGGCCAGGGCCAAGGGCGGCGACGTCCCCGACGTGTCGCGGCTGCGGTCCGGCCAGTTCTACGCGGCGTTCGAGGGCGGGTCGTTCACGAAGGTCCGTACGCCGCTGTGCCTGAGCCACCACCCGAGCAGCCCCCTGACGAGCGAGGAGGTCGTGGCCCGGGCGAACGGGTCCTGAATTGAAGCGCGGAGCCGGTGCCGCCTTCGGGCGCCGCGCCGGCTCCGCCTCCCGCGTCAGCGCTTGCGGCGCTACCGGCGGAAGGCGGCGGCACCGGCGGCGGCGATCGCCACCGACAGGACCACGACGACCGTGAGCGTCCCCAGAGGGTTGCGGTGCCGTACGGGCGCGATCGCGCGCATGGCCGGCACGCGGGCAACTGGCGACCTCGAGGGCGACGGGGTTGGTCGTGGCGTCGCGCGAGGGCGGGGGGACGGCGCCGCCGCGGGCGGCCGGGGTGCGGCCACCACCCGATGCGGGGAGTGCCGGGGCGCCGGTGCGGGCTTCTCGGGAGCCGGTGCCGGAGGCTCCGGGGAGGGCGGGGGCGGCGGCACGAGTGTCGGCGCAGTGCAGCCGGGCCCTCCGATGCCGACCTCGGCGTGCAGATCGACGATCACGTCCACGTCGAGGCAGACGCCGACCCGCAGGCCCGGTCCATCCGGATCGTCGGCCGTGCGAGACGCGCCGGCGGCTGCCCGCACCGGCGCGGGAACCGCGGCGGCCGACGTGGCCCAGGTCGGCGCGGCCCAAGTCAGCGCGGCACAGCTCAGCGCGGCACACGCGCAGACGAGCGCGACGGCCACGCGCGGGCCCGCGGTCCTGCCCATGTCAGCGGCCCTCGGGGATCCGCTGGAACTCGTGCAGGGCGCTCACGAACGCGTCGGGCTTGACCGCCAGGCCGCCGCTGAAGGGGCGGGAGATGTTCCAGGCGAGATAGACGCCGACGCCGAGCAGGACCGCCATCGCCATCACCGGCACGAGCGTGAGCCCCCGGGGCCGCGCCCCGGCCAGGAACGGGAAGACGACGACGAGGACGCCCGTGAGGACCGTCAGCAGCATGACGCCGGGCGGCGGCACGGTGCCCGCGTCGGCGGCGCGCTGCCGGCGGGCGGCGAACAGGTCCGCCATCCGTTCGAGCACGGCGTCCCTGGCGTCGCGCGCCTCGTCGGTCGTGACCGGCAGTTCGGTCACGCGGGCGCGCAGCGCCTCCAGCCGCGCCGTCCCCTCGGTGCCGAGATGTCCGGCCGCCATCTGCGGCCACTCGTCCTCGACGACGTAATTCGCGTACTCGCGGAGTCCCTCGCGCACCTGGGCGGCGTCGGGTGCGGGCAGCGGCGCGGCGGCCCAGTAGGCCTCCACGAGAGCCTGGGTCTCCGAGTAGGTGTTCTGCCGCGCCGAGTCGGCCGAGGTCCACGGCACGACGATCGCGATGGCGAACACGAGCAGGAACAGCGAGGAGAGCATCGACCCGGCGTGGCCGGCGGACGCGCCGCCGGGATCGCGATCGTCGGCGCCCCGGCCCAGCGCGCGGAACAGAAGGGCCGCCACGGCCACCAGCCCGACGGCCGCCGCGACCGCGAGTACGCCCATGAGCATGACATCTCCACAGACACTTTGCCGATTACTTGTAGTGACATGACTATCACAAGAGGTAACCATTGACCAGCGAAGACGGGCAAGTGACGGCGCGGCCTGTCCCGGCCGCCGGGGTGGGTCGTGGCAGGATCGGCGCGGAGGTGGGCGCATGCGCGTGGTGATCGCGGGCGGACACGGGAAGGTCGCCCTTCGGCTGGCACGCCTGCTGAGCGGGCGGGGTGACGCGCCGGTGGGACTGATCCGCAACCCCGATCAGGTCGCGGACGTGGAGGCGGCCGGCGCCCAGGCGGTGCTGTGCGACCTGGAGCGGACCACGGCGGCGGAGGTGGCCGAGATCCTGCTGGGAGCAGGCGCCGTCGTCTTCGCGGCCGGGGCGGGACCCGGCAGCGGCGCCGCGCGCAAGTTCACGGTGGACCAGGGGGCGGCGGTGCTGCTCGCCGACGCGGCCGAACGGGCCGGCGTGTCCCGCTTCATCCAGATCTCCTCGATGGGCGCGGGATCGCCGCCCGCGCCGGGGCGCGACGAGGTCTGGGCGGCCTACATCACCGCGAAGACGGCGGCCGAGGAGGACCTGCGCGCCCGCCCGCTCGACTGGACGATCCTGCGGCCGGGGCGGCTCACCGACGGGCCGGGGACCGGCCTGGTGACGCTGGCCGACCCGCCGCTTCCCCCCGAGGCGGTGCCGCGCGACGACGTCGCCGCCATGATCGCACTGATCGACGCTCCGGACACGCGGCATCGCGTCCTCGAACTCATCGGCGGAGGCGTGCCCGTCGCCGAGGCCGTACGCCTCGTGCTGATGCGGTGACGAAGAAGGGCTCCCCGGGACCGCTACTCATATCGGTCCCACATGACAAGAGGCGCTAAATACCCAATTGAGCACCAAGTCATCTCATTGCGGAAAAATCCCATATTTGGGGGGTTCGTGCGCCTTGACGACTTTTTCGGGGTGGCAAAGACTTCCCTCGACCTCGCGTGATCCGCTCCGGGCTGACCCCCCTCCCCGGGCGGCACGCCAGATGGAGGAAACTCGATGAGGAGCTCTCCCCGCAGGGCGCGACGCTACGCCGCCGCACTCGCACTCCCCCTGGCGATCGCCCTGAACGCCCTCCCGGCGCTCGCCGATCCCTCCCCCGATCCGGTCCCGCCCGACCGGGCGTCCAGTACCGCCCAGAACGGCGTCGCGCTGATGCGCGTCGTCGTCGCCGACCAGGCGGCTGTGGACAGGCTGGCCGCCCTGGGCGTCGACCTGGCCGAGTACAGCAAGCCCGTCGACGGCGGCGTCGAGGTGCACGCCGTGCTCAGCCCCGACGAGGCGCAGAACCTGCGCGACCAGGGCTTCGACGTCCGCGACGCCATCTCCGACCAGAGCGACTACGCCGCGAACGTGGCCGAGCGGCGCCAGGCCCTGGCCGCCGCGTCCGCCGACGCGGCGGCGACCGACACGCTGACCCCGCTGCGCGCCGAGTGGTTCACCAGCCTCGACAACCAGCGTTTCCTGTCGGTGGAGGTGAAGACGAGCGCGACGGACGCCCAGACCGTCCTCACCGCCACCTGGGACAGCGGCCCCGGCACCGCCCCCGACTCCGGCGGCACGGCGACGATGTCCCGCTTCACCGACGCCGGGCAGTACATGTACCACCGGTTCAACTCGCCGCTGCCGATCACGGCGGCCCCCACCAAGGTCACCATCACCAGCAACCGGGGCGGCTCGATCACCGTGCCGGTGACGAAGTGGCTGGGCGAGCCGCGCAAGGCGCCGAGCAAGCACTACGTGCAGGACTTCGTCGACCACTACATGGACCCCACCGAGGTCACCAACCGGGTCGTGTCGCTGGCCAAGGAGTTCCCGAAGATCTCGGAGATCATCGACCTCCCGTACAAGACGAACGGCTACCGCCGCCAGGCGCAGGCGCAGTTCGGCACGGGCTCGGGGAGCGCGCTGGCGAGCACGTTCTACGTGACTTCCAAGGCGTACGGCAGCGAGGGCGGCAACGACGTCAGTGTCGCGCTGGTGAGCCCCGGGACCGCTTCCGCCCCGCTTTCCGTCGCCGTCAACGGCAAGGATGTCGTGGTCAACCTGGCCACGAACGCCTCCGGCGCGATCACCAGCACGGCCTCCCAGGTGGTCGCCGCGCTGAACGGCGACTCCGCCGCTTCGGCGCTGCTGACCGCCGCCCTGTACCGGACCAGCACGGGCACCGGTGTGGTGGCGGCGGCCGCGGCGACCAAGCTGACCGACAACCTGAAGGCGCCGGCGAGCGTCTCGCGGCAGCCGTTCCAGATGAAGGCGCTGCGCATCGGCAAGAGCCGGAACGGCTCGAAGACCGGCGTGTTCCTCTACTGCCAGGAGCACGCCCGCGAGTGGGTGACCCCGATCACCTGTGTGGAGACCGCCGAGCGGCTGCTGCGCAACTACGCGCAGGACCCGGACACCAAGAAGCTGGTGGACGATCTCGACATCTTCATCGTGCCGACGATCAACCCCGACGGCGCCCACTACTCGATGTACGACTACAACATGCAGCGCAGGAACATGGTCAACTACTGCGCCGCCGACGCCGCGGACCCGGGGCGGCGCAACTCCTGGGGCGTCGACCTCAACCGCAACTTCTCGGTGGGCAGCGTCTACGACGGATACAACGGCGGCTCGACCAGCTGCACCAGCGACACCTTCGCCGGGCCGTCGGAGCTGTCGGAGTCGGAGACGCGCAACGAGGTGTGGCTCGCGGAGAAGTTCCCGAACATCAAGTTCGCGATGAACACCCATTCCTACGGCGGCTACTTCATGTGGCCTCCGGGGGCGTACAAGACCGCCGGACGGGAGACGCTGCCGCGGACGGACCTCGGCACGGAGGAATACTTCTGGAACGCCTCCAACCACATCCTGTCCGCCGTCCAGGGCTGGCGCGGCACCGCCATCTGGCCGGGACGCACCGGCCCGGTGATCGACGTGCTGTACTCGGCGGCCGGTAACAGCGCCGACGAGTTCTGGTACAACAAGGGCATCATCGGCTGGGACTTCGAGGTCGGCGCGGACGTCTACGACCCGGCGACCAAGCAGTACCGCGCGGTCGGCTTCCAGCCTCCGTTCGAGGAGGGCCACGAGGAGGCGATGGAGTTCTCCAACGGCCAGATCGGCATCCTCGAGATCGCCCGCGCCTACGACAAGGACAAGCAGCGGCCCGACTCGACGCTCGTGGTGACCGACGCGACCGACACCTCGACCACGTTCACCTTCAAGGTGGACGAGCCGGCGAACGTCTACTACACCCTCGACGGCAGCCGGCCGACGCTGAGCTCGCCCAAGCTGACCTCTTCGGGCATGCGCGAGGGCGCCGCGAAGATCTCGATCGACAAGACCACCGAGGTGCACTGGTTCGCCATGGACCTCGCGGGCAACGTCGAGAAGAACTACAAGCCGGACGGCAACGGCAAGAACTACAACACGGAGACCGTCAAGGTCGGCGGCAAGCGCTGACCATCCGCTTCACGGTGGCCGCCGGTGCCGGGACTACCCCGGCGCCGGCGGCCACCGCCGTTCAGGGCCCGGGATATTCGCGCCATGTTCCGGACAAGGTGACTCAGGGTTAGGAAATCCTGACGTAGCGGATTGTTGACCGGCCGGTCAATCAGGCAGACCGTCAGGTAATAGGTCACCTCTCCCGTACGGAGGCACGGATGGATCTCACGAGATCGTTGTCCGACATCGTCGCCCTCGTCGCAGGGCTGGTCGCGGTGCTCGCGCCGTTCTTCTGGGCCGACGCCCAGGCGGCCACGCAGCCGCTGCTCGTTCTCGGCGCACTGCTCGTCGTCTCCGCCCTGTGGTCCATCCTGGGCGCGGGCGGCGCCAGTTCCTGGGTGACCGCGGCGTTCGGCGCCCTGCTGTTCGTCTCCCCCTGGGCGTTCGGCTTCGACGGCGACTCCGCCTCGGCGTGGACCGCCTGGATCACCGGCGCCGTCACCGTCGTCGTCGGTCTGCTGACCGTCCTGCAGGTGCGCGGCCGCACGACCGTCGCCGCCTGACCCCTCTCCCGCCCCACCTTCGCGTACGGCCCCGCCGCCCGTCGCCCCTCACGGCGACCGGCGGCGGGGCCGTACGCCTTTGCGGCCTTTCCGGTTCTCGCCGTGAACAGCAGCGAACAGCGGTGAACAGGGCGAATAGGAGCCTCACCTGCGCCGGGACCAAAGTCGCGCTTATCACCCTCTAAGCGACATGTCGCCCCTTGACTTTGGCGCGATCTCCACTCACCCTGTTGCGCATAGCGCTTCCTGTTCCACCTTACGAAACTGGGAACTTTCGCATGATTCCTGCGTGCCCCCTCGCCGCCCTGCCCAGAGGCGAGGCCCTCCGAATCGAGACAGATCCCCCGATCGCCGTCTTTCACACCGAGGACGGTGAACTGTACGCGGTGGACGACACCTGTACGCACCAGGACGCGTCGCTGGCGGACGGGTGGCTGGAAGGGTGCGAGGTGGAGTGCCCTCTGCACGCGTCGCGCTTCGACCTGCGCACGGGCCGGGTGGACGCTCCTCCCGCGAAGCTGCCGGTGCGCACCCACCAGGTGGTGGTCCAGGACGAGACCGTCTACGTCGTGCCGTCGGACCTGCCGCCGAACCTCCCGCCCGGCGTCCGCACCGGGTCGGCCTGAGACGCGGTGAGGGTGCCGTGAAATCCGTCGCCATCGTCGGCGCGTCGCTCGCCGGGCTGTCGGCGGCCCGCGCGCTGCGGGCCCAGGGCTTCGGCGGGCGCCTGACGATCGTCGGGGCCGAACCGCACCGCCCCTACGACCGGCCCCCGCTGTCCAAGGAGTTCCTCGCCGGCCGGATGACGACGGCGGACCTCGCTCTGGAAGGCGACGGCGAGGACCTCGACGCCGAGTGGCGCCTGGGCGTCGCGGCCACCGGGCTGGAACAGGGCCGGCCGCTGCGGATCACGCTCGCCGACGGCTCCGCGGTGGAGGCCGACGGCGTGGTGATCGCCACCGGCTCGGTCGCCCGCCCCCTCGGTGGCGATCTCGCCGGGGTGCACACGCTGCGCACGATCGAGCACGCGGCGGCCCTGCGGGCCGACCTCGACGCCGCCCGGCGGCTCGTGGTGATCGGGGCGGGCTTCATCGGCGCCGAGGTCGCCTGCGTCGCCCGCACGCTCGGGCTCGACGTGACGATCGTCGAGGCGGCGCCCGCGCCGTTCGCCCGCGCGCTCGGGCCCGAGATGGGCGCCGCGCTCGCCGGGCTGCACGAGGACCACGGGGTGCGCCTGATCTGCGGCGCCGCCGTACGGACCCTGACGGGCGAGGGACGCGTCGACGGGGTGCTGCTCGAGGACGGGCGCCGCCTGGACGCCGACGTGGTGCTCGTCGGCATCGGCGCGCGGCCGGCGGTGGACTGGCTCGACGGCAGCGGGGTCCAGGTGGGCGACGGCGTTGTCTGCGACACCGGCGGTGCGACGAGCGTGCCGGGAGTCGTCGCGGTCGGCGACTGCGCCGCCTGGTTCGACCCCGCTCTCGGCGCCCACCTGCGCGTGGAGCACTGGACCGGCGCGGCGCGGCGTCCCGCGACGGCCGCGCAGACGCTGCTGTCCGGCGGCGCCGCCGTGCCGGACGCCCTCGCGCCGCCCTACCTGTGGTCGGACCAGTACGGCATGCGCGTGCAGTTCGCCGGGCACACGCTGCCGGGAGACGAGGTGAGCGTCGAGGAGGGCGACCTCGCGTCCCGCCGCTTCCTGGCCGTCTACCGGCGGGAGGGCCGCACGGTCGCGGTGCTCGGCGTCGACCAGCCGCGCTCGTTCACCCGGTGGCGGCGCCGGCTGAACGAGCCCGCCGGAGCGCGATGAACGCCGTCGTGTCCCGCCGGGGACGTCCCTCCGGCGCCTGCCGGCGTGCGGCGACCCCGGTCACCCGGCGTGGCCGAGACGGTGGCTGATGTCGGCGGCGCCCGCGACGAGCACGGGCGCGAGCTCGCGCATGCGTTCCTCGCTGAACCGGTAGGCCGGGCCGGAGGCGCTGACCGCCGCCACCACCTCGCCCTCGTGGGAGCGGATGGGCGCGGCGATGGCGTTCAGCCCGATCTCGTACTCCTCCACGGTGACCGCGTAGCCCCGCCGCAGCGCCTCGTCGAGCTGCCGCCGCAGCTCGGCGGCGTCGGTCACCGTGGCCGGTGTGAAGCGCTCCAGCCCGGCGGCGGCGATGAGCCGCTCGCGGCGCCGTTCGTCGAGGTGGGCGAGCAGGATCTTGCCACTCGACGTGGCGTGCAGGGGGGTGGGCTGACCGACCCAGTTGTGCGCGGTCACGGCCGCCTGGCCGCGCACCTGGTCCAGGTTGATGGCGTAGTGGGACCGCGCGACGGCGATGTTGACGGTCTCGCCGATCTCCTCGGCGAGCCGCCGGCACACGGGGCGGCTCTGCTGGACGAGGTCGAGCCGCGCGGCCACTCCGGCGGCGAGCCGGACGATGCCGAAGCCGAGACGATACTTTCCGCGGTCCTCGGCCTGCTCCGCCAGGCCGCGCGCCTCGAGGGCGCCGAGGAGCCGGAACGCGGTGGACTTGTGGACGCCGATCTCCGCGGCGACCTCGCTCACGCCGGCCTCGCCGCGCCGGGAGAGGATCTCCAGGATCGTCACGGCCCGGTCCACCGACTGGACGCCGCCGCTGCCCTCGGACCGCGCGGCGGCCTCGTCGCGCCCCACGAGGCCGGGGTCCGACGCGTGACGTTGCGGACGCTGCACTCTATTGCGCATATCAATATCATCCTGCCCGGGAGGCGGACATGTATGACTTCGTCATCGTCGGTGGTGGATCAGCGGGGAGCGCTCTCGCGAACCGGCTGTCGGCCGACCCCTCCAACCGCGTCCTCGTGCTGGAGGCGGGCCGTCCCGACTATCTGTGGGACGTGTTCATCCACATGCCGGCCGCGCTGATGTTCCCCATCGGCAGCCGGTTCTACGACTGGAAGTACGAGTCCGAGCCCGAACCGCACATGCACGGCCGGCGGATCTACCACGCCCGGGGGAAGGTGCTCGGCGGGTCGAGCAGCATCAACGGCATGATCTTCCAGCGCGGCAACCCCATGGACTACGAGCGCTGGGGCGCCGACCCGGGCATGGAGACCTGGGACTTCGCGCACTGCCTGCCGTACTTCAAGCGCATGGAGAACTGCCTGGCCGCCGACGCGGCCGACCCGATGCGCGGGCACGAAGGGCCGCTGGCGCTGGAGCGCGGCCCAGCCAGGAATCCGCTGTTCAAGGCCTTCTTCGAGGCCGTGCAGCAGGCGGGTTACCCGCTGACCGACGACGTGAACGGCTACCGCCAGGAGGGCTTCGCGCCGTTCGACCGCAACGTACGGCGCGGGCGCCGCCTGTCGGCCGCCCGGGCGTACCTCCACCCGGTGATGAACCGCCCGAACCTGACGGTCAAGACCCGCGCGTTCGTCACGAAGATCCTGTTCGAGGGCAAGCGCGCGGTCGGCGTCGAGTTCGACGGCAAGCGGGTGCGGGCCGGCGAGGTCATCCTCTGCGGCGGCGCGATCAACTCCCCGCAGCTCCTGCAGCTGTCCGGCGTGGGCGACGCCGACCACCTGAAGGCGCACGGCGTCGACGTGGTCCACGACCTGCCCGGCGTCGGCGCGAACCTCCAGGACCACCTGGAGGTCTACATCCAGTACGCCTGCAAGCAGCCGGTGTCGATGCAGCCCGCGATGAAGTGGCGCAACCGGCCGTTGGTCGGCGCGCAGTGGCTGTTCCTGCGCTCGGGGCCGGGCGCGACGAACCACTTCGAGGCCGGCGGCTTCGTGCGCGGCAACGACGACGTCGACTACCCCAACCTGATGTTCCACTTCCTGCCCGTCGCCGTGCGGTACGACGGCTCGGCCCCGGCCGGCGGGCATGGCTACCAGGTGCACATCGGTCCGATGTACTCCGACGCCCGCGGCTCGGTGAAGATCAAGAGCGCCGACCCACGGGTGAAGCCCGCCCTGCGGTTCAACTACCTGTCCACCGACCAGGACCGCCGCGAGTGGGTCGAGGCCATCCGGGTGGCCCGCGGCATCCTCAACCAGCCCGCGATGGACGCGTTCAACGGCGGCGAGCTGTCCCCCGGCCGGCAGGTCGAGACCGACGAGCAGATCCTCGACTGGGTGGCCAAGGACGGCGAGACCGCCCTGCATCCCTCCTGCACCGCGAAGATGGGCGTGGACGAGATGTCCGTGGTCGACCCGCTGACCATGGGGGTGCACGGCCTGGAGGGCCTGCGGGTCGTGGACGCCTCGGTCATGCCGTACGTCACGAACGGCAACATCTACGCGCCGGTGATGATGGTCGCGGAGAAGGCGGCCGACCTGATCCTCGGTAACACTCCCCTGGCCCCCGAGCCGGTGGAGTTCTACCGGCACAGGAAGGACGCCTGACATGAAGGACCTGCACATCGGCGGGCAGTGGTGCGACGCCGCCGAGGGCGGCCGGCGCGAGATCCACTGCCCGGCCGACGGACAGCACGTGGCCACCGTGGCGGAGGCCACCCGCGCCGACACGGAGGCCGCGATCGCGGCGGCCCGGCAGGCGTTCGACGAGGGGCCGTGGCCGCGTACGCCGGAGCGGGAGCGCGGGGCGCTGCTGCTGCGGGTGGCCGGTCTGCTGGAGCGCGACAAGGCCGAGATCGCGCGGGCGGAGTCGCTGGACACCGGCAAACGCCTGGTGGAAAGCGAGTACGACGTCGACGACGTGGTCGCGTGTTTCCGCTACTTCGGCGGGATCGCCGGCACCGACGCCGGGCGGGTGGTCGACACCGGCCGCGCCGATGCGATCAGCCGGGTGGTGTACGAGCCGGTCGGGGTCTGCGGCCTGATCACGCCGTGGAACTACCCGTTGCTGCAGACCTCCTGGAAGGTGGCGCCCGCGCTGGCGGCCGGGAACACCTTCGTGCTCAAGCCGAGCGAGCTGACCCCGTCCACGGCGATCCTCCTGATGCGGCTGCTGGAGGAGGCGGGGCTGCCGCCGGGGGCGGGCAACCTGGTGCTCGGGGCCGGCGCTGAGGTGGGCGCGCCGCTGGCCGGGCACCCGGACGTCGACATGGTGTCGTTCACCGGCGGGCTGGCGACCGGGCGGCGCATCATGGCCTCGGCCGCGCAGACGGTCAAGCGCGTCGCGCTGGAGCTGGGCGGCAAGAACCCCAACATCGTGTTCGCCGACGCGGACTTCGACACGGCGGTCGATCTCGCCGTGACCGCGGTGTTCCTGCACTCGGGGCAGGTCTGCTCGGCCGGCGCCCGGCTGCTGGTGGAGGACTCGATCCACGAGGAGTTCGTGGAGGCGGTGGTGCGCCGGGCCGAGCGGATCAGGCTGGGCGGGCCGTTCGATCCCGAGGCCGAGACCGGACCGCTGATCTCCGCCGAGCATCTGGCCAAGGTCGAGGCGTACGTCGAGGCGGGGATCGCCGAGGGCGCGAAACTGCGCTGCGGCGGGCGGCGCCTTGAGGGGAACGGGTATTTCTTCCCCCCGACCGTGCTGGACGGCTGCCACCGTGAGATGCGGGTGGTCCGGGAGGAGTCGTTCGGGCCGGTGCTGACGGTGGAGCGATTCTCGGGTGAGGACGAGGCCGTCGCGTTGGGCAACGACACCGACTACGGGCTGGCCGGAGCCGTGTGGACGACGGACGCGGGCAAGGCGCAGCGGGTGGCCGGGCGGCTGCGGCACGGCACGGTGTGGATCAACGACTACCACCCGTACATGCCACAGGCGGAGTGGGGCGGGTTCAAGCAGTCCGGCATCGGCCGCGAGCTGGGCCCGACCGGCCTCAACGAATACCGCGAGATCAAGCACATCTGGCAGAACACCGATCCCCGCCCCCAGCACTGGTTCCGTCCCTGATCTCAGGCGTCCCGCCCGTGCGCGGCGAGGAACTTCTCGATGCGCGCGTCCATCTCGGGTGGCGGCGCGAGGGGAAGGGTGTGGTGGGTGGCTCCGGGCAGTACGGCCGTCTCCACGCGGGGCAGGAGCGCCGCTGCGGAGGCGGCCACCCGGCCGATGTCATGCGCCCTGCTGCGCTCGGCCAGGAGAAGCAGCACCGGGGACCGCAGCCCCCGCAACTCCTCCGGTCCGGGACGCGGACCGGTCAGGGGCCGGGCGGCGGGGAAGGCGGCGGCGCGGTCGTAGAGGCGGAGCCACGTCTCGTCCAGCGCCGCACGCCGGGTCTCCCATTCGAGGAACGCGCGACGTCGCCGTACGGTCGGGCGGAGCAGCATCGGCAGGGCGCGCAGCAGGTAGCGGCGGGAGAAGCCGGTGAAGCAGTTGGTCGGGTCGACCAGGACCAGCGCCCTCACCCTGCCGGGAGCGTGCGCCGCGTAGTGCAGGGCGCTCCACGCCCCGTAGGAGTGGCCGCACAGGGACACGCGTGAGGCGCCGAGCCCGTCGAGCACGGCGTCGAGCCAGACCATCTGATCGCCCAGCGTCCGGATCGCCCGCTCACCGGCGACGCTGCGCCCCGCCTCGCCGACGGTGTCGACCGCGTGCACCCGGTAGGCCGTGCCGAGCGCCCTCGCCGTACCGGACCAGACGGTCGAGGTGGTCCCGCCGCCGTGCAGCAGGACCACCGGCGGCGCGTCCGCCGGGCCGACGGAGTTGACGTGGGTCGTGCCGTAGGGCGTGCGGATCTCGACCGGCTCGGTGGAGGCGGGCCAGCGTGCCGCCAGGACGGCGTCGTAGGCCGCGAGAAACGCGTCGTCGATGCTCTTCAAGACGGCTCCAGAATGACTCGCTGAGCGATAATCTCGTTGAGCGAGATAATAGACCGAGGAGGGCTGCCATGACGCCAGGGGCGGCGCGCGAGCACGAGGGCCCGGAGATGGAGATCTTCCATCTGCTGCGGGCGGTGACGGTGGAGTACGGCCTGCGTCAGGCGGAGTTCGCGGCCGAGCACGGCATGCACGTCACCGACGTGCGGGCGCTCATCTGCCTACTGGACGCGGAGCGGGCCGGGATCGACGCCACCGCCGGCTTCCTCGGCGCCGGGCTGGGCCTGAACTCGGCGGGCACCACCGGGGTCGTCGACCGGCTCGAACGGCTCGGCCTGGTCAGCCGGGTCCGCGACGTCAAGGACCGGCGCCGGGTCCTGCTGAGAGTCGAGGACCGCGCCAAGGAACTGGGGTGGAGCTACTTCGGCCCGCTCATCGACAGGACGGTCGGGGTGCTGTCCGGATTCGACGAGCGGCACCTGGCCGCGGTGCGGCTCTTCCTCCGGACGGCACTGGACGCGTTGACGACGGAAGGCCCATGACCGGCGGCCGTGCCCGCGCCCCCCTGTGTCCGGCGGCGGGAGGCATGCTGGGGACATGGAGGTGTCCGTACGCTTCGCGCCCGAGCTGTGGATCTTCCTCGCGCCGCGCAACCGGCGGCCCGAGGTGCTCCTGCCGTACGACGGGGCGTCCTCGCTCGGCCACCTGATCGAGTCGGCAGGCGTTCCGCTGACCGAGATCGGCGAGCCGGTCGCCGGAGGCCGCCCGGTCGCTCGGTCGCACCGGCCGGGCCCGGACGAGGTGGTGGAGGTGCCGGCCGCGCCCAGGCCACAGGCCGTGCCGGGCTGCCGGTTCGTCCTCGACGTCCACCTGGGGACGCTGGCGCGGCGGCTGCGCCTGGTCGGCCTGGACACCGCCTACCGCAACGACATGGACGACGACGACCTGATCGAACAGGCCAACGCCGAGGACCGGGTGCTGCTCACGCAGGACCGAGGCATCCTGCGGCGCCGGTCGCTGCGGCTCGGCGCGTACGTGCGCGGCGCCCGGCCGGACGACCAGTTCCTCGACGTGCTCGACCGCTTCCGCCCGCCGCTGACCCCGTGGACCCGCTGCACGGCCTGCAACGGGCGGCTCGCCCCGGTCGGCAAGGCCGAGGTGGAGGAGTCGCTGGAGCCCGGAACCCGGCGCAACTACGACGAGTTCGCCCGCTGCCTCGCCTGCGGCCGGACTTACTGGCACGGCGCCCACGGCGGCGACCTGTCCGCCGTCGTCGACCGCGCCCTCCACGCGGTCAGTCCCGCGCGTCGTGAGCGAGCAGGGCGAGCTGGATCCGGTTGAGCAGGCCGAGCTTGGCCAGCGTGCTGGAGATGTGGGCCTTGACCGCTCCCACCGACATGTACAGCCGCTGGGCTATCTCCGCGTTGGACAACCCGTCCGCGACGGCGTACGCCACCTCGCGCTCTCGGTCCGACAGCGTGGAAAGCCGGTCGCGCGCCTGCTGCGCGCGGGTGGCCCCGCCCCCGGCCACTCGGGCGATGAGGTTGCGCGTCACCTCGGGAGACAGCACCGGCTCCCCCGCGGCGGCCCTGCGCACCGCCTCGACGATCCGCTCCGGCGGCGTGTGCTTGACCAGGAATCCGGCCGCGCCGGCGCGCAGCGCCTCGATCACCGTGGTGTCGCCGCCGAAGGTCGTCAGGACGATCACCTCCGGCCTGCGTCCCGACCGTGCCGTCAGCGAGCGGGTCGCCGCGATGCCGTCGAGATACGGCATGCGGACATCCATCAGGATCACGTCCGGGGCGAGGCGGGCCACGGCGCCGGGCACCTCCGCACCGTCGGCGGCCTCACCGACGATCTCCAGCTCAGGCGCGCCGCGCAGCATCAGCCGCAGGCCCGCGCGGACCAGCGGATCGTCGTCGACGAGCAGCACCCGGATCGGGCCGGTCATGTCTGCCACGGTAATCGGGCGATCAGCCGAAACGAACGGTCCAGCCGCCCGTGCTCCAGGGTGCCGCCGGTGAGGGCGACCCGCTCGGCCAGCCCGGCCAGGCCGTTCCCCCCGGTCCCGGCGGAGTCGCGGCCGCCCCGCAGCGGGTTCTCCACGCTCACCGTAAGCACGCCGCCCGGCTCCCCCTCGATCCGTACGGTCACCGGGACGCCCGGCGCGTGCTTGCGGGCGTTGGTCAGGCCCTCCTGCACCACCCGGTAGGCGACCTGCTCCACGTGCCGCGGAGGGGATGCGTCCGCCTCGACGCCCGCGCGCAGCAGGACCCGCTGTCCCGCCGCCTCGGCTTCGGCGAGCAGTGCGGGAATGTCGGCCAGCCGGTGGTGCGGCCCGCTCCCGGCGGTCGTCGCCTCGTCGGAGCGCAGCACCGCCAGCACCTCGGCGAGCTCGTCGACCGCCCGCCTGGCGTTGTCCTGGATGACCTCCGCGGCCTGGCCGACCTCGGCCGGGCCGAGCGGCGGCCCAGCGCCGGAGGCGGCCCGCGCCGTGCGGTAGGCGAGCGCCCCGGCGTGCACGCTGAGCAGCGAGATCCGGTGGGCCAGCACGTCGTGCATCTCCCGGGCCAGGCGCTCGCGCTCGGCTCTGCGTGCCTCCTTCACCCCGAGCAGGTGTTCGCGCCGCTGCACCTCGGCGTCGTGCCACAGGCTCACGACGAGCAGGCGGCGCGCCCGCACGGCCGTCCCGAGGCAGAACGGGACGACGAACAGCAGCAGCGTCGTCGCGACGATCACCGGCCGCTCCACGCCGGGAGGCCGGCCCAGCAACGCGTAGTGGCCGACGACCACCAGGTAGGCCGCGGTGACCGTCGCCGCGCGCGGCCACGGACGGTGGACGGCCACCGTGAGCGTGATCACCATGGCCGCGCCCAGCGCCGATCCCGAGACCAGCAGCGCGGGCACCATGGCGACGGCCAGGAGCACCGGCAGGCGGCGCCGCCACCACAACGCCAGGCAGGCGAGGGCGCCGACCCAAGGGTTGACCGTGACCATCCAGCCGGGCACGAAGGCCACGCCTTCCGGGGGGAAGTCCCGGTTCTCCACCCACAGGACCGCCGAGAACCCGAACAGCACGGCGTCCGCCGTCCAGTCGCGTACTGTGCGGCGAGCCGCGGGCCATCCGTCGAACGCGGCGAGCTCGGCCGGCACCAGGAGCCGGCGTGGCCTGGCGGTCATGGCCCGAGCCTACGTGCGCCTTCCCGCGCGCGGCTCTGGCCGGACGGCCACACGGTATGGCCGTCCGGCCACTGCGCCCGACCGGGCGCCAGGCGTGGGATGTCGGCATGGATGCCATCGCAGAGCCTCGCAGAGCACGGCCCGCGACATTGGTGTGCGGCGCCGTCAGCGGCCCGCTCTTCCTGGGCGTGATCCTCGTGGAGGGCGCGCTCCGCTCGGGCTACGACCCGTTCCGTCATCCCGGCAGCGCGCTGAGCCTCGGCGACCGGGGCTGGATCCAGATCGCCAATTTCCTGCTCACGGGGTTGTCGCTGCTCGGCTTCGCCGCCGCGGTGCGCACCGTGCTGCGATCAACGGCCGGTGCCCTGCTCGTCGGCGTGGCCGGGCTGGCCATGGTCGTCTCCGGCCTGTTCACGATGGATCCGATGCACGGCTATCCGCCGGGCAGCTCAGACCCGATCACGACGAGCTGGCACCATCAGGTGCACGACGTGGCCGGTGTGGTGTTATTCCTCGCCCTGCCGGCCGCCTGCCTCCCCATCTCCCGCCGTCTCGGAGGCGGCTGGCGCGCGTACCTGCTGCTGACGGCCGCGGCCGGGCTGGTCCTGATGGTCTGGTTCGGCACCGTCTGGGAGGCCGGCGCCGCGAACGCGGGCCTGATCCAGCGCGTTCTGATCGCGGTGGATCTCGGCTGGGTGAGCCTCCTCGCCGTCCATCTGCTTGCCTTCAGAGTTTCTCGGAAAGCAGGAGAGCGGGGTTGAGTCTCCGGTAGGGGGAGGCGCGAGGGTGGGGGCATGGACGGCGACACGCTCTACTCGATCGGTGAGCTGGCACGGCGGACCGGATTGACGGTCAAGGCCATCCGGTTCTACTCCGACCGCGGGATCGTGCCGCCCACCGGCCGCAGCCCGGCCGGCTACCGCCTGTACGACACCGACGCCGTCGCCCGGCTGCACCTCGTACGGACGCTGCGCGACCTGGGGATCGACCTTCCCACGATCCGCAAAGTCCTGGACCGGGAGACCACGCTGGCCCAGGTCGCGGCGGCGCACGCCGAGGCGCTGGCGACGCAGATCCGGGTGCTGCGCCTGCGGCGCGCGGTGGCGACGGCGGTGGCACGGCGCGGCTCCACCCCCGAGGAGATGGATCTCATGCACAGACTCGCCAGGCTTTCCGAGGACGAGCGCCGGCGGCTGGTCGACGGTTTCCTCGACACCGCCTTCGGCGGCCTGGACGCCGACCTGACGGGAATCAGGCGCACGATGACTCCCGAGCTTCCCGACGACCCCGAAGACGAGCAGGTCGAGGCGTGGATCGAGCTGGCCGAGCTGGCCGCCGACCCGGAGTTCGGGGCGCTCATGCGGCGCGTCGCCGAGCAGCACCTGGCCGACCGCGTCCGGACAGGTGGCCCGCACCCGGACGCGGTGGCGATGGTCCGCGACCACGTCGCCCCCGCGCTCGCCGCGGGCGTCGACAGCGCCTCACCCCAGGCCGACGCGATCGTCGCCGCCGTGACCGCACAGTATGCCGGCCTCGTCGGCCACCCGGACGACACCGCGCTTCGACACCGGCTGCTCACCCTGCTGGAGACCGCGAACGACCCGCGCAGGGAGTCCTACTTCCGGTTGCTCGCCGTGGTCAACGGCTGGCCGCCCCCGGACCCGCTGACCCCGGCCCTCACCTGGTTCGTCCACGCGCTGAGAGCCCGTTCTGACCAGTGAGGGAGCATTCTGTCGGCGTCCTCTGGCAAGATCACGCCAACAGATCTTCCGCCTGCTCCGGAGCGTCCCTTGAACGACGACCGCCCTGCCTTTGCTGAGATCTTTTCTCACTACCGGAAGCTGCTGCGAGAGGAACCGTGGCTGGAGGTGGCGATGTGCTGGACGGTCGTCGTCCCGCACGACCACCGGCCGTTCTCCGTCGCCGGCATCGGATCTCGGGTGAGCGGCGGGACCCGGCACGAAGTGCACGAGGCCACGCCGTTGGACGCGTTTCCCCCCGACGGGGTCCTGCCGATGGCGGTGGAACCGGCAGGATCGGCCGTGATGCTGTTCGAGAACAACGGATTCCTGGGCAGCCTGCCCGAAGTCCTGCGGCGGCTCAGCCGCGACGGCCGGGTGTGCGGCGTCTACTGGAACGTCGAGGGCGACAACAGGCTGAGCTACGCTGCCGACGGCAGGGTGCTTGTCGGCCTCGACGCGATGTTCTGGGACGAATGGGCCGGCGACGACTTCGCGGTGCTGGAGCCCGAGCTGCGTGCCATGACCGAACTGCTCGCCGGGGACGAGGACGACTGGCAGGCCGCCGCGATGACCGTGGTGGAGCTGGTGACCGGGATGCGACTCACCGGCGAATGGCTGTCCGCCGCGCATCCCAACCTCACCTTCCAGTGGCCCGTCGCGGCGGAGCCGCCCTCAGCGGAGGAACTCGCCGAATACCGGAACGACCCGGAGGTGAAGCTGAGGGTCACGGTGGAGGCGGCGTCCCAGTCGCGGCAGTTCGCCGCTCTCGCGCACGTGGCGGAACTGCTCGCCACGCGGTTCCGGCTCGGCGAGTTTCCCGTCGTACGGGACGTCCGGGCCGACCTCGCGGCCGGACGGCGGGCCGGGGAGCAGCGAATCGTGGAGTTGCGGGAACAGCTCGTGACGCCTTTGGCTCAGCGGTTCCACGAAACCGATGACGATGACGACGTGGACGGCGTGTCGTTCGAGGAGAACCCGGCGTGGCAGCGGATGCAGGCGGGGATCGCTCTGGACATCGCCGCCCGCGGTCCGGGAAGCGCTCCGATGGGGTTCGACGCCTACCATCACGCCGGTCTGGCCCTGGGCGACGACTGGCCCGCCCTCCGCGAGACCCTCCGCGAGAGCCTGTCGGGCACGGGTGCCTGAATCAGGGTGCATTGAGCTCTCTCACGGCGCGGTGGCACCGCCGTCCACTCGGCGCAGCGCCTCGGGCGTGAGGTCCTTCAGGGTGGGATACCCGTCGACGGCCATGATGAGGTCCGCTTCCGCCAGCATGGAGCGCAGCACGTGCACGACGGCGTCCACACCGCCGACCGCGAGCGCGTACGCGTACGGACGGCCGATTCCCACGGCGGTCGCGCCCAGGGCCAGCGCCTTGATGACGTCGGCGCCGCTGCGCACGCCCGAGTCGAACAGGACCGGCAGCCCGTCGGCGGCCTCGATCACGCCGGGCAGGCACTCCAGGGCGGGCAGTCCTCCGTTGGCCTGCCGTCCCCCGTGGTTGGAACAGTAGACGGCGTCCGCGCCATGGTCCCTGGCCCGGCGGACGTCCTCGGGATGACAGATCCCTTTGAGCATCAGCGGCAGCCTGGTCTGCGACCGCAACCAGTCCAGGTCGTCCCACCTGAACGGCCCACCGAAGATCGGCAACCTGCGCATGAAGGCCTCGGTGGCGTCCTCGCCGGGCCGCAGTCCCTCCCGGAACACGGGGTCGCTGGTGTAGTTGCTCAGGCATCCGCTGGGCACCTGGGGATAGTTCGAGCCGCGCAGGTCCCGGGGACGCCAGCCGGTGACCCAGGTGTCCAGGGTGACGGCGATGCCCTTGAAACCCACCGCTTCGGCGCGGTGCACCAGGCTCGCGGCCAGATCCCGGTCCGGCGGTGTGTAGAGCTGGAAGAAGCCGGGCGTGTCGCCGAGCGCCGCGGCCACGTCCTCCATCGGATCCGCGGACAGGGTCGCCGCGAAGAACGGAACGTGCGTACGCGCGGAGGCTCGCGCGCAGGCGAGGTCGCCGTGATCATCCTGGGCGCACACCCCGATCACCCCGATGGGCGCCATGAACACCGGCGAGGGCAGCCTCGTCCCGAACAACTCGATCGACATGTCGCGCTCAGCGGGGGCGACCAGCATGCGCGGATACAGGCCCCAGCGCTTGAACGCCTCGCAGTTGGCCCGCTGGGTGTGCTCGTCACCGGCGCCGCCGGCCACGTACCCCCAGACCTTCGGCCGCATCGCGGCCGAAGCCCGCTCTTCGAGCTCCGCGAAGGTCATGGGGTATGGCGGCTGATGGCCGCTCCGTCCCTGGGCGTACAGCTCGTCCTGGTACTTCGCGAAACTCATACGTGCGCGTTACCCGGGGCAGAGGGCACTACCCGAGTCGAGCGGCCAAGCGACGTCCAAGTATGCGGAAAAGAGCGAGGCCGCCGTGACCGAACATCGGCGGCCGGGCTTCAGGCGACGCGGACGACGCTCTTGCCGCGGGTCACTCCGCCGGCCAGGTCCGCTATCGCCCGCCCCACGTCGGCGAGGGGGTATTCGGCGGTGACGTCGAGACGGACCGACCCGTCGGCGATCAGGGCCATGGCGCGAGCGGCGCTGTCGGCCAGCTTCCGCGGGCTGGTCTGACTCGCCAGGTTGCTGTTGTAAGTCATCAGCGACTGGCCGTGCGTCAGCAGATCGTTGGCCGACACGGTGACCGGCTCGAATGAGGCGATGTTGCCGTAGACCACGATCCGGCCGTGCGGCGCCAGACGTGCCAGGTTCGCGACCCGCGTGACGCCGCCGATCGGATCGAGGATCACGTCGAACGTCCCGTCACCGAGGGCATCGGGAAACTGATCGCGTACCAGCACCTCGTGATAGCCGAACCGGCGTGCGTAATCGACCTGACCGGCGTTGCCGACCACCCCGACGATTCGGTCCGCGCCTGCGGCGGCGGCGAACTGCCCGGCCAGGGAGCCCACACCGCCGGCGGCGGCGTGGATCAGAACGCTGTCGCCGCGCGATACCCCGGCGACAGTGCTGATCAGGTCGTAGGCGGTCGGCGCGACCCATCCGAAAGCGGCGGCATCACGGGTCGCGATCCCGGCCGCGTTGATCGCGAGCACCGCAGGCGCGGTCACGACCTCGGCGTAACCGCCCCCGCCGATCAGCGCGGTCACCTGCTCGCCGATGCGGGCCTCGTCGACACCCTCCCCGACGGCGATGATCTCTCCCGCCGCCTCGAAGCCGGGCACGAACGGGCGCGGAATCGGGAAGTGCCCTGCACGCACCAGCACATCACCGTACTGCACCCCCGCGTAGGCGACCCTGATCGCGACCTCGCCCGGCCCGGCCACGGGCTCGGCCATCTCCGAGATCCGGAGCTGGTCGTCGGCGCCCAGAACAACAGCCTTCATGGAATACAACCTTCTGTGTCGACTCAGTATCCTGATACTGAACCGACCGTAGGGAGTATCAGTATCCTGTGTCAACCCAGGGAGTTGTGACATGCCTGAAGTGCCCATCGAGGAGTACGTGTGCACCCGCATCCGCCGTGCCGAGCAGGCGCTCATGGCCCACCACGAGGGGGTGCTGCGCGATTATGGGCTGACCATGACCCAGTACACGGTGCTGCTGACCCTGTCTCGCGACGACGGCATGTCAGGTGCTCAACTGGCCCGCGCGTGCGGGGTCACCCAGCAGAGCATGGCCACAGTCCTGACAGGGATGCAGAACAAAGGGCTCATCGACCGGCAGCCGTCCCCTGTGCACGCCAAAGTCCTGATCGCCACCCTCACCCCGGAAGGCCGTGACCTGCTCGACCGCGCCTACCAGGAGGTCATCGTGCTCGAACGCGCCCTGACCGGCCGATTCACCCCCGACGAGCACCGGCTGTTCTGTGAGTTCCTCGACCGCGCAACCGCCACCCTCGTCGAGCAGACATCCGCCCACACCGACTGAGAGCGGACGACGGGCCCGCTCACGGCGTGGGGGAAGCCGCGGGCGGGCCCGATGGACCGCGAGGGTCAGGAGGCGACCGAGTAGGAGGTGAGCTCCTTCTCGAACCAGTCCATGGTGCGGCGCAGGCCGGTGACGGGGTCGACGCGCGGACGCCAGCCGAGCCGCTCCTCGGCGAGCGAGGTGTCGGGACGGCGGACGGCGGGGTCGTCCACCGGCCGCTCGACGAACCGGATCGGGGAGGACGAGGCCGCCAGGTCGCGGATCGTCTCCGCCAGCTCCGCCATCGACATCTCTGCCGGGTTGCCGATGTTCACCGGCCCGGCGAAGTCGCTCTCGGCCAGCGCGAGCACGCCGTCGATCGTGTCGTCCACGTAGCAGATCGACCGCGTCTGGCTGCCGTCGCCGGTCACGGTGATCGGCTCGCCGAGCAGCGCCTGACGGATGAACGTGGGGATCGCCCGGTCATCGTGGAGCGACGGCGCCACCGCCACCCTCGTCGCCCAGAAACCCGCCGCCCACACCGGCTGGCAGTCCAGGCCCCTGCCCATCCGAGAGCTCGCAGCAGCGTCAGCACTCCAGGCCGCACCGCACACGCCGGCCACGTGCGGGGAGACAGCCCGCGCCCGGACGCGCGCCCACCGCGTCGACGTCCGGCTCCGCGTTCCCCCGTCCCCCTCCGGTCGCGGGCCCCGAAAGCCGCAGCGTCAGGAATGTCACCCTGCCCTCGTGACACTCGCGACCGTCATCATGTCCCTCATGACCCGTCGGGTATGCGGTAGAAGGTGCGGGTCGCCGTCCACCAACCCCGGTCGGTGAAGCGGCCCGTGATGCGACCCACCATGCTCGCCATGAAATGCATGTCCCGCTTGAGGTTCCTTGTCTCGCCAAGCTCCAGTCCAGGCGTGTACGGCAGGTACTCAGGGAGATCCATGTCGCCACCCTGGCTGTACGGCGGGGTGACGTCTCCGAGCTGTTCTCCGTCGTAGTAGAGGTTCAGGGGTTCGAGCTCGCCCAGTTCTCCCCGGCAGAAGATCTCAAAGACACGTCGCTTCCCAAGGTTCCGGATGGCGGGGTGGTACGGATGCAGGCCGAAGGCGAGGACGTGTGTCCAGCCGGGGGCGTGCGGGCCGATCCACACAGCGGCCCGCTCCCGTATGCGTCCGTACACTTCTATCGCGGTTTCGAGGTCGCACTCCAGGCAGGAGTCCGGATCCACCCGGAGCAGCCGGGACAGCTCTTCGGGATCATCGCCCTCGACCCAGAGGCCGTGAAATCCGTTCTGGAGACCGTGCCCGTGCTCGACCATCAGATCCCATTGGTTCTCCGCGGGGAGCGCCTGCTCGGGTTGCGTCATTCCATGTCCTCATATCCCGCGGCGGCCGGCGCGAGCGCACAGCAGAGCGGGACGAGGCAGAGTCCGCCGAGGTGGATCAAGTGACTCCCTCCGGGGCGCCAGGCCCGTGGGCACGGATGACTCGTGCTCGGTCGACGTCACGCGTGACACCCGGGAGCGTCATCATCTCTCCCACGACCTGTCGGGTATGCGATAGAAGGTGCGGGTCGCCGTCCACCAGTCCCGGTCGGCGAAGCGTCCTGTGATACGGCCCATCATGCAGAACATGAGGTGGATATCCCGCTCGTGGTCCCGTTTCGTGCCGAGCTCCAGCCCTGCCGCGTAGGGAAGATATTCTGGAATGTCCATCTCTCCACCCGCTTCGTCCGGCGGGGTGACGTCGCCGAGCTGTTCTCCGTCTAGTTGAGGTACAGCGGCTCAAGCCCTTCGCCCACTTCTCCCGCGAAGTACATCTCGAAAACCCGCCGCTTGCCCAGATTGCGAATCACCGGGTGGAAAGAGTACATGCCGAAGGCGAACATATGTGTCCAGCCGGGCGCGTGCGGGCCCATCCAGACAGCCTTGTCCGGCAAGCCCGCATAAATCGTGAACACGGTCTGCAGGTCGCACTCCAGGCGTGAGCCGGGATCCACCCCGAGCAGTTGCGCCAGTTCCTCCTGATCGTCGCTCTCCACCCAAAGGGAATGAAATTCGAACTCGAGCCAGTGCCCGTACTCCGCCAGCAGGCCCCACTGGTCCTCAGCGGGAAGCGCCTGCTCCCTGTTCATCATGCTCAGCGTCCTTACATCGGATGAGATGATGCGGGGCCGCCGTCGAGCGGCCCCGCGGCATGTCGTCGTCAGTCCACGATCTTCACCCAGAACGGGCTGTCACTGACCGTGGTGATTGTATTGACAGGGTCATAGGTGAGGAGCCGGTGATGGCCGTAGAACGCTTTGAGAAGCTTCCCGTGCAGCAGGTTATGGCTCTTCCGGACCCCCTGCAGGAATAGTTGATCTTGTCTTTCGCGGCCCCTTCTTGGGTGGAGGCGAATGGGTACTCGTCACACTGCACCTCTGTGTATCCGTACTGCACGTAGACATCCGAGGTGTAGTACTTGCAGTAATTCACGCCATAGTTGGCGGCGCCGGGCTTCCCCATCCCGCAAGGGCAGCCGGCCCTTGTTCTCCTTGTATTGGGTGATGGCGGGCATGATGGAACAGACTTCTCTGTCGTGTGCCGCCGGCTAGGGCGTGTTGACCAGGTGCTCGAGATACGGCGTCGAGCGCCAGCCCTCGATCGTCTTGAGCTGGGTCGGATCCCCCTGCTGGATCTGGCACCCTTGCGTGGCGAGGTCGAACACCAGCTCCTTTGTCGCCGCCCATTCGTCCTTCGGCAGCCTGGGCTTCGACGACTTGGCCGGCTCGCGGGCCACCTCCACCTCACGACCTTCGCCGGACGGCCCCGCGAATCCGACACCTACACGGTGAGCTCCGTGGCGCCGACAGCTCCCTCACCGCCGGACACCGCCAGTTTCGCGCGCCGATCCGCTGATCCACTCCGACCCCGGGGTCCAATACACCTCCTGGGCGTTCACGGAGCGGGCCAAGGCCTCGGGGCTGGCGCCGTCGAAGGGGTCGATCGGCGAGCTGGCATGACGGCCAACCCAGCCGACTCCACGGAACCCGAGGCACATCAGGGCCTCCGCGAAAGCCGGAGCGGTTCAACCCCCGTGGCAGAACCACGGGTCTCAGGCCGATATCACCGGCGTCCTGGCCGCACACCTCAGGCAACTGGCCGACAACGCCGAGGCCCTGACCCGGCAGAACGCGGAGGCGCCGGCCGTCGTCACCCTCGGCCTGATCGCGGCCGCCTGCGCTCATCAGTCCGAGGCCACCGCCAAAGACGCCTGTCGCCGCCCCCGGGTCCCGAGGCGGCGGGTCAGGAGGCGGCGGGTCAGGAGGCGACCGAGTAGGAGGTGAGCTCCTTCTCGAACCAGTCGATGGTGCGGCGCAGGCCGGTGACGGGGTCGACGCGCGGACGCCAGCCGAGCCGCTCCTCGGCGAGCGAGGTGTCGGGACGGCGGACGGCGGGGTCGTCCACCGGCCGCTCGACGAACCGGATCGGGGAGGACGAGGCCGCCAGGTCGCGGATCGTCTCCGCCAGCTCCGCCATCGACATCTCTGCCGGGTTGCCGATGTTCACCGGCCCGGCGAAGTCGCTCTCGGCCAGCGCGAGCACGCCGTCGATCGTGTCGTCCACGTAGCAGATCGACCGCGTCTGGCTGCCGTCGCCGGTCACGGTGATCGGCTCGCCGAGCAGCGCCTGACGGATGAACGTGGGGATCGCCCGGCCGTCGTGGGGCCGCATCCGCGGGCCGTACGTGTTGAAGATCCGCACGATCGCGGTGTCGGCCCCCCGCGAGTTGCGGTAGGCCGTGGTCAGCGACTCGGCGAATCGCTTGGCCTCGTCGTACACACTGCGTGGTCCGACCGGGTTGACGTTGCCCCAGTACGTCTCCTTCTGCGGATGTTCCAGCGGGTCGCCGTACACCTCACTAGTGGAGGCGAGGACGAACCGCGCGCCCTTCTCGGTGGCGAGCCCGAGGGCGTGCAGCGTCCCCATGCTGCCGACCTTCAGTGTCTCGATCGGATGACGCAGGTAGTCGGCGGGGGACGCGGCCGAGGCGAAGTGCAGCACCAGGTCGACCTGGCCCGGCACGTGGACGAACCCGGTGAGGTCGCATTCCACGAGCCGGAACGCCGGCCGCCCGATCAGGTGCTCCACGTTGCGCGGCGACCCGGTGAGGAAGTTGTCCAGGCAGACGACCGCCGCACCGCGCTCCACCAACCGCTCGCACAGGTAGGAGCCGAGGAACCCGGCTCCCCCGGTGACCACGACACGGGACCCCTTCACCGCACTCCCACTCCTCGCAACCTCCTGACCGCGTCGAGCACCTCGGGCACTCCGATCTCCAGCAGTCCCTCCGACGGCCGGTCGCCGTGCGGATCGCCTGTGCGCCCGGCCCACAGCGCGATGTGCGGGCGGCCCGGCGGCGGCCCCCACAGCGCGGGCGGCACCGGGCCGTACAGGATGACCGAGGGCGTGCCGACGGCGGTGGCCAGGTGCGACATGCCCGTGTCGCCGCAGACGACGAGCGCCGCGTGCGCCGTCAGCGCGGCGAGCTCGGGCAGGTTCGTACGGCCGGCCAGCACGGACTCCTCCGGCAGGCCGGCGAGCGCGGCGACGTGCCGGGCGAGCGCGATCTCGGTCACGCCGCCGGTGACGACGACCCGGTGGCCCTGCCCGGCCAGTTCGGCCGCCACCTGGGCGAAGCGGTCCGGCGGCCATTGCCGCGCCCGGAACGCCGCCCCCGGATGAATGATCACCTCGCCGCCGGCGAGCGGGCTCGGCCCCGGGTCGCCCAGCGCGAGGTCCTCCGGGTCGGCCGGGATGCCGTACCACTCCAGCAGCGAGCACCATCGCCGCCTCTCGTGCGTCTCCGGCTCCCAGGCCGGCCCGTCCGGGCCCGGCACCAGGTGATGGGCGTGCGTGAGCAGGCGGCCCGGCCGGGTGCGGCGCAGCGCCTGGATGCTCTCCGGGCCGCTGCCGTGCAGGTTGACCGCGACGTCCGGCGACTCCTCGTACGGCACCGGCCCCGGGCCTGACACGTCGAGCAGCTCGTCGACGCCGCCGATCAGCGGCAGCAGCCCGCCGAGGTAGGCCGGGGTGGCCAGCACGAAATGGTGCTCCGGGTGCGCCCGCCGCAGCGCCCGCAACGCGGGCACCGACGTCAGCAGGTCGCCGAGCCCGAGCCCGCGCAGGGCGAGCAGCACCGGTCTTTGCGGATCTTCTACGGCCATGACGTCTCCGTGGAGGCGCACACGACCAGTTCCCTGACCTCGCAGCCCTGCGGCTGGCCGAGCGCGAACAGGATCGCCGAGGCGACGTCCTCCGGCTGGTTCAGCCGGGCGTCGGGGCCGGGCTTGTACTGGTCGGGACGGTCGTTGAAGAAGTTCGTCTGCATGCCACCGGGGATCAGCAGGGTCACCCCCACCTGCCCCGCCAGTTCGGCCGCCAGGGCCCGGGTGAAGCCCACGACGCCGAACTTCGAGGCGCAGTAGGCCGTCGCGTCGCTGAGCGCCCGCACCCCGAGCGTGGAGGCGACGGTGACGACCTTGCCTCCCGACTGGCGCAGGTAGGGCAGGGCCGCCCGGACCACCGCGGCGGTCCCGAGCAGGTTGACCCCGATCACCCGTTCCCACTGCTCGGCGGCCACGTCCTCCATCCGGCCGCAGGCGTCGACGCCCGCCGCCGTCACGACGCCGTCGAGCCCGCCCGCCCGGTCGGCGAGCTCGCGCACGGCCCGCTCGGCCTGCTCACGGTCGGCCAGGTCTGCCCGCACGTGGTCGAACCCGCCGTCCGGCTCGTTGACGTCGACGACCAGCGGCCGTCCACCGGCCTTGGCGACCGCCATGGCGGTGGCCCGGCCCAGGCCGGACGCGCCACCGGTGATCAATACGTTTCCCACCATTGAGGTCAATCCCTTTCAGTAGGCGGCCGAAGTCACGAAGCGGCTCGGGCGGCGGCGATCAGGCCGGTGGTGGAGTAGCCGGGCACCGTCGGCAGGATGACGACCTCCCCGCCGGCCCGGCGTACGGCCTCGGCCTCCGGCATCGACCGCTCGTCGTAGTCGCCGCCCTTCACCCACACGTCCGGGCACAGGCGCTCGATGACCTGCGACGGCGTGTCCTCGTCGAACACCGTCACCGCGTCCACGCAACCGAGCGCGCGCAGCACCTCGACCCGGTCGCGCTCGCTCACCAGCGGTCTGCTCGGTCCCTTGAGGCGGCGGATCGAGTCGTCGGAGTTCACGCAGACCACCAGGGCGTCGCCTAACGCCCGGGCCCGCCGCAGCAGGCTCACATGCCCGGCGTGTAGCAGGTCGAAACACCCGCCGGTCGCGATCAGGCGACCTCCTGCGGCGCGTACGGCGGCGGCCACCTCGAAGGCGGACGCGCCGGGCGCGAACGGCACCGGCGACTCGGCGGCGGGGCGCGGCAGGCGCAGCGCGGCGGCCCCGCCCTCCTCCACGAACCTGGTGGCCTCGCCGACCGCGCGGGCGACGGCGTCCTCGGTGGACGCGCCGTCCGCCAGGGCGAGCGCCGCCGCCGCGGCGAACCGGTCACCCGCGCCGCAGGCGTCCGTTCCCGCCGCCACGTGCGGGACGGGGACCGGCCCGAACCTGCCGCCACGGCGGGCCAGCATCGCGCCGCGCTCGCCCAGCGTGATCGCGACGGCCTCGGCGTCGAGGTCGCGCACCAGCCTGCGGGCGGTGCGCTCCGGCGAGACGTACGGCTCCTCGCACATGCCACGGGCCTCGGCCTCGCTGGGCGTGACCAGCGCGCATCCCGGCACGGGCAGCGACCCCCGGGGATGGGGGTCCCAGACCAGCGGCACGTCGAGCCCGCGCAGCGGCTCACGCAGCAGGTCGGCCACGCCGCGCCCATAGTCGGCGACCAGGACCGCGCTCGCCGCGGCGAGGGCGTCGGCCGCGCGGGCGAACGCCGAGGCGGAGGCGACCTGGCCGGGCCGACCCATGGCCCGCCCGTCGCCGGTGTCGATCCTGACCAGCGTCTGCCCGCGGGCGCGGACCCGCGTCTTGCGCACGGTCGTGCCGCGCAGCGGCAGCCGCACGATCTCGACAGAAGGCGACAGCAGGCCCTCCAGACAGCGGCCGGAGGGGTCGTCGCCCATGGCGGTGATCAGGACGACCCGCGTGCCGTCGCGGGCGGCCAGCAGCGCCGCGAGCCCCGCGCCGCCCGGCCGGTGGTGCTCCGCCTGCCCCTCCACGACGGGAACGGGGGCGTCGGGGGCCAGCCGGTCGGCGGTGCCCTCGACGTCGACGTCGAGCAGGGAGTCTCCGACGATGACAAGCGGTCCGCTCACGCGACCGCCTTCTCGATCACGTCACAGAGCATGTGGATCACCGTGAGATGCACCTCCTGGATGGTCGCGGTGTCGTCCGCGGGCACGGTCAGGGCCTCGTCGCACAGCTCGGCGAGTGGGTTCGGCCCCGGGCCGGTCAGTGCCCAGGTCGTCAGGCCGCACTCGCGGCCGGCCTCGGCCGCCTCGGTCACGTTGCGGCTCGTCCCGCTGGTCGACAGGCACATCAGCACGTCGCCGGGGCGGCCGTGCGCCCGCACCTGCCGCGCGTACAGCTCGGCCATGCCGAAGTCGTTGCCGATGGCGGTCAGGGACGAGGTGTCGCCGTGCAGCGGGATCGCGGCGTACGGCCGCCGGTCGGCGCGGTAGCGCCCGACCAGTTCGGCGGTGAGGTGCTGCGCCTCGGCGGCGGAACCGCCGTTGCCGCAGGCGAGCAGCCGCCCGCCGCCGCTCAGCACGGCCGCGAGCTTGTAGCCCCAGGCGTGGATCTTGGGCGTCTCCGGGTCCACCGCCGTCAGCGCGGTGCTCAGCCGGGCCAGATGAGGATGCATCGCTCAGCCTCCCGCGGCGGCGAGGGTGCCCAGGCACCCGCCGGCCAGGTTTCGGTACACGGACTCGGTCTGCTCGGCGATCCTGGGCCAGCCGTAGCGGGCACGGGCCCGCCGGGCCCCGGCGGCCGACAGCGCCGCCCGCAGGCCGGGCCGGGCCAGCAGGTCGCCGAGCTCGCGGGACAGCGCACGCGGCCGCCGGGGCGGCACGAGCACGCCGCATCCCGCGACGGTGTCGAGGTGGCCGCCGACCGCCGAGGCGACCACCGGCACCCCGCAGGCCAGGGCCTCCAGGGGCACCATTCCGAACGGCTCATACCACGGCACGGTCACCAGGACGTCCGCGGAGCGCATGAGGGCCGGCACCTCGGCCCGGCTCACGCTGCCGATCAGCCGGACCCGGTCGCCGAGGCCGAGGCCGTCGGCGAGCGTGCGCAGCCGCGTGCTCTCCTCGTCGCCCGGGTCGCCGCCCGCGATGACGAGTTCGGCGCCGGGCACCTGCCGCATGGCGCGGACGACGGTGTCCACTCCCTTGCGCGGCACCATGCGCCCGATGCTCAGCACCCGGGGCCGGTCGCCGCGCGGGGCGGACGGGCCGTCCGGGCGGAACAGGCCGAGGTCGACGCCGCACGGCACGACCGTGATCCGGTCGCGCGGCACGCCCATCGCGACGAGTTCCCCCACCTCGTCGGAGCAGGTCGCGATGACCGCGACCGCCCGGCGGCCGATGTCGCGCTCGATCGCGATCCGGCCCGGCGGGCTGGTGTCGGCCTCGCCCTGCCAGCGCCGCTTCACGGTGCCGAGCGCGTGGTAGGTCTGCACGACCGGGATGTGAAGAGGCTCCGCGGCCGTCAGCGTGGCCAGCCCGCTCATCCAGAAGTGCGCGTGCGCCACGTCGGGCGGCTCGGCCTTCCATCCGCGGGCCAGGTGTGCCCCGAACTCCGGCATGTGCGGCAGCAGTTCGTCCTTGGGCAGCGGCTCCGCAGGCCCGGCCGGCACGTGCTCGACGGTGACGCCGGGCGCCATGGGCACGACGTCCGGCTGGTCGGGGGAGGTTCGCCGCGTGTGGACGACGACCTCGTTGCCCCGTTCCGCCAGGGCCAGGGCCAGCGCCGCGACGTGCACGTTCTGCCCGCCGGCGTCCACACCGCCGAGGGTCGCCAGCGGGCTGGCGTGCTCCGACACCAGGGCGATCCTCATGGCACCCTCTCCTTCACGGCCTCGTCGACCGCGGCGAGGCGGCGCACCGCGTCGACCACCTGCTCCCCGCCGACCGAGGTCAGGCACGGATGGCCGGGCACGGGGCAGATCCGCGCCCTGCTCCCCCGGCAGGGGGCGCCCTGGTCGCCGAGGACCACCGTGGGCACGCCGTACGGCGCCCAGCGAGCGGCGGGCACGACCGGCGCGAACAGGCTGACCACGGGCGTGCCGACGGCCGCCGCGAGGTGGGCGGGGCCGGTGTTGGCGGCGACCACCGCCGACGCCCCGGCCAGCACGGCGGCCAGCTCGGCGAACGTGGTCGCCCCGCCCAGATCGAGCGCGGGACCGGAGACGATCGCCGTCAGCGCCCGCTCGCCCGGGCTGCCGGTGACGACGACCCGCTCGCCCGCGGCCAGCAGCGCCTCGACCGCCTCCGCCCAGCGCTCCGCGGGCCAGGCCCTGGCCGGCGCGGTCGTGCCGGGGTGCACCACCACGTAGCCGGGCGGACCGGTGAGGTGCTCCACGTCCGGCAGCGGACCGCGCACGGCGAGCCGCCCGTCGTCGCCCGGCGGGAGGTCGAAGCCGGCGGCGCGGGCGAGGCCGAGCATCCGCTCCGGTTCGGGGACGTCCACGCTCTCGTCCACGACGTGACGCACGTCGAGCAGGGAGCCGGGGTAGTCCTCGCTGATCGCGGCGATCCTCGGCACTCCTGCCAGCCGCAGCAGCAGGGCCGTCGGCAGCGCCGACTGGTGGAAGGATGTGAAGACGACGGCCACGTCCGGGCCGACGGCGCGGACCTGCTCCACCAGGCGGGCCGCGTGCTCGGAGGTCATCGGCATCCGGTCGGGGTCGATCCACGGGGCGCGCCACTCCAGGACGCGGTCGACGCCGGGCAGGAGTTCGGCCGCGGCCCTGCCGTACGGGCCGGCGAGCATCACGACCTCCCGCGCCCCGGCGGCGACGGCGCGCACGGCGGGCCCCGCGAGCAGCACGTCGCCCGCGTTGTCGGGCCGCACCACCAGAGCGGTCCCGATCACGAGCGCCTCCCCGCCTTGCCCGTCCTTACCTTCACCTCGCCTCTGATCCGGTGCGCGCAGGCCACCGGAGGGATGACCACGCTGGTCACTGCCATGCGCGCCATCTCCTCCGGCGTACGCGGGCCAGGGGCGATGCGCGCCCAGGCGAACTCGGCGGTGAGGCCGAGCCAGGCCAGTCCCGCGGCGGCGGCCAGTCGCCTCCGGCGACCCTCGGTGGCGGCGAGCGTGAGCGCGAGCAGGCCCATGCCGGTGGTGAGTGCGTGCCGCTTGAGCCTGCCCGGATGACCGCCGATGGCCGCCCGCCAGTCGCGGCCGTGCAGGTGACGCATGAGCGCGTCGGACGCGTTGCCGCGCTGGAAGCGCACGCTGGACCAGAAGCCGTCGTCGCGCACCGGGTGGCGGGTCAGGCGCTCGCCCTTCACCAGGGCGAACCCGGCCCGCTCGACCCGCAGCGCGAGGTCGGCGTCCTCGCGGTAGGCACCGGGAAAGCGCTCGTCGAACCCGCCGGCCGCCTCCAGGGCGGTCCTGCGGTAGGCCATGTCGGCGGTGATCCAGTCGGCGCCGGCCAGCCCGGCGGTGTTGCGCTCGGCGTCGGTCGGGCGGCGGCCCGCCGGCAGCGGCACCTGCAGCCGTCCCTGGCTCCCGCCGACGTCCTCGGGCAGGTGGACGAGGTCCTCCGTCAGCACGCGGACCCAGTCCGGGCCCGGCACCACATCGTCGTCGAGGAACACCACCCACGGCGTCGTCGCGGCCCGCCATCCGGCGTTGCGCGCGGCGGCCGGGCCACGCCCGCCCGACCTGAGCACGCGTACGTGACCGGGCACCGGCAGCGGCTCCGGGCTCTCCCCCGGCCGGTCGTCCACCACGAGGATCTCGGGACCTGAGCCGACCGCGGCGAGCGTGGCGGCCAGGCTCGGCCGCCCGATCGTCGGGATCACCACCGTGACCGCCGGCCCCGTTTCTTGGTGCGGCTCCCCGGTGGGAGCCGGGTTCGTCTCCCGGATCATTTCAGTCGTCATCCGGCGAACACCGCCCCCCTGCGCACGACGTACGGACCGAGGACGAGCACGTCCACCGGGGCCGAGCCGAAGCACTCCAGCGCGTCGCGGGGGTCGTCCACCATCGGGCGGCCGGCCGTGTTGAGGCTCGTGTTGACCACCACCGGCAGCCCGGTGCGCGCCTCGAACTCCTCGAGCAGCCGGGCCAGCAGCGGGTCGCGTCCGCGCTCGACGGTCTGGATCCGGGCGGTGCCGTCGACGTGCACCACCGCGGGGATGCGGTCGCGCCACTCCGGCCGCACGTCGTGGACGAACAGCATGTACGGGCTCGACATCGGGCCCCTGCCGAAGATCACGGGGGCGCGTTCCGCCAGCACCATCGGGGCGATGGGGCGGAACTGCTCGCGGCCCTTCACGTCGTTGAGCCGCTCGGTGTTGCGGGGGTTGCCGGGGTGGGCGAGCAGAGAGCGGCGGCCGAGCGCCCGGGGGCCGTACTCGGCGCGTCCCTGGAACCAGGCGATCACGCGGTCGGCCGCGAGTTCGGCGGCGACGGTCGCGACGAGGTCGGCAGGGCGCTCGTACGGCACGCGCGCCACGTCGAGCCACGCGCCCAGCTCCTCGTCGGTCCAGCCCCGCCCGAGGTCGGCGCCGGGCATCGGCGTGACGGGGTCGCCGTTGGCCTGGGCGAGGTGCAGCGCTCCCCCGAGCGCGGTGCCGGAGTCGCCCGCCGCGGGCTGCACCCACACCTCCTCGAACGGGCCCTCGGCGAACAGGCGGGTGTTGGCCACGCAGTTGAGCGCCACTCCTCCGGCCATCGTGAGGTAGCGGGCCCCGGTGCGCTCGTGCAGCCACGTGGCGAGGTCGAGCAGCACCTCCTCCAGGCGGGCCTGCACGCTCGCGGCGAGGTCGGCGTGGTCGGCCGTCCACTTCTCGCCCTTGCCGAGCGCCTTGGCGTAGACGCTCCAGTCGATCGGCTCGACGCGGAAACCGCCGTCGCCCGTGGCGTAGATGAGCTCGCGCATCTCGCACAGGAAGCGCGGCTCGCCGTAGGAGGCGAGGGCCATCACCTTGTACTCGTCGCTCGACCGGAGGAAGCCGAGGTGCTGGGTGAGGTCCTCGTACATCAGCCCGAGGGAGTGCGGCAGCGCCTGGCTCGCCAGGACGGCCAGCTCGCCGTCACGGTAGTGCCCGGCGAGGTGCGAGACTGCCTCGCCGCGGCCGTCGCAGACCAGGACCGCCGACTCTCGGTAGGGCGCGGCCAGCCCGGCCGACGCGGCGTGCGCGATGTGGTGGGGGACGAACCGCACCTGGGCGGCGTCGAGCCCGGGCAGCGCGGTGGCCAGGAAGTTGGGGGCGCGGCGCGCGTAGGTGGTGCGCAGGTCCTCCCAGCGCTCGTCCTGCCCTGGCCCTCCGGGCACCACGAGCTCGGGGTCGTAGGAGTAGGCGACGCCGTCGAGGTCCTCGGGCCGCAGCCCGGCCTGTTCGAGGCACCACGCGGCGGCCAGTTCGGGCAGCTCCCAGGCGGAGAACGGCACCGGGCGCTTGCCGTGCTTGCGACGGCTGAAGCGCTCTTCTTCTGCTGCGGCGACCACCTCACCATCCACGACCAGCGCGGCGGCTGGATCATGAAAAATCGCGTTTATCCCCAAGAACCGCATCGGTTTCCCTCCGTTGCGCAGTGGAGGTCTGGTTACCGAGAGAAGCGCTTCTAAACACTCCTTTGTAGAGAAGTCGACGTGAGTGGGGGATGCACTCAATAACTGCTACTCTGCGTAACTACGGGCAGGTGTTTGCCGATCTGTCCCCCGGGTAGCCGGGCGGGCGATTCGTGCAGGAGGTCGCTCGTGCCACAGTCCGTCCGTCCACCCGCCGCGGTGCTTTTCGACCGTGACGGAACGCTCATTCACGACGTCCCCTACAACAGTGAGCCTGAGCGGGTGGAGCCCGTCGCCGGGGCCCGGGAGGCGCTCGACCGGCTGCGCGCGCAGGGCATCCCGGTCGGGATCGTGACCAACCAGTCCGGGGTCGCCAGGGGCCTGATCGCCCCGGAGGCCCTGCGCGCCGTGAACGACCGGGTGGACGCCCTGCTCGGCCCGTTCGACGTGTGGGAGATCTGCCCGCACGACGACGGCGACCGCTGCGACTGCCGCAAGCCCGCGCCCGGCCTCGTGCTGCGCGCGGCCCGGCGGCTCGGCGTGCGTGCGGAGGACTGCGTGGTGATCGGCGACATCGGCCGGGACGTGGAGGCGGCCCGCGCCGCCGGCGCCCGAGGCATCCTCGTGCCGACCCCGGTGACGCTGCCGGAGGAGGTGGCGGCCGCCCCCGAGGTGGCGCCCGACCTCGCCGCGGCGCTCGATCTGATGCTCGGGGGAATTCAGCTCACAGCTGAGGATGAAGAGGGCATGACCAGGGCAGGGGGGTGAGGCGCCCGCGGGCGGAGGGCACGGTGTTCCGAGGTCGGCAGAACGACGGACGGGGAGCGATGCGATGAAGATCATGGTCTGGCACGTCCACGGTTCGTGGACCACCTCTTTCGTGCACGGGCGACACGACTATCTCGTGCCGCTCACCCCCGACCGCGGTCCCGACGGGCGGGGCCGTGCCGACACCTATCCCTGGCCCGACGCCGTGCGCGAGGTCCCGTACGACCGGCTGGCCGGGGAGGACGTCGACCTGGTCGTCTACCAGAGGCCGCACGAGCTCGACCTGGCCCGCGAATGGCTGGGGCGCGACGTGCCGGGCGTCTATGTCGAGCACAACACGCCCGCGGGGGACGTGCCCAAGACCCGTCATCCGCTGGCCGACCGCGACGACATCCCGATCGTCCACGTCACCCACTTCAACGACCTGTTCTGGGACTCCGGCCGCGCCCCCACCCACGTGATCGAGCACGGCGTCGTCGACCCCGGCTACCTCTACACAGGCGAGCTCGCCCGGGCCGGCGTGGTCGTCAACGAGCCGATCAGGCGCTGGCGGGTGGCGGGCACCGATCTGCTGCCCACGTTCGCCGCGACGGCCCCGCTCGACGTGTTCGGCATGAAGGTGACGAACCTGCCGTCCAAGCTCGGCCTGGCCGGGGAGATGGAGGTGTTCGAGGATCTGCCGCAGGCCGCCATGCACGCCGAGCTGGCCCGGCGCCGGGTCTACCTGCACCCCTACCGCTGGACTTCGCTCGGCCTGTCGCTGATCGAGGCCATGATGATCGGCATGCCGGTCGTCGCGCTCGCCACCACCGAGGCCGTGGAGGCGGTGCCGCCGGAGGCCGGGGTCGTCTCCACCAAGCTGCCCACGCTGCTGCGCGCGCTCGACCGGTACGCCAACGAGCCCGAACTCGCCGTACAGGCGGGCAAGGCGGCTCGCTCTGCCGCGCTGGCCCGCTACAACCTCGACCGCTTCCTCGCCGACTGGGACAAGCTGCTCGACTCGATCGTCCCGAGATGACGTCCTTGGGCAAGGCCTTACCCCTCGGTGAGACCGGCCGGTCTCACTACCGGAGTACGCTTCCGTGAGGGCGAGGGGGAGCCATGCCCGATCCTCGGGAGATCCATGACGCTTTCGCGGAGGCGCTCTGCACACACGACAAGCGGCGCCTTCTGGACTGCTTCCACCCGGACGCCGTTCTCGTGACCCCTGTCGGCCTGGTCGAGGGGCACGAACAGATCGAGTGGTATTTCGGTCAGTTCTTCTCCACCGTGCCCGACCTGACGAGCAGGGTCACCACGACGCTGGTCCACGATGACACCGTCGCCGTCGAATGGGTCACGTCGGGAACCCAGGCGGGGGAAATGCTGCTCCCGGACGGCACCGTGATCCCCGGCACCGGCCGCCCCGTCTCTTGGAGGGGATGTGGAATGTGGTCGGTGGAGGACGGCAGGTTCGTCACCGGGCGCATCTACTACGACCAGTTGAGCGCTTACATCTCGCTGGGCTGCCGGCTCGTACAGAACAAGCCCGGCACCGCGGCCGGCGCCCCTGATCGGGAGGCCCGACCCGTGCCCGCCGCCCATCCGCGCGACCAGGAGACCCGGGCCGAGCCGCGCTCCGGCTCCATCCGCCGGCTTCTCCGCAGGATCTTCGGCATGTGACCGTCCCTGCCACACGTCCCCGCCTGCACGCGGCGCCCACCGGCGTCGGCGGGCACATCGCCAGGCGGGCGTCCCCATGAAGATCCGCAGGAGCGCGGCAGGCCCATGACCGCGAATTCCTGACCCGAGGCCGAGCCATACGCTCGCGGGGTGCTCGTCCGTCCGGAGTACGACGGTCCGGCAGTGCCCCGTAGAGCCCTGGCCTCGCGGCTCGACCTCGCTCTCGGGCTCGTGGCCGCCCACCAGCCCGGCGAGCGCCCGACGGGCGGCGATCAGGTGATCACGGTCACCCGGTCCTGGCGTGATGGGCTGATCTCCTCGTGCTCGCGCAGGTAGGCGATGAACTCCTCGTGATCGCGCCCGTTCCGGTATGGATCGGTGAAGGATGCGAGCGCGCCGTATCCGTCGGCCCCGATGAGGGTGTAGGCCAGCCCGGCGACGCGGTAGGACCTGGTCAGGTCGAGGGGCCGGCCGTCGATGAGGAAATTCGCGGGATCGACGCGCCGGCCGATCGGCTTGGTCGCATCGAAGGTGGCGCGCACGTTGGCGGAGAACGCGAGCGGGCCGTACACGACCGTCCCGTTGGAGCGCTTCTGCCACTGCTGCTCGAACGCCTGCCGGAGCTGCTCGCCGGTGAGCGTGACGGTGAGGATCGGGTTCTCGTAACCGAGCTGCGAGTACGCCTCCCCGTAAAGGATCACGCCATCCTGGTCGGCGGAGTTGGCGCCCTTGGCGAACAGCAGCCTTCCCGCCACCGCGTTGGAGCCGCTGACGGGCTTGGCCGCCACCATGCCGAAGTCGGCGCGGCCCTGGCGGTTCCGGTTCGCCGACCAGAGCATCAGGTCCGCGCCGAGGTCGCCCATGGTGGACTCGCCGCTCGCGTTCAGCGTGGGTGTGAAATCACCGGTGAGCCGGCCCGCGACGGTGGCATACCGCTGGTTGCCCAGGTCGGTCCAGTAGTCGACGATCCGCTGCATCTCCGGGTCCGGGGGCACGTCGAGGGTGACCGGGTGGTTGGTCGCCTTGGTCAGGTCCCGGACCACCTTGCCGGTGGCCGGGTCCAGCTTCAGGTTGATCTCGTTGATGATCTGTCCGGCGTGGCCCGCCTCGACGAAGGGCCGGAGGTTGCCCTCCGGGTCGGGCAGCATCGCGTTGAACCACCAGTGCCAGTGGCCGGTGATGATCGCGCAGATGTCCGGGTCGGCCTTGGCCGCCAGTTCGAGCGCCGGACCGCCGGCCGCCATGGTGGAGCCGTTGATCGGCGCGTGCCAGTTGTCCACCTGCTGCGCGCCGTCGTGCACGCACAGGACCAGGGCGTTGACCCCTCGGTCCTTGAGTATCCGCGCGTACCGGTTCGCCGTCTCGATCGGCTCCAGGCCGTCGAGGTCGGGATTGTAGGAACTGGAACCTGTCGGGCTGTGCGCGAGCGTGAGGTGGATGAAGCCTATGGGGTAGGTGCGCCCGCCCGGCCCCGTCACGTATTCGATGTTGTACGGCTGCAGCACGGGCTGCCCCGTCTCCCGCCACACCATGTTGGCGGAGTAGTAAGGAAAGCCCAGCCCCTTGTACCGTCGCCCGGTCGAGTCGCGGAAACTGGAGTCCCGGCCGGGCACGCCGATGGGGATGCCCTTGACCATGTGCCGCTGGAAATAGTCGATTCCGTAGTCCAGCTCGTGGTTGCCCAGAGTGGAGAACTGCAGGCCGAGCTTGTTCAGCACCTCGACCGGGCCCTCGTCGGAGAGCATCTTGTTGTCCAGGGGTTCTCCGCCGCAGTAGTTGTCCCCGATGGAGAAGAAGAACGAGTTCTGAGCGGCCCGCAACCGCCGCAGGTGTGTGGCGAGGTAGGCGGCGCCGCCGACGTGCAGGGTGAGGTTTCCCCCGGCGTCCGGCAGGTAGCCGTCTGCCGAGGAGGTGGGGGTGCGCAGGTTGCCGTGGAAGTCGGTGATGTTCAGCAGCTGGACGTCGATGAGATCGCCCGCCACGTGGTCGGCAGCCCGCTCCGACGCGTAGGCCGGCGTGCCCAGCGCGAACGCCGTGGCCGCTGCGCCGGCTCCGATCAGCAGCGAACGACGGGAGATGGGCGAACCGGACTCGCAACAACTGTTCACACGTTCCTCACAGGTCTCTCGGGGGAGCACCCGCATGAAATCGTGTAAACGTTTCCAGCAGTACCGCCGAAGAAGGCGATCATCCAAACATCCGGCGAATCAGACGGAACACAGCGACGGCCACAGGCGGGCGAGTCCTGTCCCTATCCCAGGCGGCCCAACGGATCGCACCACAGGGGCAGTTCGGCGTACGTCCGGGCGACCGCGGGAGGGCCGCGCCTGGGCGCGTCTGGGCGCCGCCCGGGAAACCCGCGATGCGCCGCTCCGGGTGGCGCGGCTCGTCGCGCCGCTGCCAGCCCGCACCTCGTGCCTTCCCACCACTGGCGGGCAACTGAGGTGATCAGAGCACTGGTCGCACGGCGGTCTCCACAAGCGACCGAGCTACACGAGGCATACCGCGAGCTCTGCGGCTCACCCGACGAGAAGCCGCTCCGGCGGTTCCAGCCCATCGTGATCAGGACTCGCTCGTGGGAGAAGTGGTCTGGGTGGTTCTCGGTGTTTCACGGCTGATCACCTGTCGGAACTCGCCGGTTCGTCTTGCCAGTCGGGAGGTGTGACCGTGCCGGAAAGCCAGTCGCGCCGGAGGATTCCGTAGCCGATCGCGTCGTGACACGTGCCATCCGGAGCCGGCCAGGCCTCCCGGTAGTGCGCCTCCTTCGCGTAGCCGCACTTGCGGAAGATCGCCCGCATCGCATGGTTGTCCTGGCGAGTCGTGCCCTCGATCCTCGAGATTCCGGGCAGCTCCGTGAACAGGTAGCCGGTCAGCCAGTGCACCGCCTTGGTGCCGACGCCGCGCCCCCGCCATGCCTGCCCTAGGCGCAGGTCGAAGATGGGCGTGTCATCGGTGAGATCCTGGAGCGTGACCAGCCCGAAGCGCTCACCGTTCACGAGCACCCAGAACGTTCTTGTCTCCTCGCCGTCGTAGAAGCCGTCGGCAACCCGTTGCCTGACCGTCGCCCGATCCTGCGTCCCCGCGTGGTACGGCCACTCTTCCTGTGTCAGGAAGTCGGCGAGCGCTTCTCCGTCAGCGGGTGAGAGTCGCAGAAACTCGATGTTCACCGCCTGATCGTGGTCGGCAGTGCGTGCGCCGGTCAAACGGATTTCGCGGCCGACCGGCAGGCCCTCCGTCCCGCCCGCACGGACGCGCCCCGTCGATGTTCCGAAGCCCAGGCGCCCGTCATCCCCGGGCCACGCCTCGCTGGTGGACGCCTTGATTGTTTACCGAAGACGGAGCACCGCGAGGGCAGGTGATCCGGTCCGGATGGGAAGAGGCTCCTCATGATGCGCAACCTGGTGAACGGCGCCGTCGGCGGCGCGCTCGCGACGGCCGTGTACAGCGCGATGCTGATGGCGGCGGACAGGGCCGGCCTGCTGGAGGAGCCGCCGCCGCGGCGGTTCGCACGAATGACCCTTTCCGGGCGCGACAAGCCCAGGAGGGGCGAGAACGTGCTGGGCACGATCGCGCACTTCGCGTTCGGCTCCTCCTGCGGTTCGGTGCTCGGCCTGCTGTCGGCCGGACAGCGGGTGCCGGTTCCGATCGGCACGGCGTACGGGTTGCTGGTGTGGTACTTCGGCTACCAGGGCCTGGCGCCGAGCATCGGCGCGTACCCGCCCGTCCCGAAGGACCGCGCGGGACGCCAGGCCGCGCTGCTGGCCGGACATCTGCTGTGGGGCACCGCCCTCGCCGTCGCGCTCAACCGGCTGCGGACCGAGAAGGCGCCCCTGACCGCCGAACTCGCGCCCCGCGTGCGCGAGCAGGTCCGGCGCGTCATGCCCACCCCCGAGCCCGTCTCGGCGCGGTGATCCCGGGGTCGCTGTTGCCCGCCGGTGACCGGCTGCTGCCGCGGGTTGCCGGTCATCATGAACGGCTTCGTGACGGGCTTGGCGGGGGTCGCGGGATTGTAGGAGCCGTCCAGGTTGACCGCGGCCTTGATGCGGTCGCTCACGGGCAGCAGGTGCGCCGCGCTCTGTCCGCCGACCGAGTGCCCGACCATCGCGATCCTGCTCTCGTCGATCAGCCGGTTCCAGCGCCGGCCCGCTCCAGCTGGTCCAGCACGAAGGTCGTGTCCGCCGCCCGCACCCGGGCGACCTTCTCCCCCAGCTCCGGGGTCTGGCCGCCCGCGCCGGCCCGGAACGTGACGGTCCTGCCGTCGGGGAACGTGGTGGCGACCGACTCGCAGGTGTGCTCGACGCCCGCGACCATGTAGCCCCGGCTCGCGAACTCCTCGGCCAGCGAGGTCAGCGTGGCCCGCGGCATGGTCATGCCGGGCGACATGACCACCAGCGGCCATCCACCCTTCTTGGCGAGCGCGGGCGCGGCGGCGCGGGCATGCGTCTTCGTCTTCGCGAGCGTGTCCGGCGGGAGGTTCTTCAGCTCGGGGAATCCCTTGAGGATCAGCGCCGACTCCCGCGGGGTCACGTACGGCGCGGCCGTGCCCTTCGCCTTCTTGGCCGGATACCAGAGGGAGACCATCAATTCACGCGGCCGGCCCTCCACCCAGGGGTCGGGCCGGCTGGAGTCGACCGGTGGACGTCCGACCGTCCGATCGCGTAGTGCCCGGTCGGAGCGGGCAGGGCCGGCTTGGGGGCAGGAGTGCCGTCTTGTTCGTCCATGCCCTCGCGTGCCGAGGTCGCGCGCAGGCGACTCGCCGCGCTCACGGCCAGGGAGGAGGACGTGATCAGGGCGCTGGCACGCGGCCTGTCGAACGCCGAGATCGGACGGGAGCCGAAGCTGTCCGAGCCGACGGTGAAGGCGCACGTGAGCCGGCTGCTCGCCAAGCTGGGCCTGGCCAACAGGGTGCAAGCGGCGATCCTCGTCCACGACGCCGACCTCGCGTGACGCGGGGGCTGGACCACGAAAGCAGGGAGGTGGCGCCTGCCGATCGTCCGCTGTGCCGTGACCTGCGGAGTGTCTGGCTTCACGGCGTGCCGGCCCTGACCCCCCTGTGAGGGATGGTCCCGCGTCCGATCCGGGATCTCCCGGATGTCCCCGGCGCTCCCCGGCCGACACGGTGTACGGGTGTCCAACGATCGGAGTCACGCTCATGTCGCACGCCATCCTCGACCTGGTCCAGCAGGTGATGTCATCGCCCTGGTTATACGTGGCGCTGTTCGCCCTGGCGCTGCTCGACGGGTTCTTCCCGATCGTGCCGGCCGAGACCTCGGTGATCACCGCCGCGGTGTTCGCCGCGTCGGGCGAGACCAACCTGGCCCTGGTCATCGTGGTCGCGGCTCTCGGCGCATGCGCGGGTGACCACGTCTCCTACCTGATCGGCAGCAGGTCGGCGGGCAGGCTGCGGGAGAAGAAGCCGTTCGTCTGGGCGCGGAACGCGCTGGCCGAGCGGGGCGGTCTCGTCCTGGTCGTGGCCAGATACATCCCCGGTGGACGCACTGCCACCACGCTCACCATGGGCGCCGTACGGCATCCGCTGCGCTCGTTCACGTTCTTCGACGCGATCGCGGCGGGCTCGTGGGCGGTGTACTCCGGGTTGATCGGCTTCTTCGGCGGCATGGCGTTCGAGAACGACCCGATCAAGGGCCTGTTCCTCGGCCTCGGCATCGCGCTGTCGATCGCCGCGATCGTCGAGCTGGTGAGATGGCTCAGGAAACGACGCGCCACCCGGCTCGCCCCGGAGCCTCTTCCCGCGCGCACCTCCGCCTGACCCTCTCCGGTGATCTGCCCTCGCGCCGGCTGGGAACATGGGAGCACGAGGCTCGGATCATGTCCCCGTTCTCGGCGTCAGCGTCAACGAATCAAGGAGGAGTCAGATGAGCAAGCTCGATGAGAACGCCGTAGCGCTGCTGAAGGAACCGGTCCACGCCTGGGTGACGACCATCCGGCCGGACGGATCGCTGCACAACACCGTGGTGTGGGTGGACGTCGACGGAGACGAAGTGATCTTCAACACCGCCGTGGGGCGGGCGAAGGAGCGGCATCTGCGTGACAACCCCCGGGTGTCGGTCAGCGTGCTCGACCCAGAGAACGCCTTCCGCTTCGTCAGCGTCTCGGGCACCGCCGAGCTGGAGCTCGAAGGCGCGGACGCGGTCATCGACGGCCTGGCGAAGAAGTACCTCGGAGTGGACACCTATCCCTACCGGCAGCCGGGAGAGCAGCGCATCACCGTGCGCGTCGTTCCCGAGAAGGTCATCTCCAGCGCCGGCCGCTGACGGGGCGTCCGCCGGGCGAGCACGCGCAGAGCCGCCCGGCACGCCTTCCCCCGCGCACCCACCCGCAGCGGCTCGGGGCCGCCGGGGCTGTCCGGCGCCTCGGGCTGGCTTATACGGCTGCGCGCAGGTAGGCGAGCACGGCGAGCACCCGGCGGTGGTCGTCGGCGTCCGGAGGCAGGTCGAGCTTGGCCAGGATGCTCGCGATGTGCTTGGCGACGGCCGCCTCGGAGACGAACAGCGCGCGGGCGATCGCGGCGTTCGACCGTCCCTCCGCGACGAGGGCGAGCACCTCGCGCTCGCGCGGCGTGAGCCGGGCCAGCGGATCGCGGCGCCCGCGCAGCAACTGCCGGACGACCTCGGCGTCGATCACCGTGCCGCCGCCCGCGACCGTCGTGACCGCGTCGGCGAACTGCGCGACGTCGCCGATCCGGTCCTTCAGCAGGTAGCCGACGCCGCCCCCGTCCGAGGAGCGGGTCTGGTCGAGCAGTTCGGCGGCGTAGGTCTGCTCGACGTACTGGCTGAGCACCAGCACCGCGAGGGCCGGCCGCGCCGCCCGCAGCTCCAGCACCGCCCGCAGCCCCTCGTCGCTGAAACCGGGCGGCATGCGCACGTCGGCGACGACGACGTCGGGGTCCTGCTCGGCGACCGCGGCGATCAGCGCGGGGGCGTCGCCGACGGCCGCGACCACGCTGTGCCCGAACCGTTCGAGCAGGCCGGCGAGGCCCTCCCGGAGCAGCACCGAGTCCTCCGCGATCACCACGCGCACGGGATCTCCGCCCTGACCGTGGTCGGGCCGCCGTACGGGCTCTCGACGGTCAGCGTGCCGCCGACGGCGGCCACCCGGTCGGCGAGCCCGGTCAGGCCGGTGCCGCGCGCCGGGTCCGCTCCCCCGCGCCCGTCGTCGCCGATCTCCAGCACGAGCCGTCCCCTGCGCAGCCGGCCGCGCACCGCGCAGGAGCCGGCCCCGCTGTGCTTGGCCACGTTCGCCAGCGCCTCGCAGGCGACGTAGTAGGCCGCCGCCTCCACCCGCTCGGGCAGCCGCCGGTCCAGCGCCACGTCCACCCGTGCGGGCACCGGAGACCTCCCGGCCACGTCGCGTACGGCGGCGGGCAGTCCCCGGTCGGTGAGCACCTGCGGATGGACGCCGTGGATCAGCTCACGCAGCTCCGCGAGCGCCTGCCCGGCCAGCTCGCGCGCCTCGTCGAGCCGCAGGGCGGCGGGCGAGCCCGGCGGCAGGTCGAGCCCGGCCAGGCCGAGCTTCATCGACAGCGCGACGAGCCGCTGCTGCGCGCCGTCGTGCAGGTCGCGCTCGATTCGGCGGCGCTCGGCCTCGAAGGCGTCCACCAGCCGCGCCCGGGACCGCGCGATCTCCCGCATCTCGGCCTCCTGCGGGACGAGCATCGCCCGCGCCATCGCCGCCCGCGCGCCCGCCCATGCGCTGACCGTGTACGCCGCGACGGGCACCAGCAGAAGCCCGACGGCCGAGCCGACGAAGGTCTCCCCCAGTGTGGCCTCGCCCTCGGGAGCGGTCGGCTGCACGACCGGGGAGAGGATCAGCACCGCCGGCCCGCCGATCGCGGCCGCCGCCACGAGCAGGTCGACCCACCAGAGCGCGACCAGCGCCACGAGGGCGTGCCCCGCCTCCCGCCACCCCGGCCACCAGCCGTCCGGCAGTCCGCGTACGGGCTGCCGGTCCGTGAGGCGCAGCCGCCACCGCTCGAACCGGGCCACGGGCGTCAGCAGCACGGCGGCCGCCACGAGGGACAGCGGCACGGCGAGCAGTCCGTCCACCGCACGGACGGGCACCAGCGCCGCGGCGAACGCGAGGCCGGGGACGACCCCGGCCAGCAGGTACGCCAGAGACCTCCACGGCCAGGCCGAGGCCAGGAAGCGCTGGGGCGGCCCGCTGAGCGCGTCCAGCGCGGTCCGGGGCACAAGGGTTACGGGGGCGGGGGCGAGGAGTGGGGCGGCCACGGCACCGACGTTAACCGCTGGGCGCGCCGATGTCGGTAGTGCTGGGGATACCCCTGGTTCTCGCCCCAGTGCCAGTGCCTCGCGGGCCCGCCGCCGGTTGGCTCGGCGCATGACACAAACCGGCATGACCCAGGCAACCGGGCAGGCGGTCCTGCTCGACTCGGTCCGCGTGGTGTACGGCGCCGGGCCGGGCGCGGTGACCGCCCTCGACGGCGTGACCCTCGGCTTCGGCCCGGGGACCTTCACCGCCGTGATGGGGCCCTCGGGCTCCGGCAAGTCCACGCTGCTGCACTGCGCCGCCGGGCTCGACCGGCCGACGGCAGGGACCGTGCTGATCGGCGGCACCGACCTCGGCCCGCTGAACGAGAAGGCGCTCACCTTGCTGCGCAGGGAACGGGTCGGCTTCGTCTTCCAGGAGTACAACCTGGTCGACGCGCTCACCGCCGAGGAGAACGTGGCGCTCCCCCTCCGCCTGGGCGGGCGCCGCCCCGCCCCCGACGAGGTGCGCGACGCGCTCGCCGAGGTCGGCCTGGACCGGCGGGCCGGGCATCGGCCCGCCGAACTCTCCGGCGGCGAGCGGCAGCGGGTGGCGATCGCCCGCACACTCATCACCCGGCCCGCCGTGCTCTTCGCGGACGAGCCGACCGGCGCGCTCGACCGCGCCGCGTCCCGCGTGGTCATGGACCTCCTGCGCGCGCTCGTCGACGCCCACGGGCAGACCGTCGTCATGGTCACGCACGACCCCGCCGCCGCGGCGTACGCGGACCGGGTCGTGCTGCTGGCCGACGGCCGGCTCGCCGGGGAGCTGGACCGGTCGAGCGCCGCCGAGATCGCCGCCCGCATGGCCCTGCTGGAGGAGGCGTGCTGAGCCTCTCTCTGCTCCGTAACCGGTGGACCGGCCTCGCGGGCACCTTCGTCGCGCTCTGCCTCGGCGCCGCGGTCCTCACCGCGAGCGCGCTGCTGCTGACGTCCGCGGGCCCGCGGGTGCCCGCGCGGTACGCCGCCGCGCCCCTGCTCGTACGCACCCCCGGCGTGCCCGGGGACGACAACGCCTTCGCCGAGAACCGGCCCTGGTCTCCGGAGACGGCAGAGGCGCTGGTCCGGGCGCTGACGCCGGTGCCCGGCGTCGCGGCGGCCGTCCCCGACCGCGCCTTCTACGCCCAGGCCGTCGTCCGGGGCAGGCCGGTCGGCGGGCACGAGGCACGGGGCTGGAGTGCCGCGGCGCTTGCGCCGCACCGGCTGGTGGCGGGCAGGCCGCCGGTCCGCGCCGGTGAGGTGGTGCTCGACCGCGCGCTCGGGCTCGCGCCGGGCTCGCCCGTCACGTTGCTGACCGCCAGGGGACCCGCGGCGTACACGGTCAGCGGGCTCACCGACGGCCCCGGGCCGTACGTCTCGGACGGCGAGGCCGGGCGCCTCGGGGGCGGCGTACGCGTCATCGGATTGCTCACCCGGCCGGGTGCCGATCTTGCCGCTGTGCGGGCTGCCGTGCGGCGTGCCGTGTTCGGCGTCGCCGGCGGGTCCGGGGAGGTGCTCGCCGGGGCGGACCGGGCGGCGGCCGAGTCCGCCGCCGACGCGCGGACCCGCTGGATCGGCATGCAGGTGCTGACCGCGATGGCGCTGCTCGGCGGGTTCGTGTCGGTGTTCGTGGTGGCCTCCACGTTCGCGTTCCGGGTCACCCAGCGGCGCCGGGAGTTCGGCCTGCTGCGGGCGGTCGGCGCGACCCCGCGCCAGGTGCGGCTGATCGTGTACGGCGAGGCGCTCACCGTGGGAGCCGTCGCCGCCGTGGCGGGGGCGCTGCTGGGCGCGGCCGTCGCGCCGGCCGTGGGCGGGGTGCTCGTCACGGCGGGCTTCGAGCCCGAGTCGTTCGGCGTGCGGTTCGCCCCGCTGCCCGTGGCCGGAGCGGTCGCGGCCGGGATCGCGGCGGGCCTGCTCGGCGCGTGGTCCGCCTCCGGCAGGGCCGCCCGGGTCCGCCCGCTGGAGGCCCTTCGCGACCACGCGGCGGGCGGCGCGCCGATGACCCGCGTGCGGTGGATCGCGGGCGCGGTGTCGGTCGCGGGCGGCCTGGCCCTGGCGGCGGCGAGCGGGTCCGCCCGGGAAGACGCCCTGGTGAACGACGTCCTGCTCGCCGCGATGGCGCTGATCGCCGGGCTCACCCTGCTCGCGCCGGCCGTCCTCCCGCCGCTCGTGCGTGCCCTCTCGTGGCCGGTCTCCCGGTCGGCCGTGGGCATGCTGGCCGGGCGGAGCGCGATGACGGCCGTGCGGCGCACCGCCGCCACGGCGGCCCCGGTGCTGCTGACGGTGGGCTTCGCCGTGCTCGTCACCGGCATGGTCCGCACGACCGCCGCCGCGTACACGGCGGGGCGGGCGGCGGACACGCCCGCGGCGGCGGTGCTGGTGCCCGACGGCGCCCCCGGCCTGTCGGACGCGGCGCTCGCGGCGGCGTCGGCCCCCTCGGCGATCACGGCCCCGCTGCCCACCACCGTGTACGGCGACCGGCCGCTCGCCGCGCTCGGCGGCGATCACCTCACGACCGACGAGACGGCGATCGCGGAATGGGTCGCCCGGGACCGCGGGTGGCGGAAGGGAGACGTCGTGCCGCTCACCTTCGAGGACGGCAGGACCGTGCGCCTGCGGATCGCGGCGGTGCTGTCCGACGCGCCGGCGGAGGTGCTGGTCTCCAGGGACACGGTCCGGGCGCACGACCCGTCGGCGCTGACCCCCGAGGCGTACGTGTCCCGGCCGGCCGGGATGGTCTTCCCGGGGGCGAAGACGGTGAGCGTCGCCGACCGCGCGGCCGGCGACCAGGCGGAGGAGGACCGGCTCGTCTGGCTGTTCACGCTCCTGCTGGTCGGGGTCTCGGCCGGTTACTCGGGCCTGGCGATCGTCAACACGCAGGTCATGGCGGCGTCGGCACGCGCACGCGAGTTCGCGGTCCTGCGCCTGTCCGGCGCGACGCGGCGGCAGGTGACCGTGGCGGCCGCGGCCGAGGCGGCGCTCGTCACCGGGATCGGCACCGTGCTCGGTCTCGCCGTGGCCGTTCCCGCGCTGCTCGGAATGCGCGCCGGGCTGGCGCAGAAGTCCGGCGCGGCCGTTCCCCTGGTCGTCCCCTGGCCCGCGGTCGCGGCCGTCGTCGCCGCCTGTCTCGTTCTCGCGGCGGGAGCGAGCACGATTTTCACAGGAAAAACATCTTCCACTTCTCAAAAAAGATCGTCCAGGCCTCTTACCAGCGCAGATGCTTGATCAGGCAAAGGAATCGTCGATCCTTCCCCTTGTTTTCGCAAGGGTTGCGATCCGGCGTGTTCAGGCGGCCCTGTTTCCGGATAGCCCTTATTAACATTTTTTTCCTGAGCATTGCATTACGGACACGGATGGAGGGGTCATGGCGGGCTGGCGCATGCCTTCCCTTTTACGCCCGCGCTCGATCCAGGCGCGGACCGCCCTGATGAGCGCGGTCCTCTCCCTCCTCGTCCTCACGGTGATCGGGCTCGGCCTGGACATCGCCGTACGCAACCGCATCCACAGCCATCTCTTCATGGACACCCAGCGGGTGGCCACCGACTGGATCGCCTCGATGGGTCCCAACGGCATCCCCGAGCCGCCCGCGGCGCGCGACGACCTCGTGCAGCTCGTCGACTCCCGCAACCGGGTGATCACCGCCAGCCGGGCGGCGAGCGGCCGGGCTCCGCTGACCTCCCCCTTCCCCACGGGCCAGGACCGCCTGCAGTACCGGATCGAGTGCCCGGAGCGGGGCCGGTGCGTCGTGCTCACCGCCGTACGGGTCCTGCCGGTGCAGTCCCGGCTGTTCTGGGACGGCGAGCCGCACGCCGTGTACGCGGGGAGGACCGAGCCCGCTCTCCTGGCCACGCGGCGGCTGGAACTGTTCATCGCGATCGGAGTGCTGCTGATGACCGCCGGATGGACCTGGGCGAGCTGGCGCGCCGCGGGCCGCACGCTGCGCCCGGTCAGGGAGATTCGCGAGAGGGTGACCGAGATCAGCGTGCGCGACCTGAGCCTGCGCGTTCCCCAGCCGCCCGGCCGCGACGAGATCGCCGAGCTCGCCCGGGCCTCCAACAACTTCCTCGAACGCCTCGACTCCTCGGTGCGCCAGCAGCGGCACTTCGCCTCGATGGTCTCCCACGAGCTGCGGACCCCGCTCGCCGGGCTGCGCACACAACTGGAGGAGGCCCTGCTCTACCGCGAGGAGACCGATCCGTACGAGACCATCCGTACGGCGGTGCGCACCACCGAGCGGTGCCAGGCGATCATCGACGAGATGCTGACGGTCGCCCGCGTCCGCACGGCCTCGACGGCCGAACCCGAGCCGGTCGACCTCGGGACGCTCGTGCGGGAGGAGGCCGCCGCCCGCACGGACGGCGTGCCCGTGCACGTCGAGGTCGAGGACGAGGTGACCGTGCTCGGCAACCGGGTCCAGCTGTGCGGCGTGCTGACCAACCTGCTGGTCAACGCCCAGCGCCACGCATGCAGCAGGGTCGATGTCACGGTCGCGCGGGCCGGGGACGAGGCGGTCGTCACCGTGCTCGACGACGGCGACGGCATCGCGCCGGAGGACCGCGAGCGGGTCTTCGAGCCGTTCGTCCGCCTGAAGGACGGGCGGCGCCGCGACCCCAAGGGCACCGGGCTGGGCCTCGCCCTGTGCCGCGTCACGGCGGACGCGCACCACGGGACGCTGCGGGTCGAGGACTCCCCGCGCGGCGCCCGCTTCGTCCTGCGCCTGCCGCTGCCCGCGGGCGCCTCGGCCGCGGGCAGCGCGCCGCAGCTCAGCCGGTGACGCTCGGCCGGCCGTTCTCGATGTGGCCCATCAGGCGGCGGTTGAAGGACGGGTCGTCCGCGCAGGAGATCTGGATGTCGTACCAGCCCCTGGCCCGCCGGGCGGGCCACGGCAGGCGCCGCCGCGCACCGGGCCGCAGCACGACCTCCGTCTCCTTGTCGTCGTAGGCCAGCGCGCGGACGTGCAGGCGCACCTCCCGGCGGCCGTTGTTGGCGATCTCGATGTCCAGCCGCAGCGCCTCACCGTGGACGGTGCTGGACACCTCGACCCCGGCCGCGCCGCCGGTGAGTGACCCGCCGAACTCCCGGCGGAAGCCATTCGGACCGGTGAGCACCAGGTCGTAGTGGTCGCCCGGCACCGGGACGAGCCTGGTGGCCGAGCCGCGCACGTCCAGGTGGAGCGGCGCGGGCAGCTCCCCGGCGTAGGGATGGAGCGCCAGGTGCACGCTCTGTGCGCCGTCGTTGGCGACCGCCAGCCGCAGCGTGTCGCCCCTGAGCGCGACCGAGGCGTCCGGCTGGTACGGCAGGGGCCGCGCCGGCCGCACACCCTCCTCCTGGACGGGCATGCGCTGGTCGGCCGGCGGGGAGGGCCGCCAGCGGCCGGTGAACGCCGGCACCGGACCGGGGTGCGCGGGGGTGGGCCGCGGGCCGGCCGAGGTGAAGTCGAAGGCCGAGGTGAGGTCGCCGGAGACGGTGCGCCGCCAGGCGGAGATGTCGGGGAAGCGCACCCCCAGCCAGGTCTCCAGGAAGCGGACCGTGGAGGAGTGGTCGAAGATCTGCGAGCAGACGTGCCCGCCGATCGTCCACGGCGAGATCACGATCATCGGCACCCGGATGCCGAGGCCGATCGGCTTGCCGTCGTAGAACTCGTCGGCCTGTTCGGCCGGGGGCCGCGGCGGCGGCACGTGGTCGAAGAAGCCGTCGTTCTCGTCGTAGGTGATGAACAGCGCCGTCGAGCGCCACACCTCGGGGTTCGACGCGATCGCGTCGAGGATGTCGTAGGTGATCTGCGCGCTCTGGATCGGCGAGGACGCACTGGGGTGTTCGGAGTCGGCCGCCGAAGGGACGAGGTAGCTGACCTCGGGCAGCCGCCCGGCCTCGACGTCGGCGCGGAACTCGGCGGCGAGCGTGTCGGGCCGCAGGCGGCGCAGCGCCCGGTCGTACAGTGAGCGCTCCTTGGGCGTCAGCGCCGCCACGCCCTCCTCCAGCCGCGCCAGCATCTGCTCCCGCTGTGCCTCCGGCGCCCGGAACAGCGCGGAGTAGAAGGAGTCCATGCTCAGGTGGTCGCCGCGCAGCGCCTTGCGCGCGATCCGGCGGAACTCGGCGAAGAACTCGAGGTTGTTGTCCTCGTAGTTGTCCCACTCCTGGTAGACCTTCCAGGAGTGCCCGGCGGCCTCCAGGATCTCCCCGGCGTTCGCCCACGTGTACCCCGCGTGGGAGTCCTCGCTGTAGGCGGAGTTGTCGATCGCCCGCTTCGTCGTCCCCGGCTCGTAGCCGGTGTGCCCGCTCACGTGGTAGTTACGGTTCGGGCTCGTGGACGACAGCACCGAGCAGAAGTAGTGGTCGCAGATCGTGAAGGTGTCGGCCAGCTCGTACTGCAGCGGGATGTCCTCACGCCGGTAGTACGTCATGGTGGCCGGGCTCTTGGCCGCGATCCAGCCGTTGTGCCAGCCGTCCGCCGCGGCCGCCTGCCCGTCGTTCCAGCCGTGCGCGAGCGCCGAGATCCACTGCAGGTCTCTGCCCACCAGGTCGGCGGCCTCGCGCACCGGGAACGGCAGCACCCGGCCCGCGCCGTCGGGCTGCTCGAACACCGGCCTGCCGTCCGGCAGCCTGACGGCGTTGCGGTCCCCATAGCCGCGCACGCCCCGCAGGGTGCCGAAGTAGTGGTCGAACGACCGGTTCTCCTGCATGAGGAAGACGACGTGCTTGATCGCGGACAGGCCGCCGCGCGGCACCGGCATGGCCATCGCCCGGTGCACCGAGGCAGGCAGCAGCGACGCGGCGGCGGCGCCTGCGCCTGCGGCGAGGAACCCGCGGCGGGACAGACCCTGGGACATCGTGGTCCTTTCACTTCGGCCGCCCGCTTACGGCGGCCCGGCGAGGTGATCACAGCCCCTCGCGGTGGCAGGACGACGACATCCTCCGGCACTGCCGGTTAAGGGTTGGCGAACCTCCCCGGGGACGCGGGCACCGCGGCCAGGGTCAGCGCGAAGTCGCCGGCGCTGTCGGTGTACCAGCGGCAGACCGCGAACCCGGCCCGGGACAGCTCGCCGAGCACGCCCTCCCTGCGGAACTTGGCGCTGATCTCCGTGCGCATCTCCTCGCCCTCGGCGAAGGCGACCGTGAGGCCGAGCGCCCGGATCGGAACCTCCATGGGCCGGGTGGCCCGCAGGCGCATCTCGATCCAGTCGTTGTCCTCGTCCCACTGCGCGACGTGCTCGAACGCCTCCGGCTCGAACCCGGCGTCCAGCTCCCGGTTGAGCACGTGCAGCACGTTGCGGTTGAAGGCGGCCGTCACGCCCCCCGGGTCGTCGTACGCCGCGACCAGCCGTCCCCTGTCCTTCACCAGGTCGGTGCCGAGCAGCAGGGTGTCGCCCGGCCTCAGCGTGGCCCGCAGTTCCTTGAGAAACACCTCCCGCGCGGCGGGCGGGAGGTTGCCGATCGTGCCGCCGAGGAACGCCACCAGCCGCCTGCCGGTCCTCGGCAGCAGCGCCAGGTGCTGCTCGAAGTCGGCGCGCACCGGCCGTACGTCCAGGCCGGGATAGCGTACGGCGAGCCGCTCCGCCGCGGCCTCCAGCGTGACGTCGTCCACGTCGACCGGCGTGTAGCCCCTCAGCGTGCCCGCGTTGGCCAGCGCGTCGAGCAGCAGCACGGTCTTCTCGCTGGTGCCCGAGCCCAGCTCGACGAGCGTGTCGGCGCGGCTGAGCCCCGCGACGTCGACGGCGCGGCGGCGCAGGATCTCCAGCTCACGCCGGGTGGGGTAGTACTCCGCCAGCCGGGTGATCCGCGAGAACAGCTCACTGCCCGCGGCGTCGTAGAACCATTTGGGCGGCAGCCACTTGGGCGACGAGGTGAGCCCGGCGCGTACGTCGTTCTCCAGAGCCTGGCGCAGGTAGTCACCGCCGAGATGGTCGGTCACGCTCATGGTCACCTCTCAATCGATGGGTGTCACCGAAACGCCGTCGGGAGACGCGAGCAGCAGGCTCCGGTCGGGCACGGCCCGCCAGCCCGGCCGGCCGTCCAGCGGCTCGCTCGCGACGAGCACCCCCTCCGCCAGGTGCGTGAACAACGTGTCGCCCCACGCGACGGCGGCCAGGTGGGAACCTCCCGTGACGAGCAGGTTGAGCCGGGCCTCCCGGTCGCCCTCGGCGGCCGCGCGGACGACGGCGGGCAGGACGTCGGCGAGCGGCAGACCGTCCCGCAACCGGGTGAACACGGCCGCGGCGAGCCACGCCGAGTCGCACACGCTCTCCGCGTCGGCCGCGAGGGGCCGGACGGCCTCGCGCCTGACCCGCCCGTTGTGGCTGAGCAGCCAGGGTCCGTCGGCGAACGGCGCGGTGGCCGTCTCCTCGATCGGCATGCCCACCGTGGCCGACCGCACCGCCGCGATCAGGCAGGACGAGCGGGCCGCCGCGGCGAGGCCGGGCATGTTGGCGTCCGCCCAGATGGGCACCGTACGGCGGTAGCGCACGGGCCGGGCCCCGTCGTACCAGCCGAAGCCGAACCCGTCGGCGTTCACCGTGCCGTACTTCTGCAGGCGCGGCGCGTACGACTGGCGCAGCAGGCCGTGTTCGGGGTCGCTGATGAGCGTGGTCAGGGACCTCGCCGGGCCCAGCCACGCCGCGTGACGGCACATCCCCTCACTCCTCCGAGCGGGCGCAGCGGAACCCGGCGAAGATCTGCCGCCGGATCGGGTAGTCCCAGTTGCGGAAGGTCGTGCGGACGGCGGAGGGATGGGTGGCCCACGATCCGCCGCGCAGCACCCGGTAGGTCTCCCCGAAGAAGACCTTGCTGTACTCCTCGTAGGGGAAGCACCGGTAGCCGGGATAGGGCTGGAACCAGGAGTCGGTCCACTCCCACACGTCCCCGATGAGCTGCTCGACCCCGTAGGGACTCGCGCCGTCCGGGTACGCCCCCGCGGGCGCGGGCCGGGCCGCGCGGTGGCCGAGGTTGGCCCAGCGCGCGAGGTGGCCGGGATCGGCCTCGCCCCAGGGGTACGTGCGGCCTCCGCACGCCTTCTCCCACTCGGCCTCGGTCGGCAGGCGTTTGCCCGCCCACCGGGCGTACGCGTCGGCCTCGTACCACGAGACGTGCTGCACCGGCTCGTCCGGCGGCACGGGCTCCTCCCGGCCGAACCGGACCCGCCACCAGGTGTCGCCGTCGCGCGTCCAGAACAGCGGGGCCTCCACGCCGTCGCGCTCGACCCACTCCCAGCCCTGCGGCAGCCACCAGCGCGGGTCGCGGTAGCCGCCGCCCTCGACGAACTCCAGGTAGGCCCCGTTGGTGACGGGATGGCGGTCGATCCAGTAGCCCGGCAGGTACAGCCGGTGGGCCGGCCGCTCGTTGTCGTACGCCCAGGGCGTGGTGTCGGTGCCCATCGTGAAGACCCCGGCGGGGATGTGCACCTCGAGCTCGGCGGCGGGCCTGCCGGGCGGCAGTTCCCCGTCGCGGACCAGGCCGGGCCGCCGGGACAGCTGGAGCGTGGCGAGCATGGTCTCGTCGTGCTGGTGCTCGTGCTGCAGCACCAGCCCGAAGACGTAGCCGCCCGCCCGCAGCGGATCGGGGTCGGTCAGGTCCACCTGGTCGAGGACGTCGAGCACCCGGCCGCGCACGCCGGAGATGTACTTCCTCGCCTCGGCCGGGCCGAGCAGCGGGAGCGACGGCCGGTCCTTGCGCGGATACTTGAACGCGTCGTAGAGGTGGTCGATCTCCGGGCGCAGCGGTTCGATGCCGCCCACCTCGCGCAGCACCCACAGCTCCTCGTAGTTGCCGACGTGCGCCAGGTCCCAGACCAGCGGCGACATCAGGGGCGAGTGCTGGCGCACGAGCATCTCGTCGTCGGCGTCCGTGTAGGCGAGCGACCGCTCGCGTACGGCGGCGAGCTCGGCCGCGATCCGCTCCTTCAGGCCGGTCGGGCCGGCGTTGCCCAGGACGGCGTCGAGATCGGTCACGCGAACATCTCCTCCATCTGGTCGGCGGCCGGCGATCGGCCGGATTCGATGTGCCGAGAGGAAAACGCGCGGACCCGGGCGACCAGCGAGGGCTCGGCCCCGAGGCGGGGCAGGGCCTCGGCGGCGGCGGCGAAGCAGGCCGAGGCGGAGCGGCGCAGATCGGGGTCGGCGAGACCGAGGCGGGCGGCGTCCGCCCACCGGTGGGCGACCGGCCGGGCCGCCTCCATGGCGGCCCCGGCGGCCCGGTCGTCGGTGACGAGCGCGTGGACGACGGCCACGCACACGGGCCATTCGGCGGCACCCTGCGCGTCGAGGTAGCGCACCTCCAGCCAGCCCCGTGGCCGTACGGGCGGGAAGAGCGTGGTGGCGTGGTAGGCGAGGTCGGCCTCGCCGGGGGGCCGCCCGGCCACACGGGCGAAGTCGCGGAACGGCGAGCCGTCGAGGACCGGCAGGAGACCGCCGTCCCCCCGGACCAGCATGAGACGGGCGTCGAGAAGGTAGCGCGCCCAGTCGTCCACCGGGTCGCCGTTCCGTGCGACCGGCGCCGTCCTGCTCGGGTCGAGCCTGCTCCACACGGCCTGGCGGCCGGAGGCCCACCCGCCGGCGGGCGAGTTGGCGAAGGCCGCGACCAGCACAGGGCCGAGAATGTGGGACCGTTCCCAGCGGGTTCGGGAGTCCTCGCCGAAGTCCAGATTGACCTGGACCGACGCCGTCGAGCACATCATCGTCAGGCCGTCCGGCCAGTCCAGGAACGCGGCCATCGCCTCATACCTGGGCTCTCGTAACTGCCGCAGGGGCGGGCGCAGGGCGTCCAGGCCGCGGCCGCCCAGCCGCAGCCCGGCCCGGGCGAGTGCGAGCCGTACGGCGTCGACGTCGGCGGTGAGCTTCGCGATCGCGGCGGGCAGGACGTCCGGCGGGGCGGACAGTTCGAGCTGCCCGCCCGGCTCGAACGTCACCCGGCTGCCACCCGGGAGCGCGGGGAGCGCGCCCGCGATCCGGGCGATGGGGACGGGAAGCGCGGGGTTGTCCGCGTCGAAGACCAGGAACTCCAGCTCGACGCCCAACCGGTCGGAGGTGACCCCGCGGAAGCAGTCCCGGGCGTACCTGTGCACGTCGGTCATTCGCCCCCCATCGGGCCGATGTTTACGCGACTCGGTCGTGCCGAGTCAACTTTCCCCGTTATCCCCCTTTTCAACCTGAAACCCAGTGAAACAGTGCGTTAACGCAGGTCACGCGGCGGCGGAGGTCGCCCACTCCTCGTCGCGCATGCGGATCATCGAGACGCCGGCGATTCCGAAGACGACCAGCAGGATGACCGGGCCGCCGAGGCCCAGCACGAGGTTCCACGCGCTCGCGCCGAACAGCCAGGCGAGGATGCCGACGAGCACGCCGGCCGGGAACCACCACCCGGCCCGGCCTCCCCAGGCGTACGCGACGGCGACGAGCACGAGGCCGAGGAACGACCCGATCATGCCGGGCATCTGCCAGGCGACGATCATCGCGGGCTGCGCCGCGTCCTGCATGAGCTTCTCCGCCTGGTCCACCGGCAGCATCTGGAACGCCACGATGTCGAAGAAGTCCGAGATCATCAGCGCCGAGAAGTTGATGAGGCCGAGAACCGTGATCACGCCCGCGATGTTGGCGAGCACCACGCCCTTCTCGCGTACGAGGTGGACGAGGCCGATCACGCCGGGCACCCACAGGACCCACGCGTAGTGGAGGAGCGTCGCGCTGACGCCCACGGCTCCCGGGTTGTGCGCGTACGCGAGGGGGTCGTCGACCCCGGGCTCGGACGGATCGGCGGCCATGCCGAGGAGCAGGCAGAGCGGGGCGAGGATGAGGCTTGTGCCCGCCGCGACGCGGCGGAAGGTGTTCGCGTTGGTAAGCATGCGGAGGACCGTACGGATCGGTCCCCCACCCCGTCGTCAAAGCACACGTTGACCCTCTGTCCCCCTACAGGCGGATTTGTGGAACGGTGCATTCGGGACGACCGTTACTCTCTGCACCATTACTCTCTCCACCATGCTCCACCGCCGTCCCCCCACTCTCGTCGACTGGCTCGTCGCGGTGGTCGTGGGCCTGTTCGCGATCGCCGAGGAGGTCGGCGGGCGCTCGACGGGCCCGGCCCGCGACCATCTCCCCGTGTGGATCGCCGGGGGGATCGCCGCCGCCGTCGCGGTGCTGTTCCGGCGCCGCGCTCCGTTCGCGATCCTGTTCGTCTACTGCGCCGTCACCGTCCCGCTGCTCCTCCTGGAGTCCCAGACCGCGGCGGCCTGGCAGTTCTACACCGAGCTCGTGCTGCTGTTCACCCTCCTGTCCGAGGTGCGGCCGCGCAGCGTGCGGGCCGCCGTCGGCCTGGCGGCGAGCGGCGCGTACGTCGCCGCGATGATGTCCACCTCGTCCCCCCAGGCGGGGTGGGGGGACGTCGCCGTGGCCGTGGTGATGTCCGCGATCGCGGCCGGAGCCGGCCTGGCCGTGCGCCGCCACCGCGTGCTCGCCGTCCAGGCCGCCGAACGTGGCGAGCTGCTGGCCCGCGAGGCCGTGGCGGAGGAACGCGCCCGCATCGCCCGCGAACTGCACGACATCGTCGCCCACAGTGTCAGCGTGATGACCATGCAGACCGGTGGCGTACGGCTCATGCTGCGCGAGGACCAGGAACGTGAGCGGCAGGTGCTCGCGTCGATCGAGGAGACGGGCCGGGGCGCCGTGGACGAGCTGCGCCGCATGCTCGGCCTGCTGCGCGGGCCTGCCGACTCGGGTCCGCAGGCCGGCCTCGACCGGCTGGACGACCTGCTGGACCAGGTCAGGGCCGCGGGGCTCGACGCGACCCTGGAGGTGCGCGGAGACCCGGCGCCGCTGCCCGCCGGGCTCGACATGTCGGCCTACCGCATCGTGCAGGAGGCGCTGACCAACGCGCTCAAGCACGCGGGCCCGACCCGGGCGACGGTCACCGTGGACTACCGCCCCGGAGAGCTCCACCTGGAGATCGTCGACCTGGGCCCCCGCGAGGGCCGGGCGCAGGCGCGGGCACGCGGCGCCGGGCAGGAAGGCGGGCACGGGCTGATCGGCATGCGGGAGCGGGCCGCCCTGTTCCACGGCACGCTGACCGCGGGACCGCTCGCCTCGGGCGGGTTCGGCGTCCGGGCGGTGCTGCCCCGGTGAAAGACACTGTGAGAGACGCTGTGAACGAGCGCCTGATCGGGATTCTGATCGCCGACGACCAGGCGATGGTCCGGGCCGGGCTGCGGCTGGTGATCGGCACTCAGCCGGACCTCGCCGTGCTGGGCGAGGCGTCCGACGGAGAACGCGCCGTCGAGCTGGCCCGGAGCCTGCGGCCCGACGTCGTGCTGCTCGACATCGCGATGCCGCGGCTCGACGGCCTGGAGGCGGCCCGGCGGATCCTGTCCGCGCCCGTGCCGCCACGCGTGATCATGCTGACGACCTACGACACCGACGAGAACCTCGACCAGGCCCTGCACACCGGAGTCAGCGGCTTCCTGCTCAAGGTCTCGCCCCCCGAGCACCTGTTCGCCGCGATCCGCAGCGCCGCCCGTGGGGAGGTGCTGCTCGACCCCGCCGTCACGGGCCGGGTCGTCGACGCCTACCGCCGCGCGCAGCCCGCCGCGCCGCCGCCCGAGACGGGACTCACCGCGCGGGAGGAACAGGTGCTACGCCTGGTGGCGCGGGGGCTGTCGAACGGCGAGATCGCGGACACGCTGTCGATCAGCGAGGCCACGGTGAGCACGCACATGAACCGCCTGCTGGCCAAGCTCGGCCTGCGCGACCGCGCCCAGGCCGTCCGGTACGCCTACGAGTCGGGCCTCGTCCGCCCAGGTGATGCCTCGTCTTGAGCCGGTAGCGTAGGTGCACATGACAGCTATCGACTCCACCACCTCGGGTGCGTACGGCATCGGCCTCGCCACGATCGCCGCGGACGGCACCGTGCTGGACACCTGGTTCCCCTTCCCGGCGCTGGGCGAGCCCCCGGCCGTGGGCACCGAGCCGATCGCCGGCGAGGACCTCGGCGAGGGCATGGCGGAACTGGTCGGCCCCGACCCCGCCCGGGGCGTCGAGGTCGTGGCCGTGCGCACCGGCATCACCGACCTGTCGGCCCCGCCGGTCGACGCGTACGACGTGTACCTGCGCCTGCACCTGCTGTCCCACCGTCTGGTCCGGCCGCGCACGGTCAACCTCGACGGGATCTTCGGGCTGCTGGCCAACGTCGTGTGGACCAGCCACGGCCCGTGCAAGGTGGAGGGCTTCGAGGAGGTGCGGCTGCGCCTGCGGGCCAGGGGCCCGGTGACCGTCTACGGCGTGGACAAGTTCCCCCGCATGGTCGACTACGTGCTGCCCTCCGGGGTGCGGGTCGCCGACGCCGACCGCGTACGGCTCGGCGCCCACCTGGCGAGCGGCACCACGGTCATGCACGAGGGCTTCGTCAACTACAACGCCGGCACGCTCGGCGCCTCCATGGTGGAGGGCCGCATCTCGGCGGGGGTCGTCGTGGGCGACGGATCCGACGTGGGCGGCGGCGCCTCGATCATGGGCACGCTGTCCGGCGGCGGCAAGGAGGTCATCTCGATCGGCGAGCGCTGCCTGCTCGGGGCCAACTCCGGCATCGGCATCTCGCTCGGCGACGACTGCGTGGTGGAGGCCGGGCTGTACGTCACGGCGGGCACCAAGGTCACGCTGCCCGACGGAGCGGTCGTGAAGGCCAGGGAGCTGTCGGGCAAGTCGGGCCTGCTGCTGCGCCGCAACTCGACGACCGGGGCGGTCGAGGCCGTGTCCCGCGACAGCAGGGGCATCGAGCTCAACGCGGCGCTGCACGCCAACGACTGACGGCCGAGCGGGCCCCCTCCCCCACCCTGAGATGACCCTGAGTCTGCCCTGAACTTGGCCTTCGGCCCTGTGATCGGCGGGAGGGCGGCCCGTACGGTGAAGGCATGGGACGCATTCTCCTCATCGCCGCAGCCGTAATCGTCGGGTTCTTCCTTCTCGGCTCCGTCATCGGGCTCATCTTCGGGGCGCTGAAGTGGGTTCTGATCATCGGCGCGATCGCGCTGATCGTGTCGGTCGTGCTCAAGCTCACCCGGAGCAGCCGGTCGAACCACTACACCTGACCGGCTCCATGGCCGGAAACAGGGCCGGAAACAGGGCCGGAAACAGGGCCGGGAAAAAGGAGCGGGCCCCGCCGCAGTGCGACGGGGCCCGTTTTCTTGTGCGCCTGGCGCGCCTCGGCTTACGAGAGCGGCGGGTAGGCGTTCTGCATCAGCTGCTGGAACTGCGCGGAGAACCAGTGGCCCGAGACCGGGGCGTTCGGCAGAGCACCGGACGGGTTGTTGCCGTTCAGGCTGTTACCGGTGTAGGTCGGGTCGCACATGCGGTCGAAGCCCTTGCCCTCGTCGTTCGCGATCGCCGAGCTGGAACCGTCGGACTCACCCGGCGGCTTGATCCAGACGTAGGCGTCGAAACCGGGGGCGGGGTTCGCCTTCGGCCGCTCACCCATACCGGCGCCGGACTGGTTGCACCAGTTGCCGGCGTGGATCCGGCGGTCGACGCGCGACTCGTTCACGAAGGTGTTGACGTCGGTGGACGTGCTCGCCTTGGTCGGACGGGCCGCGCCACCCCAGCCGTTGCGGGAGGTGTCGACCAGCATGCCGATGGTGTTCGGGAAGCCCTTCGCCACCAGGGCGTTGCGGAGAGCGGTCGCGAAGGACGACTCGTCCACGTACCAGTTCCAGTCGACCCACCTGGACTGGCGCACCGACTGGCCGTTCACCGTGGTGTTGATGTTGAAGTACGGCTCGGTCAGCGCGGCGAAGTTGGCGGTGTTCACGATGAAGCCGTCAATGCTGTTCACGCCGGCGGTGGTGCCGGTGGCGACCTGGTGGAAGAGGTTCACCATCGGCTGGAAGTTGTTGTCCCAGCCGAGCCAGGCGTGGTGTGCCGCGTCCACGTAGGTGTACACGTTCTTGATCGCGTGCAGCTTGTTCAGCGCGTACTGCACGCCCTGGACGTAGGCGCCCGAGGACTGCGCCTCCTGGCACGCCTGGAAGTTGTTGACGTTCGTGATCAGGTTCGGCAGCGAGTCGGGCTCGATGATCGTCACGATGCGGAGGTTCGAGTACTTGGGGTCCGCCATGATCCCGGCGATCACGTCGATGTACTCGCTCTTGTACCGCGCGAGGCCGTTCTGCGCGATCTTCAGCTCACCGTTGGAGGCGAGCGCCGAGCAGTCGCGGTTCGGCAGGTCGTAGATGACGACCTGGATCGTGAGAGGCGCGCTCCCGTTGGCCGCGTCCTGCTTGACCGCCTCGTCGAGGTGGTCACGCAGGCCCATGCTGTTGTTGCCGGCCGAGCCGGAGCTGATCGCGGCGATGCGGTCCAGCCAGACCGCCGTGGAGATATTGGCCACCCGCGAGCCGCCCGGCTCGGACTTCGCGCTGGCCGACCAGTCCGGGTTCACGTAGCCCGTCGCATCGGCGTACGGGTTGTCCACGTGGGTCCCGGGCGGCGGCGGCGAGGTCGACGGGGAGGGCGACGCCGACGGCGAGGCCGACGGAGAAACGGACGGGGAGGCCGAAGGAGAGGCCGAGGGGGAGGCCGAGGGAGACGGCGAGGGGGACTTCGACGGCGAGGCCGACGGCGACGGCGACGGCGACGGCGACGGCGACGGCGACTGCGGGGTGCCGTTGCAGGACACACCGTTGATCTTGAAGTCGGTCGGCGCCGGGTTGCTGCCGCTCCAGGTGCCGTTGAAGCCGATGCTCGTGGACGCGCCGGTGGCCAGGGACTTGTTCCAGTCCATGGCGGTCACGGACACGTTGCTGCCCGACTGGCTCCAGTTGCCGGACCAGCCCTGGGTGACCTTCTGGCTGCTGTTGGGGAAGGTGAAGGTGAGCGTCCAGTTGCTCAGGGCGTCGCCCAGGTTCTGGATGCTCAGGTTGGCGGACATGCCGCCCTGCCACTCGCTGGCCGTGTAGGTGACTTTGCACGAGACCGCGGCACTCGCCGAAGTGGCGGTGGCGACGGCCGCCGTGGAACCGAGCGCGAGCACGGCCGCCGCGACCAGGCCGCGGCGCACCGTGGAGCTCACGGCTCCCGGTCGGGGGGTGGATCTCATTGGGAAGGTCCTCCTGGCGATGAATTCTGCGCTTGGGAGCGCTCCCACGAACCATAGGCACCACCCCCGGCGCCGTACAGGGACCCGTCAAGGGCGGGAGCGCGGCGAAGTCGCGGCCCGGCGTTCACCCCGCGTCCGAGCAGGGATTCCGTCGCCCCGTTACGCCTGAAGTCACCTGCGTGTTTCGTGAAAGTTTCACCCTTTCGCAGGCGAAACGCGTGGCCAGGGGCCGGATGTCCCGTCCAGACCGCTCCCGACGCGCGGAAGTCGGAAGCGCTACCTGCTCACGAGGGGATACGGGCCGACGGGTAGCATCCGTGAGTCACACATATCGCGAATGGGGATCGTCATGACCGTCAAAGTGACCGTCACCGGCGCGGCCGGCCAGATCGGTTACGCGCTGCTCTTCCGCGTCGCCTCGGGCCAGCTCCTGGGGGCAGACACCCCGGTGAAGCTCAGCCTTCTGGAGATCCCACAGGCCGTCAAGGCGGCCGAGGGCACCGCGATGGAGCTCGACGACTGCGCGTTCCCGCTGCTGCGGGGCATCGAAATCTCCGACGACCCGGCCAAGGCCTTCGACGGCGCCAACGTCGCGCTGCTCGTCGGCGCCCGCCCGCGTACGAAGGGCATGGAGCGCGGCGACCTCCTCGAGGCCAACGGCGGCATCTTCGGCCCGCAGGGCAAGGCCATCAACGACCACGCGGCCGACGACATCCGCGTGCTCGTCGTGGGCAACCCTGCCAACACCAACGCGCTCATCGCGCAGTCCGCGGCTCCCGACGTTCCGGCCGAGCGGTTCACCGCGATGACCCGTCTCGACCACAACCGCGCGCTCTCGCAGCTCGCGGGCAAGCTGAACGTGCCGGTGACCGAGATCAAGAAGATGACGATCTGGGGCAACCACTCCGCCACGCAGTACCCGGACCTCTTCCACGCCGAGGTCGGCGGCAAGATCGCGGCCGAGCAGGTCGAGCAGGAGTGGCTGCGCGACACCTTCATCCCGACCGTCGCCAAGCGCGGCGCCGCCATCATCGAGGCGCGCGGCGCGTCCTCGGCGGCGTCCGCGGCCAACGCGGCGATCGACCACGTGTACGACTGGGTGAACGGCACGCCCGAGGGCGACTGGACCTCGGCCGCCATCCCGTCCGACGGCTCCTACGGTGTGCCGGAGGGCCTCATCTCCTCCTTCCCTGTGGTGTCCAGGAACGGCCGCTGGGAGATCGTCCAGGGCCTGGAGATCGACGCGTTCTCCCGGGAGCGGATCGACGCCTCGGTCAACGAGCTGGTCGAGGAGCGGGACGCCGTACGGGCTCTCGGTCTCATCTGACCGACCACGCACGGTAAGGGGCGGGCCCGGGTGGGCCCGCCCCTCGTGTCATCCCGGGTTTTCCGCACGGTACGGCTCCGCCTGCCTGGGCAGTTGACCGGCATGGACGGCATGTACGACGTGGTGGTGCTCGGCCTGGGACCCGGCGGGGAGGACGTCGCGGGACGGCTTGCGGAGGCCGGCCTCAGCGTCGCCGGCGTGGAGGCCGGCCTGATCGGGGGCGAGTGCGCCTACTGGGGCTGCGTCCCCTCCAAGATGATGGTGCGTGCCGCGGGACTGCTGGCCGAGGCGCGGCGGGTGCCCGGCATGGCCGGCTCGGTCCGGGTCTCCCCCAAATGGGCCCCGGTGATCGACCGGATCAGCGGCGAGGCCACCGACGGCTTCAGCGACGACGCCAGGGCGGAGCACTTCGAGAGCGCGGGCGTCCACCTCGTACGCGGCCGCGGCCGGATCACCGGGCCACGGGAGGTGACCGTGGACGGCCGGGTGCTGCGGGCACGGCGCGGGATCGTCCTCGCCACCGGGACCGATCCCGCCGTCCCTCCGATCGACGGCCTGGAGGACACGCCGTACTGGACGAACCGGGACGCCGTCGTGGCGCGGCACATGCCCGAGTCGCTGATCGTGCTCGGCGGCGGGGCGATCGGCTGCGAACTCGCCCAGGTGTTCGCCCGGTTCGGCACGCGGGTGACGGTCGTGGAGGCCGCCGACCGCCTGCTGGCGCGGGAGGAGCCCGAAGCGGGCGTGCTGCTGGCCCGGGTGTTCGCCGGCGAGGGCCTCGAGACGCACACCGGAGTCGCGGCCGAGCGGGTGCGGCACGACGAGGGCGGCTTCACCCTCACGCTGGAGGACGGCCGGACTCTCCGCGCCGTACGTCTGCTGGTCGCCACCGGGCGCAGGACCGACCTGGCCGCGATCGGCGCCGGCGACGCCGGCCTCGACGAGAGCGCCCGGTTCGTCACCGTGGACGGGCGGATGCGGGCCGCCGACGGCGTGTGGGCGGTCGGCGACGTGACCGGCCGGGGAGCGTACACACACGTCGCCGTCTACCAGGGCAGGATCGCGGCCCGCGACATCCTCGGCGAAGGCGGCCCGCCGGCCGACTACCGGGCGGTGCCCAGGGTCACGTTCACCGACCCCGAGGTGGCCTCGGTCGGCCTGACGGAGCGGAAGGCCCGGGAGGCCGGGCTCGACGTGCGGGTGGGCTTCGCCTCCGTCGGCGAGTCGGCCCGGGGCTGGATCCACGGGGCCGGGCACGAGGGCTTCGTCAAGCTGGTGGAGGACGCGCGGCGCGGCGTGCTGGTCGGCGCCACGAGCGCCGGGCCGGCCGGCGGGGAGGTGCTCGGCGCGCTGGTGGTGGCGGTGCAGAACGAGATCCCCACGACGCGGCTGCGGCACATGATGTACGCCTATCCGACCTTCCACCGGGCCATCGAGGACGCGCTCGAGACGCTCGACGGCCAGACGTAAGCAATCGACTTGTGACGAACCGGCGACGGCCGGGGCGGGTCCAATGCATGACCTCCCAGAAAGGAGACAGTCATGCGGCACCCCATCCTGCCGATCACATTGGGTCTGACCGGCCTCGCCCTGTCCACACTCACGATCTCCGCGGCGGCCGCGCCCGCCATGGCGACCGCGCACCACTCGATTCGCTACGCCTCGGTGGACGCCTGCACCGCCAAGGACGGCGCCACGACGCCGTGCCACACCTGGCGGCTGGACCTGCTCGACGGCACGCGGGTGGCGCTGAAGGACGCGATGGTGTGGCCGCTGAACGCCAAGGGCAAGCCGAACAAGGAGATGCAGGCCCCGCTCTCGGTGAGCGGCGACGGCGAGTCGGTGGCCTACTTCCGCAAGACCGACCACCGCCTGGTGGTGCGCGAGTTCCACGGCCCGGTGCACGTCATGCCGAAGAAGCTGCTCCCTCGCGGCGTCGGCATGGACGACGCCTGGGTGCGTCTCTCCCAGGACGGCGCCCGCCTGATCCTCGGCTACAGCGTGAAGGACGGCAGCAGCCGGGCCCGGATCTTCGACGTCTCGGGGGCGAGCGAGACCGGCACGGTCCCGGCGTTCGGCACGTTCAGGGGCTTCAGCGGCGACGGCTCAGCCGTCCTCGTGGAGCAGAGCACCGACGAGAACACCACCGGGCTGGGCGTCTACGACACCAAGGGCGGCGAGCTGGCCCACGTCGTCCCGCCCCAGATCGTGGCCGCCAACGTGCCGTGGGCGCTGTCCTCCGACGACCGCACGGTCGCGTTCGTCACCGGGAGCGGCAAGAAAGCCCGGCTGCGCTTCTACGACGCCACGACCGACCAGACGGGGGGCTCCGTCCGCTTCTCCCTGCCGTCCGACGCCTCGGTCGAGATGATCGACTGGACCGGAGAGCACGAGGTCACGCTCCACCTCATCCGCTCGGCGAGCGTCGACCACGTGACCATCCTCAGGATCGACACCCGGACGGGTAAGACCCGGGTGCGCGACTCCTACAAGGTCAGGGCAGGCACCTTCACCTACCAGAGCTGCGGCGGCTGACCTTGCCGCCGACACCGACATGCTCACCAGCGCCGCCACCTCGGAGACGACGGTGAGGCGCTGGGTGAGCCCGGCCGGCACCGTGCCGGGGTCGAGGTGCAGCATCCGGAAGGCGTAGGGCAGGACCACGAGGAGCAGCGAGCCGAGCGCGACGGCGCACAGCACGCGCACCAGACGCGAGCGGGTGGTCCGGGCGACGAGCAGCCCGGCCACCGGCAGGCTGACGAAGGCGGCGAAGGCGGCATAGCGGTGGATGCCGCCGGAGAGCGACAGCGACAGCCCCGGCCGGTCGGTCGGGAAGCCGGCCACCAGCAGCAGGCAGGCGCTCCACACGCCCACCAGCAGCGCCGCGCGCCGGTCCAGCCGCGCCAGCCGTACGGCGAGCACGGCCGAGCCCGCGGCGATCGACGTCAGCGAGACCGGCAGCAGCCATCCGTGCGGCGCGAAGACGTACTCGCTGATCATGGCCGTCAGCGGGTCGAGCCCCGCCACCAGGTGTAACGCGAACATCGCGACGGCGCCGGTCGCCACCAGCACGTATCCCAAGACCATCCCCATGGCTCTTCACTCTGGCCGTGGGGAGGGCGGCGGCCCATCGGAGATCCACCCGAGCCGCCCCTGAGGGATCCCTTAGGAGACGTCGGCGGAATCGGCCGGGGCCGTCTCGGGGGTGGAGGCGCGGAACCAGCGGCAGCCGTACCTGCCCATGGGGAAGCGGGCCCGGCCGTCGTCGGAGATCTCGACCGTGCCGTCCACCAGCAGGTCGGTCAGCACCTTGGACGAGTCGAGCCCGTCCAGCCCGATCTCCACCTCGACCTCGGTGTCGCCGAGGTTGTGCACGGCCACGACCGTCTCGCCGTCGCAGTCGGCACGGTGGGCGAACACGGCGTCCACGCCGGTGTCGAGCACCGTGTACGCGCCCCACGCGAACTCCGGGCAGTCGCGGTAGTGCCGGATCAGCCGGGTGATCCACGACAGCAGCGAGTCGGGGTCGCGCTCCTGCGCGCTGACGTTGACCTTCTCGGGGCCGTAGTCCCCGGTGGGCATGGGGATCCGCACCTTCGAGGGGTCGGCGTCGCTGAAGCCGCCGTTGCGGTGCGGGGTCCACTGCATGGGCGTCCGGACGGCCTGGCGGCCTTCCAGCTCCAGGTTCTCCCCCATGCCGATCTCCTCGCCGTAGAAGAGCACCGGGGTGCCCGGCAGGGAGAACAGCAGGCTGTAGACCATCTTGATCCGGTCGAGGTCGCCGCCCAGCATCGTGGGCAGGCGCCGGCGCAGGCCCCGGCCGAACAACTGCATGTCCTTGTCGGGTCCGAAGGCCGCGAAGACCTCCTCGCGCTCGGCGTCGTTCAGCTTGTCGAGCGTGAGCTCGTCGTGGTTGCGGACGAACGTCGCCCACTGGGAGTCCTTGGGTGCCTTGGGACGCTCCCGCAGGGCGGCGGCCAGCGGACTGGAGTCCTGGCGGGCCAGCGACAGGTACGTCCGCTGCATGGTGATGAAGTCGAAGCACATGGTGATCTCGTCGCCGAGATCGTTGCCGAAGTACCGCACCAGGTCGTCGTACGGCAGGTTCACCTCGCCGAGGAGGATGGCGCTGCCGTCGCGGCGGCTGAGGAAGGCCCGCAGGCAGGCGAAGAACTCGTGCGGGTCGGGCAGGTCGCCGCTGTCGGTGACCTGCTCGACGAGGAACGGCACGGCGTCCACCCGGAAGCCGGAAAGGCCCAGCTCCATCCAGAACCCGAGGATCCGGGAGATCTCGTCCTGCACCTCGGGGTTGGCGGTGTTCAGGTCGGGCTGGAACCGGTAGAACCGGTGGAAGTAGTACTGCTCGGTCTTCTCGTCGTACTCCCAGAGGCTGTCCTCCTTGTCGGGGAACACGATGCCCTTGGGATCGTCGGGCTCCGGCTTGTCGGACCAGATGTACCAGTCCCGATAGCGGGAGTCCCGGCTGGAGCGCGCCTCCTTGAACCAGGGATGCTTGTCGGAGGTGTGGTTGACCACGAGATCGGCGATGACCCTGATGCCGCGGTCCCTGGCCACCCGCATGAACTCGACGAAGTCGCCGAGCGTGCCCAGGCGCGGATCGACGTTGTAGAAGTCGGTGATGTCGTAGCCGTCGTCCTTGTCGGGCGTCGGGAAGAACGGCATCAGCCAGATACACGTCACGCCCATCCGGTCCAGATGGTCGATGCGCTGGATCGCCCCCCTGAAGTCACCGATCCCGTCGCCGTTGCCGTCGGCGAAGGTCTCGATGTCGAGGCAGTACACGACCGCGTTCTTCCACCACAGATCGGAGGTCATGCTCAGTCTCATGACCGTTCCCGATGCCCGGCAAAGGAACGGCAAAACATCGGGCCCGCGCCGCCGGAGCGGCGCGGGCCGACGTGGTACCGCCGGCGCGGCCGGTCACGGCCGCGATGTCACCGTGAGTCACGTCCTAGAGCGGCGTGACCTGTTCGGCCTGCGGTCCCTTGTTGCCCTGAACGGTCACGTAGCTGACTCTCTGGTTCTGGTCCAGCGTCCGGTAACCGTTCGAGTTGATCGCCGAATAATGAACGAACACGTCAGCGGTGCCGTCGTCCGGAGCGATGAAACCGAAGCCCTTTTCGGCGTTGAACCACTTGACAGTGCCTTCAGACAACTGCTTCTCCTTCTTGGAAGCTACACCATGTTCCCAGGTCGGGAGCATGAGGCTGCGTAGCGGATTCGTTGCGCGACCGCGTGAGACGCTGGAAATGCGCGCACGTCCGCCGCCGGGATGACCCGGGTGCGCTTTTTACAAACCATGTTTTCAGGAATTGTCCACTGCGACACTCGCAGCCTGTACGGAGAGTACCCGCGATTACCCGAGGCTATGCCGGTGCCGTCATATACCAGCGGGCGTGCCCGTCACCGCGCGTGAGCGAGTCGAGCCGCCGGGGCAGCTCCTGCCGGGAGAACGGGTCGCCGGAGGCGTTGCGGATATGGATGCCCACGGCGTACATGTCCCGCACCTCCATCAGCGTGCTGTAGCCGGGCCACAGCCGCAGGTCCGAGCCGTACGCGCGGGCGAACTCGTCCACGTCGGCCGCCGAAAGGCCGAAGCGGCGCTGCCCGTGGTAGGTGTGCACCAGGTCCCACTCGCGCGGGCCGACGGCCACGCCGTCCCAGTCGCACAGCACCACGTGCCCGTCCTGGCAGCGCAGCAGGTTGTCGATCCAGGCGTCGCCGTGCAGCAGCACCGGCGAGCCGGTGTCCAGGTCGCGCCAGCGCCCGGTGAGCTCCTCGATGCGGTCGCTCAGCCAGGACCGCTGGCCGGCGGTGAGCACCTCGGACCGGTGCTCCACCGCGTGCCGCACCTCGGCGAGCGGGTCGGTGAGCGTCCGCAGCCCCACCGGCGGCACCGGCTCGCGGTGCAGGCTGCGCAGCACCCGGCCGAGCTGCCGGGTCGTCGGGCGGCCGCGGGAGGGGACGTACCGCCAGAAAGTGACCGCCCGGCCGTCGTGCACGATCGGCTGGTCGGCGATCTCGTCGGCGGGCCGCACGGTCGGGAAGCCCCGGTCGGCGAGCCAGCGGGCGACCGCCACGACCACCGGCAGCCGGGTCAGCGCGTCCGGCGCGGTCGCGATGCGTACCACCATCTCCCCGCGCGCCGTGTCCCCTCGCAGTTTGAAGACGGCGTTGCTGCGCAGCCGCAGGAGCCGCGCGCCCCGCGCGTCCACCCCGATCTTCGCGCAGACCTCGCGCAGGACCCCGAACGCCTCTTCGGCCAGCGGTGCCGGCTCCATCGTCCTCATGGCGGTTTCAGGCGTTCTCGGCGTTCTCGGCGACGGGGAAGTCCGCGGCGGGGAACAGCCCGCTGAGGGCGAGCGTGGGCGACGACTCCGACAGCACCCTCCGCAGGCGCCGTACGGCGGGAAGGGCGGGGTCGGCGTCCGCCAGCAGGGCCCTGGCCCGGGTGACGACGATCGAGGTGCGGTGCTCGGCGGGCACCTGCCGCAGCGCGTCCGCGGCGATCCTGCAGGCCTCCTCGTGGTCGCCGTTCCTGGCCAGGTGGCTCGCCTGGTCGAGCAGGATCAGCGCCGGGTCGATGGTCTGGAAGCCCGGCGGGAACCCGTCGATGCCCTGCACCTGCTGGGCGTCCCCCAGCTCGATCAGCGTGCCGGTGCGGTAGAACTTCAACCGCTTCTCGGTGAAGACGAAGGCCAGGTCGTCCTGGCTGATGCCGCGCATGCGGGCGAAGATCTGCTCCGCCTCGGCGAGCGCGATCCTGGCGGCCTTGCCGTCCCCCATCCTGGCCAGCGCGCGGGCCTCGGCCGCCGCCGCCAGCGCCGCCGGCGAGCTGGGGGCCGAGCCGGCCAGCGTCCGCGCCTCGCGGGCCAGCCGCACGGTCTCGTTCAGATCGCCGTAGTAGTAGAGGAGCATGGTCTGCTGGGCTCGCACGAGCGCCCGCAGCCGCAGGTCGCCCACGTCGTCGGAGGCGGCGCGGGCGGTGCCGTACCAGGCGTGGGCCTGGCGGGTGTCGCCCAGCTTCATCAGCGCGTCGGCGGCGAGCAGGGTCAGCATCGTGGTCGCGGTGAGCAGGCGGCGCTGCACCGACGACGGCTGGCGGACGGCGCTCAGCCGGCGCACGTCGGAGATCTCCAGCATGACCCGGCAGAGCATCGGCGTCGGCGGGGTCGTCATGTACTCCCTGCGGTAGCGCAACACCTGCTCGTCCAGCCGGTCGAGCTGGTCCTCGCTCACCGTGCCCGCGGCCAGCGTGCGGTCCAGGTCGTGGCGCAGTCCCTCGATCTCCGCGAAGAACCGGCCGCTCGGCGTGCCCATCAGCATCGCCTGGTGGAACAACGCCCGGCGCTCCGCGTCGTCGGCGACCGGGTCCTCGGCCCGGGCCTGCTCACCGGTCTGGCCCGGCCCCACCACGACGATCTTCTGCCCGCCCGGGTCCTCGCAGTAGTCGGCGGCCAGGCCGAGCCGTACGGCGTTGGCCCGGTAGAGCCGGGCCAGCAGGTCGATGGTCTGGGGACGCGGGCGGGCCCGGTTGTTCTCCCAGGCGTTCAGCAGGTCGATGCTCGCCCGCGGATGGCCGAGGCTCTGCTGCTCGCACAGGTGCTCCAGCTCCTCGATCGCCTGCCGGGCCGACCACCCGCGGCCGAGCCGGTGGGCCTTCAGCAGGCTGACGCCACAGCACCCGTGGATCGCCTGGACGGTCTGCCAAAGCGTCCACTGCCTTACCTGTGCCTGTTCGCGCCAGCGACGCGCGCAAGCGGGTGAGTGCTCTCCGCGGGCCATGTGCACGCCCTCCACTGGTGAAGCGGTCCCCGTTTACGGTTGTTTCCCCACGGTAAACGCGCAGGCACACAACCCCCCGGGACTGTTATGCCTTCGTGTTCGCGAACCCGCGTGTGTTCCACGGAATCCGGGTGAGTTCCCTGGTTATTGCACGGTTTCGGGGAATCCACGCGATTGCCGGTGGGTCGTTGCGGGTTCACCCTTTCCGGTGATAGGTCCTGACGTTCCCCGGAGGCTGACCATGACGACGGTAGACCGCAGCGAGGCGATGGACCACCTGGAGAGGCTCGCCGCGCAGCTCGAGGCCCACTCCTTCCAGGTACGCCTGACGGCGCCGGCCGGCCTCTATCCGCGTCTGCGCGTCATCAACCCCATGGAGCCCACGATGGCCGAGGACGTGCTCGCGTCCAACGCCAGCGACGGCGAGTGGTGGTACTGGCTGTCCTGGGCCGGCCGGATCGGGCACGCCTCCGACGTGGTCACCGCCGCCGAGCGCATCGCCAGCGTCCTCCACGTCATCCGCCGCTGAGCAAACCCGCTGAGTCACCCGCGGCACGGCTCCGGGCCGGCCCGGCCCGCGATTCCTCCTCGGTCAGGCGAACTTGGACTTCGGTCGGTCCTGGAGGACGCCGTCGACGTACACGTCCACCTTCTCGTCGTAGAAGGCGACCAGCCCGGCGATCTTCTGGGACTCCGCGAGCGGCGTGGGATACGACCAGACGAGGTCCTTGCCGGACTCGTCCTCGCCGACCGACCAGTACACCGCGCGGCCCTTGTAGGGGCAGTGCGTCACGGTCTCGGACGGGCGCAGCAGGTCCAGCCGCACGTCGGTCTTGGGCAGGTAGTAGCGCGGCGGCAGGCCGGTCTCGAACAGGATGCGCGGGCTGCGCGAGTCCGCGACGGTCACGCCGCCCACCTCCACCCGGACGTGGCGCGAACTGGCCAGGATGTCCACCCGGGTGTACGGGTCGCGGGCGTGGACGAAGACCTCCTCGTCCTCCTCGAACCAGTTGTCCATCGCGTTCCAGTCGAAGCGGACGTGGCCCCGGATCTGCTCCAGCGGCGCGTCGTCCCCGTACACGAGGGCGGCGCCCGGCCGGCCGGCCACGTCGTGGACCTCCGCGTCGCCCCTGCTGGGCGAGTGCCGCGTCTCTCCGGTCGCCTTCAGCTCCTCCACGCGGACGTCGTCCGCCGGGAAGTAGTACGTCGGGTAGTAGGGGACCTCCCAGACCAGCAGGGCCCGGGTGGTGTCGGCCACCGTCCGGCCCTCGACGTAGACACGCACGCGCTTGGCCGTCGTCTCCACCCGGACGCGGCCCCGTTTCGTCGGCTCCATGTCTGGGCCAACCAGCGGGCGGATCGTCCTTATTCCCCGGCCTCACAATCGCCATTTCCCGGTGTGCGGGTCCCGGGTCGGCCCGCGCTATCGACAGCGAGCGGATAAGTCGCTTACCCTCGGCTAGGTGGGTCTTCGCCTTTACGATACGCATCGCCGCGCCGTCCGCGATTTCGTCCCCCGAATTCCCGGAATGGTGTCGATTTATCTCTGCGGTCCCACCGTCGTCGTTCCGCCGCATGTGGGGCAGCTCCGATCGCAGGTGACTTTCGACATCCTGCACCGCTGGCTGAAAATCAGCGGATACGAGGTCCTGCTCTGCCGGAACGTCACCGACATCGAGGACAAGATAATTCACCGGGCCATTTCCGAGGGGGTTCCCTGGTGGCGGATCACCGATCCCGTCCACCGCGCCTTCGTCCGCACGTACACCGCCCTGGGATGCCTTCCGCCCAGCGTGGAGCCGCGGGCGACGGGACACATCCCGGAGATGATCGAGATGGTCGAGCAGCTCGTCGCGTCCGGGCACGCCTACGAGTCCGACGGCAACGTCTATTTCTCGGTCGGCTCCTACCCCCATTACGGGTCGCTCTCCCGGCAGCAGGCAAGGCATCTGAGGGCAGCCGAGGAAAACGAGCACGGAAAACGCGATCCGCGCGATTTCGCGCTGTGGAAGAGCGCCAAACCCGGCGAGCCGGTGTGGAACTCACCCTGGGGCGAGGGGCGCCCGGGGTGGCACCTGGAATGTTCCGCGATGGCCCGCAGATATCTGGGCGCGGAATTCGACATCCACGGCGGCGGGGCCAATCTGATATTCCCGCACCACGAGAACGAGATGGCCCAGTCGCGAGCCGCCGGGGATTCGTTCGCGCGATTCTGGCTGCACAACGGGCCGGTGACGCACCGGGGTGAGAAGATACGCAAACACCTCCGCAATCCGCTGGCCGTCCCGGCCCTGCTCGACCGCGTACGGCCGGCCGAACTCCGCTATTACCTGGCGGCGGCCCATTACCGGTCACCGGTGGAATTCAGCCCCGACGCCCTGGACGAGGCGGCGGCGGCCTACCGGCGCGTCGAGAGGTTCGTGCTGCGGGTGGCCGCCGACTCCGCCGCGTCCCTTCCCCCGCAGTTCAGCGAGGCCATGGACAACGACCTGAACGTGCCGCAGGCCCTCGCGGCCGTGCACGGCGCGGTGGCCGAGGGCAACGCGGCGCTGGCGTCCGGGGACCGCGAGCGGGCGGCCGGGAAATGCCGGTCGGTCCGGGCCATGCTGAATGTCCTCGGCCTCGATCCGCTCAGCGAGACCTGGCATCGGGAAACGCATCTGCAGGAAGTCGCGGGGGCCGTACTCCGCGTGGTCCGCAATCTCGCCGCCGCCAGCTCCCGGCAGGGAGATCACGAACGCGCGCGGATCATGGAGCAGCACATCGAGAGAGCGCTCGCAAAACGGCGCCAAATCGAGCACGCCGCGCTTATCAGATAGATCTTGATCGCCCGGCCGGCGGGTGAGCGCTCACATCCCGGCCGGGCCCGGCCTCGCCACGTGGACCGTTCCCTTTCCCGCCGTGCCGTCTATTGACCCCGTCCCACGATGCGTACAACCCTGGGGTTCACTTTGCCCCGGTTCGTGTGAAGGGACTCCCCCATGACCAGCCATCTGTCCGCACGCCGACGGCTGCTCGTAGCGCCGGCGGCGGTGCTGGCGCTCGCCTTTCCCCCCGCCGGCGCCGCGGCGGCCGAGCCCGCCTACGCCGGCACGTGCACGGTCTCCCAGACGACGCTCATCTATACGGCGACGCCGGGGGTGGCCAACGAGGTGACCGTCCAGGCGCCCGGGCTCGCCGGCTACTCCCTGGCGGTCCAGGACGAGGCGGGCCCGATCAAGGGCTGCAGCCCCGATCCCCGCAACGGGGAGGCCGTCCTGGTGGGCAACGTGATCAAGAAGATCAAGGTCGTGGCCGGCGACGGGGACGACGTCGTGGTCATCGCGGCGGACATCAACGTCCCCCTGCCCACGGTGGTGTACGGCGGCGACGGCGACGACGAGCTCAGGGGCGGGCGCGGCAGGGACGACCTGCGCGGCGGCGCGGGCGACGACGACCTGCGCGGCGGGGACGGCGACGACCGCCTGCGCGGCGAGGCCGGCGACGACGTGTTGCGCGCCGGAAACAACGACGACACCCTCGACGGCGGCAAGGGCGCCGACGACGTACGCGGCGACGCCGGAAACGACGAGGTCAACGGCGGCCCCGGAGACGACGAACTACGCGGGGGCGCGGGCGACGACGAGCTCAACGGCGGCGCGGGCGACGACGACCTGAGCGGCAACGCCGGAAACGACGAGCTGAACGGGGGCAGCGGCGGCGACGGCCTCAACGGCGGGGCCGGCACCGACGACTGCAACGGCGGCCCCGGCGCGGACAGGACCACGGCCTGCGAGTAGCTCCGACGGCCGTCCGCGACGCGCGGGTGACCGAGAAGCGCACGTTACAAGAACAAGAACTGACGCGCGGAGGATAATTTCGACCAATTCATGGGAATCATGACGGCACCAGCTGACGGACACCGCCGAAAGGAGGGCCCCGATGAAGAAGGTGCAGATCGTGCCGCGACCGCGGCCACCGAGAACTCCCGCCCCGGTCGACCTGCGCACCCCCTCGGGAAGGGTCCTCCCCTACTAGACCCCGGTGGCCCGGATCGGGAGTGTCTGACAAATGCTGCCCGTCGCGAGCGTGGATCCAGGTGGATGCGTCGCAAGGCGGAGGAGGAGCCCATAGCGGAGCTATGGGCGTCTTTCCCGGGCCCCGCGGGAATCCCGAGCCTGCGAGGGATTTTCATGGGTGGGGCGACAACGCAGCGAGGCGCCGCCTGGGCCACGCGCAGCAGGGCTTGATTTGTCAGGCACGACCTAGTTCCTGGCCAGCTCGTAGCAGTGGGCGAAGCCCTCAAGCACGGCGGGCCAGGAGCACCGGACCGGCTCCGTCTCCCGGTTGTGCTCGGCGATCGACTGACGCAGAGCGGAGTCGCGAGCCAGCCGTACGACCGAGGCGACGAGGTCGTCGAACGTGCGGCCCAGCAGGCCCTCCTTGCCCGGCCTGACGAAGTCGGCCACGCCGCTCTGCGCCCGCGCGACCACCGGCACGCCGGCCGCGCGTGCCTCCAGCGCGGCCAGGCCGAACGACTCGCGCGGGGCCGGGGCCACGAACACGTCGGCCACGGCCAGCAGGTCCTTGATCTGGTCCCGGCTGTACCTGCCCGGCAGGGACACCCACCCCATCCGGCGCGCCCGCAGGTAGCGCTCCATGCGCCCGCGAGCGGGGCCGTCGCCCACGATCGTCGCGCGCATCGCGATGTCCCTCGGCACCCGGTTGCGCGCCGTCTCCAGCAGCTTGAGCAGCCGCAACGGCTGCTTGCGCGGCGCCAGCCTGCCGACCGCCACCACGTGAACGGCGTCGTCCACCCGCCCGTCCCCGATGATGTCCCGTACGGAATCGGGCTCGGGCCGCCACGAGGTCACGTCCAGGCCGTTCGACACCACCTGCACCGGCACACGGGGCCCGGCGACGGCGCGGATGGGGCGCGCGGCGGCCTCGCTCACGGCGGTGAGAACCAGGCCCCAGCGCCGCCACTCGAAGGCCGCCTGCAGCGCCCGGTAGACGCCCCGGGTGACCGGGTCCCACATGCTGTGGACGGTCGCGATCACCGGCAGCCCGGCCCGGACCGCCGCGTGCACTCCCATCCACGCGAACGGCGAGACCGCCCCCGTGTGGACGTGCACCACGTCGAACCGTCCGCTCGCCATGATCCGGAGCAGGTGGGCCGTGCCGCGCGGATGGACCGGCAGGTCGAACGGGAGGTTCGCGACCACCCGGTGCACTCCGGGCAGCCGCTCCCCCGGGGTCGCCGTCACCACCTCGACCGTGTGGCCCGCCTCGCGCTGAGCCCTGACGAGGTCGGCGACCTGCACCTCGATCCCTCCGAGCCGCGGCAGGTAGCAGTCGCTGACGTGAAGAATCCTCACCGGGTCAGCGTGGCAGAGCACGCCACGCCCATCAAACCGCACGCCTATTCGGACTGCTCACAGGGAGGGCGGCGTCACTCGGCCCGGGCCACGTGGGATCATGGGCGGAACCGGCAGCGCAGACGAGTGGAGCACGCATGACGACGTTCCGTGGGGCGCGATGAGGACGGCGGTGTTCTTCCACGCCCATCCCGACGACGAGGCGCTGCTGACCGCCGGGACCATGGCCATGCTGGCCAACGAGGGGCACCGCGTGGTGCTCGTCGTCGCGACGGCCGGCGAGCGCGGCCTCGCCGACCTCCCCCACGGCGAGGAGCTGGGCAGAGCCCGCATGGACGAGTTGCACCGCTCGGCCGCGGCCCTGGGCTGCGCCCGGGTCGTGCTGCTCGGCTACGGCGACTCCGGCCTGGCGATCGACGGCGGCGTGGCCGACGACCGGCCGGACAACGCGTTCATCGACGCCGACATCGAGGAGGCGGCGCAGCGGCTGGCCACGGTGCTCAAGGAGGAGACGGCCGACCTGCTCACGATCTACGATCCGGCCGGCGGCTACGGACACCCCGACCACGTGCAGGTCTACCGGGTCGGAAGCCGGGCCGCCGAGATCGCCGGGACGCCCATCGTGCTGGAGGCGACGGTCGACCGCGACCTGCTGCTCAAGGGCGTACGGCTGGCCTCCCGGTTCTACCCGGCGATCGACGTGCGGAGCTTCGAGCGGGCCTACTCGCCCCGGGACGCGATCACCCACCGGGTCAACGTGCGCAAGTACGCCAAGGCCAAGCGGGCGGCGATGGCGGCCCACGCCAGCCAGGCCACCGGCGGCGACGGCGACCGGACGCTGGGCGCGATGCTGAAGATCCCCGGATTCGCCTACCGCTTCGTCTTCGGCACCGAGTGGTACGTACGCCGCGGCCTGCCCCGCGGCACCCGCCTGCGGCATCCGTTCGACGGCAGCCCGCAGGCCACCCCCTAAGGGTCGTGATCCTCCGGCAGGAGGATACGGCCGCCCCCGCGGCCCGGCAGACTGGAGAGGACCGACACCGGACTGGGGGCGTACGCGGGTGAACAGGAAGTGGCTGCAGATCGCGCTGTCTGTGGTGTCGCTCGGGCTGGCCGCGGCACTGGTGCTCTATCTCCCGGAGATCGTGCACACGTTGACAGGCGCCACCGTGAGCTGGACGGAGATCGGCCACCAGTTCGGCGGTCTCGGGTGGCAGACGATCGCGCTGATGACCCTCCTGTGGCTGGCGAGCCTGTGGGCGTACACGTTCGTGATGACCTCTGCCCTGCCCGGTCTCACGCACATGCAGGCGCTCACGCTCAACGCGGCGGGAAGCGCGGTCAGCAACCTGCTGCCGTTCGGCGGGGCGGCGGGCGTGGCCCTGACGTTCGGCATGACCCGCGGCTGGGGCTTCGCCAACCGGCCGATCGTCGTCTACACGCTGGTCACCGGCATCTGGAACTCGCTATTTCGGTTCATCCTGCCCGCCGTGGGGATCCTGTGCCTGCTGATCGCGGGCAAGGCCACCAATCCCACGGTCGCCAACGCGGGCTGGGTCGGGGCCGTCTCGATCCTCGTCCTCGTCGCCGTCGTCGCCACGGCGCTGTACTGGGACCGCGCCGCCGCCGTCCTCGGCCGCGTCCTGGACGGGATCGTACGGCTCGCGCCCCGGCGGTTCCGCCCGGCGGAGCACGCGGCGTCGGCGGCGATCGAACGGCTGCGCAGGGACACGGCCGGCATCATCCACAGCCGGTGGGCGGGCCTGTCGCTCGGGATGGTCGCCTTCCTCGTCCTGCAGTGCCTGATCATGGCCGCCTGCCTGGTCGCCACCGACTCCTACCCGGGACCGGCCGAGACCGTCGCCGTCTTCGCGCTGAGCCGCGTCCTCACCACCGCCCTCGTCACGCCCAGCGGGGCGGGGATCATGGAGGGGGGCGTCGCCACGCTGCTGATCGGGGCGTTCGGCCAGCCCGCCGGCGGGGCCACCGCGGCCGCCGTGCTCTTCGGCTTCTGGACCTACACCATCGAGATCCCGTGGGGCGGGCTCGCGCTCGGCGGATGGGCGCTGCTGCGCAGGCGGGAGACCCGCGCCGCGGCCGCCGGGGCGGGATCGGCCGCCTCCCCGCACCGCACCCGCGTCCGCTGATCAACTGCGGGTCACCCTGCCGATCTCCTACACTCGCGGGACGAGAAGGTGAGGGTGTCCGGGTTGGTGAATGCCTTGTGCCCCTTCGCGGGCGCGCATACGGTGACGCCTGAGATAGGACGACCAGCGGCGGCCGGCAGGCACGACGCACGACAGCGGAGGAGCGCTGGATGAGCCCCCCGACGAGCCCGGTGTCGTTCCGGGTCCTGGGGCCCGTGGGGGCGCACGACGGCACCGACGAGCTCGACCTCGGCGGGCTGCGGCAGCGCGCGGTGCTGGCCCGTCTGCTGGTGGCGCGCGGCCAGGTCGTGCCCGTGGACACCCTGCTGTTCGACCTGTGGGACGACGACACCGCCAAGGGCGCCCAGTCGGGGTTACAGGTCTACATCTCCCGGCTGCGCCGCGTGCTTGAGCCGAACCGCCCACGCGGCGGGCCCAACCGGCTGCTCGTGACCGTCGCGTCGGGGTACGCCCTGCGCGCCGCCCCGGAACAGGTGGACGCGCTGCGCTTCGAGGCCGTGGTCCGCTCGGCCGGGGAACGGCTGGAGGAGAGCCCACAGGCCGCCCGGGGCCGGCTGGACTCGGCGCTCGCGCTCTGGCAGGGCACGCCGTACTCGGACTTCGCCGACCAGTCCTGGGCGGAGGCGGAGGTGGCGCGGCTGAGCGAGCTGCGCCTGGTGGCCAGGGAGCGGCACGCCGACGCCGGGCTGCGGATGGGCCTGCACGCCGAGACCGTGCCCGACCTGGAGGCGCTGACCACCGAGCACGCCCTGCGCGAGGAGGGCTGGCGGCTGCTCGCGCTCGGCCTGTACCGGTGCGGGCGGCAGGGCGACGCGCTCGCCGCGCTGCGCCGGGCCCGCACGATCCTGTCCGACGAACTGGGCATCGACCCCGGGCCGGCGCTGCGGAAGCTGGAGTCGGACATCCTGTCCCAGGACCCCGGGCTCGACCTCGTGCTCCCCGCGCCCCGGCGGCCCGCCGAGATCACCGCGACCTGGCCGCCCCGGCCGCTCGCCACCGGCGACGCCCCGCCGCTGGAACCCGAGCCGTTCGTCGGCCGCGACGCCGAACTGGCCGCGCTCGCCGCCGCCGCGCCCCGCGCCCAGGCGGGCCGGTTCACCGTCACCGTGGTCAGTGGAGATCCCGGCGCGGGGAAGACGACGCTGGTGCGGCGGCTGTTCGAGCGGCTGGAGGGTGACGGCTGGATAGGGGCGACCGGAGGCTGCCCCGACAGCACGGCGACCCCGCCCGGCTGGGCCTGGGTCGAGGTGCTGCGCGCCCTGGTCGCCCGCAGGGGCGCGGGCGAGTACGCCGCGCTGCTCGCGCCGCTGCTCGACGACGCCGCCGCCGGAAGCCGATCGACGACCGCCGACGACGAGGCGTCGGGCGGTTTCCGGCTGCACCGGGCCGTCGGCGGCTACCTGTCGGCCGTGGCGCGCGAGGCCCCGCTGCTGATCCTCCTGGAGGACCTCCACTGGGCCGACGACCAGACGCTGGCGCTGCTGCGCGCGCTGCCCAGCCTGCTCGCGGCCAGCCGCGTGCTCGTCGTGGTGACCTGCCGCGACGGCGAGCTGAACGACCAGCAGCAGGACGTGCTGGCCGCGCTGGCCAGGCTCGACCCCGTACGCGTGGGGCTCGGCGGCCTCGACGACGCCGCCGTGGCGGAGCTCGTCCGGGCGACCTGCGTGCGCGAGGTGGACGACGAGGTCGTCAGCACGATCGTCGAGCGGGCCGGGGGCAACCCGTTCTTCGTCAAGGAGACGGCCCGGCTGTTCGAGGCCGAGGCCGACATCTCCGAGGTGCCCTCGGGCGTGCGCGACGTGCTGCGGCGGCGGATCGCCCGGTTGCCCGAGCGGGCCCAGCAGGTGTTGCTGCAGGCCGCCGTGATCGGCCGCGACGTGGACGTGGACGTCCTGGTCGACGTGTCCGGCGACGAGGACGCCGTGGTGGACGCGGTCGAGGCGGCCCTGCTCGCCGGGCTGGTGACCGAGCCGGGCCCCGGCCTGCTCAGGTTCGATCACGACCTGGTCAGGGACACGATCTACTCGGACGCCTCCCGGTTGCGCCGCTCGCGCCTGCACGCCGCGGTCGCCTCGGTGATCGAGCAGCGCAGCCCGAACGACGTGGCCGCGCTGGCCCACCACTACGACGCGGCGGGCACGGTGGAGACCGCCGCGAAGGCCGTACGGTACGCCGGGCTGGCGGCCGAGCAGGCCGAGCGCAGGTTCGCCCACCGGGAGGCCGCGACGCTCTGGCAGCAGGCCATCGCCGCCTTCGACCGTGCTCACACGGGCCGGGCCCGCGAGGGCCGTGGATCGGTACGCGACCGGCTCGAGCTTCAGCTGCGGATGATCAGGGCGCTGGCGCTGTGCGGGGACATGACCGCCGCCCGCGCGCACCGGGGGGAGGCGATGTCGGTCGCGCTGCCCCTGGGCGATCTGGAGCTGACCGCCCGGGTCGCGGCGGCGCTCGCGGTGCCGCACAAGGGGATCGCCCGCGACTTCACGCGCACGGCCTGGGAGATCGTCGACGTCACCGAGAAGGCGCTGGTCGAGCTGCCGGAGGGCGAGCAGTCGCTGCGGGCCAGCCTGCTCGCGACGCTGGCCCTGGAGCTGGAGGGATCGGCCACCGAGCGTGGCTACCAGGCGTCGCTGGAGGCCGAGGAGCTGGCCAGGTCGAGCGGCGACCCCGCGCTGCTGGCGATGGCGCTGAGCGGCCGGCTGCGGCAGTCGTACACGCTGACGCAGGTCGACGAGCGCGAGACCATCGGCCGTGAGCTGCTGCGGGTCGGGGCGGAGTCGGGCCAGATCGCGGTGCAGACGCTGGCGCACCTCGTGCTGCTGGAGTGCGCGGCGGCCCGCGGCGACTTCGCCGAGGCCGACGAGCACCTCGCGCAGGCCGAACGCCTCGGACGGCAGTACGCCCTGCCCGCCCCGGCGGCCGTCGGCGCGTGGTACGCCGGGCAGCGGCTGATGATCACCGGCGACTACGCGGGGGCCGAGCGGGCCTACCGGAACGCGGCGCGGCTGACCGCGCGGGCCGGCATGCTCGAAGGCCGCCAGGACCTGCCGCTGATCGCCACGTTCTGCCTGCACCTGGTGGACGGGCGGGCCGCCGAGATGGCCGAGCCGCTGGGCGAGGCCCACCAGCGCGGCGCGAAGTGGACGCTGGACGCCTACGCCGTGGCGCTCGCCTCGGCCGGGCACGTCAGGGACGCGCGGGTGGTGGCCGCGAGCCGGGAACCGGTCCGCACCGACTTCCTCTACGAGCTCACCCTCATCTGGCGGGCGCTCGCCGGGATGCTGCTGGACGACGAGGGCCGGATGCGGGAGGCGTACGAGAAGCTGGCGCCGTTCCGCGACCGCATCGCCGGGGCCGGCACCGGCGTGGTCGCCCTGTGGCCGGTGGCGAAGACGCTCGGCGACCTCGCCGTACGGCTCGGCCTGCCGGCCCGCGACCACTACGACAAGGCGCTGGCCGTGGCCGAGCGGGTGGGCGTGCCCCGCTGGGTCGCCGAGGCCCGCGAGGCGCTGACGGGCAGGTGAGCGGACAGGTGTGAGCGGGGGAGGCAACGTTTGGCGGAGGCGAAGGGGAGGCAACGTTTGCCGGAGGCGAAGGGGAGGCAACGTTTGCCGGAGGCGAAGGGGAGGCAACGTTTGCCGGAGGCGAAGGGGAGGCAACGTTTGCCGGAGGCGAAGGGAAGGGAGAGTTCGCGAAGGCCCCTGTCTCAACGCGAACCCGTCGCCTCTCGTCTCCTCAGGTGTACAAAGGACGGATTGATCACCGGTTGACATCCGCTTGCAATCGGCGCGATCCGGGGCGCTAAGGTGAGGCTTGCCTTAATGACTGCCTCCATGACCGGCGGTGAGAGCACGTGCGGATCCCTGACCCTACGGCCGCCTCCGTGTTCGGCCTCCCTCTGTGGCTGGTCGTCGCGGTCGGTGCGGTCGCCCTGTTCGGCGCGTTCCAGGTGTACTACTGGGTCGGCCGCAGGCTCGGCGAGGCGCTCTACCGCTCGCGCATGGGCCGCAGGATCGGCCGGGAGCGCATCGAGCGCGTGGAGAACGTGGTGCGCCGGTGGGGCGCGCTCGCCGTGTACGGCTGCTTCTGGGTGCCCGGCCTGCGGCACACGCTGCCGTGGGTCGCGGGGGCGCTGCGGGTGGACTACCGCTGGTACGTGGTGGCCAGCGCGCTCGGCTGCCTGACCTGGGTGCCGGTGGCCTCCTTCGGCCTCTACTCGCTGCTGTGGGCCTGGCTGTCGCTGGCGGCCCGGTCCCCCGGGCTGGCCGCCGCCGCGGTCGCGGTCGTGGCCCTGGCCGTCGCCCTCCTCGTACGGCGCCGCCGGAAGAGGGGCCGGAACGGGGACGCACCCGCCGTGTCCGAAGCCGTGCGATCATGTCGGGATGCGTAACGGGGTAATCATCGCGCTGGCCGCCGCCCTCGTCACGGCAGGGGCCGCCGCCGCGCCCGCCCAGGCCGCGCCCACCCACGCCGCGCCCGCCACGACCACACCCACCCAAGCCGCGCCCACCAAGACCAGGCAGGCTCCGTCGGTCACGGCCAGGGAGGCCTACCTGGTGGACACCATGGACGGAACGGTCCAGTTCGCCAAGCGCGAGTCACGCCGGGTGCCGGTCGCGAGCCTGACCAAGGTCATGACCGCCTACGTGGTCCGGCGGGAGGCCCGGCTGGACGACGTGGTGACCATCACGAAGGCCGACGTACGGTACGCGACGGCCGGCGGGGCCGCGACGGCGGGCCTGCGGGCGGGTGAGCGGCTCACGGTGCGCGACCTGCTCTACGGGCTCATGCTCCCCTCGGGCGCGGACGCCGCCCACGCCCTGGCCGAGCGGTACGGCCCGGGGACGGCGAAGTTCGTCGCCAAGATGAACGACGCGGCACAAGCTCTCGGCCTGCGCGACACCCGCTACGCCAACGCCGACGGGATGCCGTCGAAGGCGTACTCCACCGCCCGCGACCAGGCGACGCTGGCCCTGGCGGCGCTGCGCGACCCCGTGATCGCGTCCGTCGTCAAGACGCCCAAGCGGGTGGTCGGGAAGTCGGCCCTCCACCGGGGGCACGTGTGGCGCAACACCAACGACCTGCTGGACGACGGCGCGGTGGGGCTGAAGACCGGCTTCACCAACCAGGCCGGCTACTGCCTGTCGTTCGCCGCCGTCCGGGGCGGGCGCACGTACGTGGGGGTCGTGCTGGGCGAGCGCAGCGACAAGGCGAGGTTCGCCACGGCACGCAAGCTGCTCGACTGGGTTTCCGAGGGGGCCGCTTCCGAGGGGGCCACCGGAGGAGTCGCCGAAGGGGCCGGGGTCACGCTCCCCTGAGCAGGCCGTGGCAGGCGATGGCCGCGGCGGCCACCACGTTCAGGGAGTCGACGCCGAGGTCCATCGCCCGCGAGCTCATCGGGATGCAGACGGGCTGGTCGGCCTCGTGCAGCCAGTGGGACGACAGCCCGTCGCCCTCCGAGCCGAGCATCAGCGCGACCCGGCCGGACAGCGGGGCCTTGTCCAGCGGCACGGCCGACTGATCGGGCGTGAGCGCCAGCAGGCGGAACCCGGCCGCCCTGATCTCCGCCAGGCCGCCGTGCCAGTCGGTCATCCGGGCGTACGGGATCGCGAACACCGCCCCCATCGACACCTTGACGGCCCTGCGGTAGAGGGGATCGGCGCAGCGCGGCGACAGCACGATCGCGCCGACGCCGAGCGCCGCCGCGCAGCGGAAGATCGCCCCCACGTTGCCGTGGTCGACCAGGTCCTCCAGGACGAGGATCCGCGACCCCGCGCCCGCGAGGAGTTCGCCGACGGAGGGAAGCGGAGTGCGCTCCATCGCGGCGAGCGCGCCCCGGTGCACCTGGAAGCCGGTGATCCCCTCCATCACCCGGTCGGAGACCACGTAGACGGTGGCGTCCCCCACGACGTCGGTCAGCGCGTCGAGCCACTTGGCCGTCGTCAGCACCGAGCGCACGGGATGGCCCGCTCCGATCGCCCGCCTGATGACCTTCTCGCCCTCGGCGACGAACAGCCCGCGCTCGCTCTCGACGCTCTTGCGCAGATCGACGTCGCGCAGCCGCACGTAGTCCGACAGGCGCGGATCGGCGGCGTCCTCGACCGGGATGACCACGGGCCTCAGCGTACGGCCAGGTAGAACACTCCCGCACACTCGGCGCAAGATGTGGCTTTTGCCAGTATCGTTCCGTAAACCTGTTACGGCCAGTCGACACCGGAGAGAGCACCGTGGGCGGACGACACCGCACAGACGAACTCGATGGCGGCTTCGACCCCCAGTACGAGCCCCCGCCGCCGCCGCGGCGGCGGGCCGGCCGGGGGACGGTGTTCGTCCCGCTGGCCGGAGCGGTCGCCCTGGCCGTGCTCCTCGGCGTCGCCGCGTACGTGGTGGTGAACAAGAGCCCGGGGTGCGCCGGCGAGAAGGTCAAGCTCTCGGTCGTCGCCTCGCCCGACATCCAGCCGGCCGTCCAGAAGATCGCCACCAGGTTCGGCAAGTCGGGCAGGGCCGTCGACGGCAAGTGCGTCGCCGTCACGGTCAAGGCCGCCGAGTCGGCCGACGTCGCCAACGCGATGGCGGGCACCGGTCCCACCAGCGGCAAGCTGGACCCCGACCTGTGGATCCCCGACTCCAGCCTGTGGCTGAGCGGCGTCAAGGACGCGCCCGAGCCCGCCGGGAACGCCGCCAGCACCCCCGTCGTGCTGGCCGCCTCCAAGACCGGCGCGGACAAGCTCCAGTCGGCCTTCAGCCCGAGCTGGACCGGCCTGATGAGCGCGGCGAACGCCGCCAACCCCGACGGCCTGGCGCGGAAGGTGCGCGTGCTCGCGCTCGACCCCACGCAGAACGCCGCCGGCCTCGGCGCGCTGCTGGCCGGGTCCGCCGTGCTCACGCAGGGAGGCGGCAGCGAGGAGACGCTCGTGGGCGTGCTCCGCCAGTTGTCGGAGTCCACCGTGTCGACCCCCGACAGCATGTTCGCCACATTGACCAAGGCCGCGGCCCGCATCCCGGTGGGCGTGACGTCCGAGCAGGCCGTGTGGTCGTACAACACGACGACGACCCCCTCGAACCCGGCGGTCGCGCTGTACCCGGCCGAGGGCACGGTCAGTCTCGACTACCCGATCTTCGTCACGGCGAAGGACGCCACGACGCGCAAGGCGGCCCAGGCCCTGGCGACCGAGGTGACCTCGCCCAACGGCAGGAAGACCGTCCAGGACTACGGCTTTCGCACGCCCGACGGCAAGGGCGGCAGCCTGCTGAAGCCCGACAACGGCGTGAACGCCAAGAAGCCGGCCGCGATCCCGCTGCCGGACGCCGCGACCGTCACCCGCCTCTCGCAGGCGTGGCACCAGATCAAGCTCGGCACCAGGCTGCTCTCCCTCATCGACATCTCCGGGACCATGGCGCTGCCCGCCGACAAGACCGGCGTCACCCGGATGCGTGCGATCACCGGCCTCACCGTCGAGGGCCTGAAGCTCTTCCCGGACAAGGCCGAGGTGGGCATCTGGGCCTTCTCCGACAACCTGCGCGGCGAGGGCGTCGACTGGAAGCCCGTCGTGCAGATCGGGCCGCTGGCCCAGCAGATCAACGGGGTGACCCGCCGCGAGGTGATCATTCAGGCGATGCGCCAGGCGAAGGCCATCCCCACGGGCAACACGGGCCTGAACGACACCCTGTGGGCCGCCTACCAGAAGATGACCAAGGAGTACGAGCCCGACAAGGTCAACACGATCCTGCTGTTCACCGACGGCGTCGGCAACGACGACCCGAACGGCGGCATCTCCAACGCCGAGATCCTGCGGAAGCTGAAGGACGCCTACGACCCCAAGCGGCCGGTGAGCATCCTGATCATCTCGTTCAACACGCAGAAGGACGAGGACCGGGCGCAGATGACCTCCATCGCCAAGGCGACCGGCGGCGCCGCCTACTTCCCCCAGACGGTCCTGGAGATCCGCAACATCTTCCTCAAGGGCATCGCCCGCCGCCTGAAGTAACAGCAGTATCTTTTTTCGCAGGTCATGCCGGTTGGGCATGGCTGCCGGGCATGACCGTGTGATCCGTAAACGACGCCGGAGGGGACGGCGTCCCACTCGTGTGGGGACCGGCGAGACCAGGTTCCGTCACACGGGGAGGAATGTTCGTTGCCCGAATGGCCCGGCGTCGGGCGAGCCGACGACCACCGACTGCTGGAGGCGCTGCGGCGCGGGGGCGGCACCGACGCCCAGGCCCCGGCCGCGCTGTACGACGCCTATGCCGACCGGCTGAGCGACTACGCGTACGCGCTGGTGCGCGACCTCGACGCGGCGGCGCGGGCGGTGCACGACGCGCTCGTCGCCGCGTCCTGCTGCGCGGACCGGCTGAAGGAGCCGGCCCGGCTGCGGGCGTGGCTGTACGCGCTGACCCGGTTCCACAGCGCCGCCAGAAGAGAGGCCGGGCCCGTCACCGGGCCCGTCATAGAGTCGGAGGAGTCCGCGGACCCGCCGCTCGCCGCGCTGGTACGGGAGGCGCTTGGGGAGCTCGGCGACCACGAGCGCGAGGTGCTCGAACTCGCCGTACGCCACGGCCTGACGGCGGCCGAGATCGGATCGGTCCTCGGGCTCGCCTCCCGGCAGGTGTCCGCGCGGCTCACCCGGGCACGCGACCACCTGGAGAACGCCGCCGCGGCCCTCGTGCTGGCCAGGGTCGGCCGGGCCCACTGCCCGGAGCTGTCCGCCCTGGTCGACCACGGCGTGGGCGCCGCCTGGCAGGACGGCCCCCTCGGTCCTTCCGTACGCAAGCGGTTGAGCAGGCACATCGCGGCGTGTGAGATCTGCCGCGAGGGCCGGGCCAGGCACGTGTCCGCCGAGCGGCTGCTCGACATGATCCCCGTCGCCTTCCCCCCGCTCTCGCTGCGCAGCCGGGTGGTCGAGTCCGCGCTTCGGGCCGACCGGCGCGACGGCGCCGCCACCGCCGTCGTCACCGCCGAGTTCGACCGGCGCGGTTTCCCGGCGACCACCGGCAGGCGGGCAGGGCGTGGGCGGACAGGGCGCGGGCGGACAGGGCGCGGGCGGGCTCGCTCCCGCCCGCTGCGGATCGCCCCGGTCATGCTCGCCGCCGTCTGCGTGTTCGGCGCGGCCGGCGGGCTCGCGCTGGTCTCCGGTCAGGCTCCCGCCGAGCGGCTCGAGGCGATACGCGTACCTCCGACGGCGGCGCCCGGAGACCCGGCCCCTGAAGACCCTGCCCCCGGAGATTCCGAAGACCTGGCGCTGGGCCCGGAGGAAGGCGACCCACCCACGGCGACACCCGCCGCCTCCGGCGACGAGACACCCCCACCGGACAGTTCCCCCCAATCGGCCGCGACCGCCCCGCCCCACACCACCGCACCCTCGGGGCGGTCGCGGCCGTCTCCCACCCGTACGCCACGCGCACCCAGGCCGGCGCTGACGGCGCTGTGCCCCGGAGACCTGGGCGGGGCCGCGGGCGCGTCGATCACGCTGGCCGCGCGCGACGCCGTGATCGAGTGGACGGCCGTCACCACGGGCGGGATCGCGGTCTCGCCCCGGCACGGCAGGCTCCGCGCGGGCGCGAGCGGCCGGGTCACGCTCGCCGTCGTCGATCCCGGCGTCGCGGGCAGGGGCGTGGTGACCTTCCAGTCCTCGGCCGGCCGGCCCTCGTGCCGGGTGGCCTGGGACGGCCAGGAGGGGAACGGCGACGCCGACCCGGTGCCCGACCCGACCTCCGACACCACCACCGGTCCCACGTCCCGTCCCACGACCGAGTCCCCGGGCGAGTCGGGCGGCGGCCCGTCTCCGGCCGGCGACGCCGCGGCCACCCCCTCTTCCTGACGCATCCGTCACAAAATCACCAGTTGTTACACCAAAGTTGGAAGATTGGCACCCGCCAGTAACAATCAGGATTCGCGAGGTGTCAGCGGAAGTTTGAAAGGGGAAAAACGACGCGACCGAGGATTTGAGGGGGCATTGTGGCCCAAGCATGGCTGCCCGGCGCAAGCCGACTTCCCTCCCCCGGGGACTCCGGAGCGATGCTCGGAGGAGCCCCGAGGACCGTCTGGTTCATCTGGCCCGCCGATCCCCAAGGGGTCTCGGCCAGATCCGTCGCCCAGCGGCTGATCCAGCTCCGCCGGCCCTCCCACCTGGTGTGGAACCCGGTGACCGGGGAGATCGTCCAGTTGCTCCCGCCCACCAGGGCGGGCGGCGGGCTCGCCGCGGACCGCGGCAGGAACGGACGGATCTGCGTGCAGATCCAAGTCATCGGCTCGGCGAGGGAACCGTTCACCGACACCAAGCTCGACGGCCTGGACGACATCCTGGCCTGGCTCGACTCCTGGGAGGTACCGCGCCGCTGGCCGGCCGGCCCTCCGCTGCCCTATCCGCACTCTCTGGCCGCCGAGCGCAGCAAACGGCTGTGGGCGCGGGGCGGCCACTTCGGCCACTCCCAGGTGCCCGGCACCAGGGAGGGCGACCCGGGATCGATCGACATCGCCCGCATCATCGGCGAGGAGGCGCTCAACCTGGAGGTCCCCCTGCCCAGGAGCGAGCTCAGGCTCCTTCAGGAGGTATGAGCTCCCGGATCACCGCGCACCCGCGCCGCACGTCGGCCCGGGAGGCCGAGCCGTAGCCCAGCACGAGGCCGTGCACCCGAGGCGGGCCGTGGTGGTGGGCTTCGGTGGTGTCCAGGAGCACGCCGCGTTCCCCGGCCCGCCGTACGAGGCCGGGGACCACGCCGGCGGGCAGCGCGACCATCACATGGAGCCCGGCCGTGTCGCCCCGCACGTACGGCCCGAGCACCTCGACGATGGCCGCCCTCCGGCGGGCGTACTCCAGCCGCATCCTGCGCAGGTGCCGGTCGAGGTCGCCGCGTTCCAGCAGGGTCGCCACGGCCCGCTGGACCGGCCCCGGCGTGCGGTCGGCGAGGTGCATCCGGCGCTCGGCGACGGCGTCGAGCAGGTCGGCGGGGGCGACCAGCCAGCCGAGCCCGACGTCGGGACCGAGCGACTTCGACAGCGTGCCGAGCAGCACCACCCGCCCCGGGTCGAGCCCGTAGAGCGCGGGCAGCGGCGCGACGTCGTAGCGGAACTCGGCGTCGTAGTCGTCCTCGACGACGATCGCGCCGGTCCTGCGCGCCCAGGCGAGCAGCTTCTCCCTGCGCGGGATCGGCAGCCTGCCGCCGACCGGGAACTGGTGCGCGGGCGTGGTGTAGAGCACCCGCAGGTCGTCGGGGAGCGCCTCGACGATCACGCCCTGCTCGTCCACCGGGCAGGGCACGACCTCCGCCCCCCGGGAGGCGAAGATCCGCCGGGCGGCCCGCCAGCCCGGCTCCTCCACCCCGGCCCGGCTCCCCGGCCCGAGCAGCGTGGCGGCGATCAGGTCGAGGCCGTTGCCGGTGCCCCTGGTGACCATGACGTTCCCCGCGCCCACCGGCACGGCCCTGGCCCTGCGCAGGTGCTCGGCCAGCAGTTCGCGCAGCTCCGGATGGCCGTAGGGGTCGGGGAACGCGTTCAGCGCGAGCTCGCCGGCCGAGCGCCAGGCCCGCCGCCAGGCCGCCTCGTCGTACCCGAGCACCCACGGGCGACCCGGCCGCAGGTCCACCACTCCCGGGGGCGCCGGCGCGCGATGGACGGCCCCGCGAGCCTCGGCCGCCTGCGCGGCGGGCTTCTCGTACGGCAGCGCGTCGTCGGCCACGTAGGTGCCCGAGCCGTGCCGCCCGTCCAGCCACCCCTCGGCGTACAACTGCTGGTACGCGTCGGTCGCGACGGTCCTGCTGACCCCCAGCAGGGCGGCGAGGCCCCGCGTGGACGGCAGCCGCTCCCCCGCCCTGAGCCGGCCGGTGCGCATGGCCTCCCGCAGTTGGCCGGCCACCTGGACGGCGAGCGGCACCGGGGACTCGCGGTCCACCGCCAGCGGCACATCGATGGTCAGACGCAAAGTGGTCTCTCCGTATCGGCACAGAGTGGACGTGTTCCACCGGTCCACTTCGACCTAACGTAACGGACATGCTCTCCACAACCGCCCGTACCACCCTTAACCGCTCGAAGGACCGCGCCCGTACCGACCGCGCCGACCTGTACGCGATCCTGGACGCCGGCCTGATCTGTCACCTCGGAGTGCTGGCCGGCGAGTCCCCCATGGTGATCCCCACGGGCTACGGGCGGATCGGCGACACCCTCTACCTGCACGGCTCCACGGGTGCGACCTCGCTGCGGGCCGCGCTCGGCAACCCGGTCTGCGTCACCGTGACCCACCTCGACGGCGTCGTGCTGGCGCGCTCCGCGTTCCACCACTCCGTGAACTACCGGTCCGCCATGGTCTACGGCCTCGCCCGGATGGTGGACGACCCCGAGGAACGGCTCGCCGGCCTGCGGGCCATCACCGAGCAGCTCGCCCCCGGGCAGTGGGACGTCGTACGCCTGCCGGACCGCAAGGAGACGGCCGCCACCGCCGTGGTCGCCCTGTCCCTGGAGGAGGCGTCCGTGAAGGTACGGCAGGGGCCGCCGAAGGACGACGAGGAGGACTACGACCTGCCCGTCTGGGCGGGCGTGCTGCCGCTCACCGTGTCGTGGGGCGCTCCCGAGCCCGACCCGCGCCTCGCGCCAGGCATCCCGGTTCCCCCGCACATCAGGAACCGTCAGCCGCGGCTGTAAGCGGATTGCAAGCGGTTTCACCGACACTGCGGCCGACCTTTCATCAGCCAGGGAGGCCGCATGAGTTCCGCCGAGCACTGGAATGTGCCCGGTTACACGGTGACGCGTGAGCTGGGCGCGGGAGGCGGCGGCCGCGTCGTCCTCGCCGTCCACGAGTGGTCCGGCGCCCCGGTGGCGATCAAGTACCTGTCGGAGGACCTGCGCCGGGACGAGGGATTCGTCGCCCGTTTCCGGCAGGAGGCCCGCCTGCTCGTCGAGCTGGACGACCCGCACGTGGTGCGGCTCTATGAGTACCTGGAGACCGGGCGGGGCGCCGCGATCGTCATGGAACTGGTCGACGGCCCCACCCTGCGGGCGCTGCTGCGCGAGCAGGGCCCGACGGGCGCCGAGGCCGCGCTCGCCGTCCTCAAGGGCTCCCTGCTCGGCTTGGCCTGGGCACACGCGACCGGCGTCGTCCACCGTGACTACAAGCCCGAGAACGTGCTGGTCACCGCCGACGGAACGAGCAAGCTCGCCGACTTCGGCATCGCCGTGCGGGCCGGAGGAGCCCTCGGCTCCCCGGCCGGCACCCCGCCGTACATGGCCCCCGAGCAGTGGACGGGCACGGCCGCCTCACCGGCGTCCGACGTGTACGCCGCGACCGCGGTCTTCTTCGAGTGCCTGACCGGGCACCGGCCGTACCAGGCGACCGAGCACTCCGTCCTCCGGCACATGCACAGGACGGCGCCCGTGCCGGTCGAGGAGGTCCCCGAGCCGCTGCGGCACCTGGTCGCGCGCGGCATGGCGAAGGACCCCGCGCTACGGCCGGCGAGCGCGGCCGCGTTCGTCTCCGAGTTGGAGCGGGCCGCGGTGGCGGCGTACGGCCCGGCGTGGGAGGAGCGGGGCCGCCGCAGGCTGGCCGCGCTCGCCGCCACCCTGGCCGCGACGTTCCCGCTGAACCGGACGCGTCCCCCCGAGGCCGGCACCTCGCTGTTCACCACGACGCTGCGGTCGCTGAGGAGCAGGGGTGTCCTGCTCACCGCCGGGGCCGTGCTGGTGGTGGTCGCGGGCGGCGGCATCGGCGCGTACGCCCTCGGCTCGGCCGGGACGCGCACCGTCGCGGCGTCGCAGGAAACGAGCGCGGGGAACACGGGCGCGGGGAACACGGGTGTGCCTGCCACGGCGTCCGCGTCACCGGTCGTCCCTGAGGAGACGCCGAACGAGACGCCGCACGAGACCTTCTCGGAATCTCCCTCGCCGGCGTCCGCGGAGACGCCCGTGCGGAGCCCGTCCCCGGCGCCCACCCCGGCGCCCACCCCGGCACCCACGGTCAAGCCCTCTCCCAAGCCCTCTCCCAAACCTTCGCCGAGGCCCTCCGCGACACCCTCTGCGACACCCTCGGTGAAGCCGTCGCCCTCTCCCTCGCTCGTCAAGGTCGCCGACCTGGATGTGGGCGGGCTGTCGTACAAGGCCGGAGCCGGCGAGGACGGCGCGATCGGCGCCGGAACGGTCACCGTCAGGACGAACGGGCCGGGCAAGGTGACCCTGACCGTGCGCTTCACCGCCAACGGCACGGTGACCGCCACCCGCACGCTCACCCTCAGCGGCGCGACGTCCTACACCCGCACCGTCTCCGGCGACCTCGGCCACGTCTGCTCGGGCACCTGGGGCATGAGCGTGACCACCGGCCCCGCCGCGCCGGGCGGCGCCCGCGGGGCCACGGCGAAGGCGCCGCCGTGCCCGACCTCCGTCACCGGGCTGAAGGCCGGCACACCGGTCGTGTCCTCGGCCGGGGTCGCGACGGCGACCGTGACGGTGACCACCGACGGCACCGGCCCGGTGGACCTCACCGGACGGTTCTCCGCGCCCTCCGCCGGCGGCGGCACGAAGACGGTTCGTCTGTCCGGAGCGAGGACCTACACGCGGACGTTGTCGTACACCTTCTCGCGCCGCCCCTGCGGCGAGAGCGTCACGTTCGGCGCCTCGACCGATCCCGCGGCGCCGGGAGGCGCCGCGTCGCGTTCGGCCGCGGTGACCTGCCCCGCCTCCGTCAGCCAGGTGCGCGTGCAGAGCCTGGCCATAAGCGGGACGACGGCCACGGCCACCATCGCCGTCACCGCCGGCAACACCTCAGCGGTGCGGTTGGACCTCGCCTGGATGACCGGTGGCTCCACGGTGGCCACCCGCACCTTCAGCCTGTCGGGCAAGACCGGCTATACCGTCACGGCCTCGTACACCTACTCCCGCTGGCCCTGCGACTCCTACGGCGTCACCGCGTCGACCTCCCCGGCCGCGGCGGGCGGCGCCTCCACGATCACCCGGCAGACGGATTCGTGCATCAAATAACCCGGACGATCGTTGACAACTCAGACTGACTAAATCGTGACTTCTCGGCGCATGAGGCGGTCCGTCACTAAGCTACGGTCTCGTCATTTGGCGGGGGCCCCAGGCGATGAGGAGACAGACCGTTATGCACGGCCAGACGGGCGCCTGGCGCGTCCCCGGCTATACGGAGATTCGTGAACTCGGCACGGGGGGCGCCGGGCGGGTGGTGCTCGCACGGCACGACGCCGACGACATCCCCGTGGCGATCAAATACCTGTCCGACGAGATGATGGCGGACCTCCACTTCGTCGCCCGGTTCCGGCACGAGGCCCGCCTGCTCGCCGCCATGGACCCCAATCCTCACGCGGCCCGCTTCTACGAGTACGTCGAGACCGCGCGCGGCGCCGCCATCGTCATGGAACTCATCGACGGCGTCTCGCTGCGCGCGATGCTCCGCTCCGAGGGCCCGACCGGTCCCGAGGCCGCCCTCACCGTGCTGAAGGGCTCGCTGCTCGGCCTGGCCGCGGCGCACTCCATCGGCGTCGTCCACCGGGACTACAAGCCCGAGAACGTCATGGTCGAGGCCGACGGCACCAGCAAGCTCGTCGACTTCGGCATCGCGGCGCAGTCCGGCGAGGGGGTCAGGGCGGCCGGGACGCCGCCGTACATGGCCCCGGAACAGTGGTCGGGCGGCAAGGCCGGACCGTCGAGCGACGTCTACGCCGCCACCGTCGTCTTCTTCGAGTGCCTCACCGGCGGCCGGCCGTTCCGGGCGCAGAACATGGCCGCGCTGGCCCGCCAGCACCAGGCCACCCCTCCTCCGGTCGACGAGGTGCCGCCCCCGCTGCGCGACCTGGTGGAGCGCGGCATGGCCAAGCGGCCGCAGGACCGGTTCGCGTCGGCCGAGGAGTTCCTGCGGGAGCTCGAGGCCGTCGCCGCCGGCGCGTACGGCCCGGCCTGGGAGGAGCGCGGACGGCGCCGGCTCGCGGCGCTCGCCGGGCTGCTCGTGCCGTTCTTCCCGCTGAAGGAGAAGGCCCCCGAGACCGGCACCGCGCTGGCCGAGACGAGGCTCGGCGGGCTGCTGAGCCAGACCCGCATGAAGATCGGCCTGACCCTCGCCGGGATGGTCGTGATCGCGGGCGGAACGGTGGCGCTGGTCCAGACCGTGAGCGGCGGCACGACCCTGCAGGCCGGGACGACGATCGAGACGTCGAGCCCGCCCGCGGTCGATCCCTCGTCCATCGAGGTCGAGGACGACTCCGGCGACGACCCCACCGAGGAGCCGGAGGAGACCACCCCCACCCCGGCGGCCACCAAGCCCAAGCCCAGCGCGTCGCCGACGCCGGCCGTGCGGCCCACCGTGACCCAGCGGCCGACCCGCAGGCCCACCCCCTCGCCGAAGCCGAAGCCGACCGCCAAGCCCACGACCAAACCCACGGCCAAGCCCACGCCGAAGCCGTCGCCCAAGCCGGTTCCCTCGGACGAACCCACGGTCACAGTGGACCCGCCCGGCAACCCGCAGACGACCAGGCAGCCCAAGCCCACGGCGACCTCCAATCCCCCCACGACGCAGCCCTCCACCCAGCCCTCCACCCAACCTTCGCCCCAGCCCTCGACTGAGCCCTCGACCGACAACCCGCCCACGCTGACGCTCTCGCCCGGCTCTCCGTCAGGGGCTCCGACGGGTGTGCTCGCCGCCGGCCTGGTGACGACCGGCCTCGTTCCCGCCACACTGGCCATGGGACGCATGCGGGGACGGCACCGAAGGCGGCGGTAGATGCGAGAAGGCGTGACGGTCGCGGGGCACCGGCTCACCGGCCGCACCCGGCCCAGCGAGGTCGGCACCTGGGCGGACGCCGTCTCTCCGGACGGGCGGCCGTCCGGCGTGCTGCGCTTCGATCCCCGGGCCGCCGCGCCGGCCCAGGCCCGCGAACGACTCGTCGCGGCCGTCGGCGCCGACGTGCGTCTCCAGGGAGGCGGCCCGATCGGGCTGCTGCCCGTGATCGACCTGGTGGCCGCGCGTGACGAGGTCTGGCTGATCACCGCGCGGGCGACGCCGGCGGTCGCCGACCTGATGGCCGCCGGCCGCCTGGACCCGGGCGGCGCGGCGACCGTGCTCCTGGAGACCGCGCAGACGCTGCTCGCCGTGCACGCCGCAGGCTCGGCCCACGGCGCGCTGCATGCCGGGACCGTCGTGATCGGGGAGGACGGCTCGGTGCTGCTGGCCGAGCGCGGCCTGCTGCGGGCCCTGCGGGGCGAGCACGCGTCCGCGGAGCAGGACGTCACGGCCTGGGCCGCGCTCGCCGGCGCGCTGGCCGAGAACTGCGGTCAGGGGCACGCCTCGGCGGCGCTGCGGCGCGCGTCCGCCGCCGCGGCCCACGGGCTGGCCGCCGCGCGAGACACCCTGCTCGCCGAGCGCGACGCGTTCCCCGGCCTGGGCAGGGAACGCCTGGCCCACGCGGCACACGGCTTCGCCGCGCCCGCGGCCCCCGAACCTCCCGCGGGAGCTGCGACCGGCTCTTCCGGCGGGGAGGCGGTGACCCTGCTCGACCTGCCGGATGCGGCGGACGGCCCCGGCGACGTGATGATGCGGTTCGGGCCCGGGGTCCCGACCGAGACCACGGCGGCGCAGATCTGGCGGGCCGGGCAGACCTCCGCCGCCATCACGGCCACCCAGACCGGCGAGCCGGCTCCCCGGCGGCGCCGGAGGCGTACGACGGCGTGGGCCGGGACGTTGCTGCTGGCGATCCTGATCGCGGCGGTGATCCTGTGGCTGCGCCAGACGCCGGGCGCGCCGCTCGCGGTGAGCGACGTCGACGTCAAGGCACCCAAGAAGACGGTGCGCTGCGACGGCAGAGCCGATTTCGTGGGCGTCGTCACGACCAACGGCGAGGCCGGGACGATCCGCTACCTCTGGATCCGCAGCGACGATCGCAAGCCGCTGGAGCAGGAGCAGCGGGTCTCCTCGGGAGACATGTCGGTGGACCTCCCCCTGCACTGGAAGGTGACCGGATCGGGATCGTTCAAGGGCACGGCCACGCTCCGGGTCCTGTCCCCCACGACGACGGGGAAGCCGATCCAGGACAGGGCAAGTTTCACCTACAAATGCTGATTTCATTAGTGTGGCGCGCATGACGACGACCCCCGCCGGCTGGTATCCGGACCCGTACGGCTCCCCTCTCCTCCGTTGGTGGGACGGCACCCAATGGACCGACGCCACCCACGCTCCCGGGCAGGAGGCCGGGGCGCCGCCCCAGGCCCCGCAGCAGGCCCCCCAGCAGCAAGCCCCCCAGCAGCCTTCTCAGTGGACGCAGCCCATGTGGGGACCTCCGAACCACACGGCGCAGCTTCCGATGCCCGAGTTCGGCGCGCCGCGGCGTACGGCGCCGGTCTGGCCGTGGATCGTGGGCGGCATCGCGGCGGTGGTCGTGCTCGCGCTGGTCATCGGCGGCGCGGTCATCATCCTGCGCGATCGCGCAGGCTCGGCCCTCGCCCGGCCGGACACCACCGCGACGGCCCCGCAGCTCGACCAGACCGTGCCGCCCGAGCAGGAACCGCAGCAGTCCGCCCCGCCGCTGCCCCAGCTCCCCCAGCCGTCCGGTGGCCGCATCCAGGACCCGGCGACCGGCCTGTCGTACGCGTACCCGGGCGACAAGTGGCAGGTGCCGGAGTCGAAGGACGTCAACAACCCCGCCGACCAGAGGATGCCGCTGTGGACGAGCGGCTGTCAGGCGACGTCCCAGGCGAACTACGACGGCAGGGGCAACGACTGGGTCGGCAGCGTCTACACGGCCGAGGTGCCCCAGATCTTCCCCTACAGCGGCGCGCAGAGCTTCGGGCAGCTGTCCCAGACGCTGCTGCTCGCCTACGACCCGATCTTCTACGGCATCCAGCACGAGCGCAAGATCCTGCGCAACGAGGCGCTGACCGTGAGCGGCAAGCAGGGCTGGGTCATCGAGTTCGAGATGGACTTCACCAAGGTCGCCGAGGCCAACAACCTGAAGTGGAAGAAGGAGAAGGGCGCGATCATCCTCGTGGACCGCGGTCAGAACGCCCGTCCCGCGATGCTGTACGTCTCGGTGCCGGACAACCTGGACCAGTCCGTCATCAAGCGTGTGGAGGACTCGCTCCAATCTCAGTGACGTCCGCATTACCCTTCAGCATTACTCTTGAGCCATGACTGACCCGCTGGTCTGGATCGACTGTGAGATGACCGGGCTCGACCTCGGCCGTGACGCGCTGATCGAGGTGGCCTGTATCGTCACCGACAGCGAGCTGAACCAGCTGGATGAGGGCGTGGACGTCGTCATCAAGCCCCCCGCCGAGACGCTGGAACAGATGTCCGAGGTCGTGCGCGAGATGCACACGGCCTCGGGACTGCTGCGGGCGCTCGCGACGGGGGTGACCCTTGCGGAGGCCGAGGCCGTCGTGCTCGACTACATCCGCTCGCATGTGCCCGAGGCCAAGAAGGCGCCGCTGTGCGGCAACTCCATCGCGACCGACCGCGCGTTCATCGCCCGGGACATGCCGCTGGTGGACGCGTTCCTCCACTACCGGATGGTCGACGTCTCGTCGATCAAGGAACTGGCCCGCCGCTGGTATCCCCGGGTCTACTTCGCCTCCCCGGAGAAGCAGGGCGGGCACCGCGCCCTGGCCGACATCACCGAGAGCATCCGGGAGCTGCGCTACTACCGGGCCGCGGTCTTCGTGCCACAGCCCGGCCCCGACTCCGCCACCGCCCGCGAGGTCGCGGAGGCCGTCTCCGGGTCCTGACGCCCTGACGCGGAGGGCGAGCGGTATTGAGGGCGCGGAGGACTCCGAAATACCGCTACACTTTCTTCGTACGCCTCGAACGGCGGACATGGTGGGTGTAGCTCAGCTGGCAGAGCGCCAGGTTGTGGTCCTGGATGTCGTGGGTTCAAGTCCCATCACTCACCCCAACGGCGAACGGCCGGTCCCGGCGGACCGGCCGTTCGCTTTTTCATCGGCAACTATCACCCGCGTATATACCCTCGGTGTATAGACTGCGGGCATGACCGTTCCCCTCGCGTTGCTCGGCCTGCTCGAACGGGAGCCGAGCCACGGATACGACCTGAAACGCGACTACGACACCTTCTTCGGCCGGGGCAGGCCGCTGCCGTTCGGGCAGGTGTACTCCACGCTCGGCCGCCTCGCCAGGGACGGCAAGGTCACCGGGCAGAGCGAACCGGGCGACGGGCCGGACCGCAAGCGCTACGCCATCACCCCCCTGGGCAGGCAGGAGGTCGCCACGTGGCTGGCCGAGCCGGTCGCGGCCGAGCCGTACCTGCAGACGGTGCTGTTCACCAAGGTCGTGCTGGCGCTGATGCTGGGCCGCGACGCGGCCGGCTACCTGGACACGCAGCGCGCCACGCACATGCGGCGCATGCGGGAGCTGACGGAGGTCAAGCGCGGCGGCTCCCTGACCGACGCCCTGCTGGCCGACCACGCGATGTTCCACCTGGAGGCGGACCTGCGATGGATCGACGTCACCCAGGCCCGGCTGGGGGCCCTGGCCGAGATGGTGCGCGCGTCGTGATCCTCGAGGCTCGGAAGGTCAGCCGCTCCTACGGCAGCACGCCCGCGTTGCGGGAGGCGGACCTGTCGGTGGCCGCGGGCGAGGTCGTGGCGGTCATGGGTCCCAGCGGCTCCGGCAAGTCGACGCTGCTGCACTGCCTGGCCGGCATCTTCACGCCGGACAGCGGCGAGGTGTGGTTCGACGGACGCCGCCTGGACACGCTGGACGACGGCCGCCGCAGCGAGCTGCGGCGCACCGCCTTCGGCTTCGTCTTCCAGTTCGGCCAGCTCGTGCCTGAGCTGACCGTCACCGACAACGTGATGCTGCCGCTGCTGCTGGGCCGCACCAGGAGAAAGCACGCCGAGCGGCGGGCGTCCGAATGGCTGGAGCGGCTGGAGCTGGCCGACCTGGGCGGCCGGCGCACCGGGGAGCTGTCCGGCGGGCAGGCGCAGCGCGTGGCGATCGCCAGAGCGCTGGTCACCCGGCCTCGGGTGGTCTTCGCCGACGAGCCGACCGGCGCGCTGGACACGCTCACCGGTGAGCACGTGATGGACCTGCTGGTGGGCCTGGCCCGTGAGGAGGGCGCCACCGTGATCGTGGTGACCCACGACGCCCGGGTGGCCGCCTGCGCCGACCGGGAGGTCGTGGTGCGCGACGGCCGTGTCTCCGACCCGTACACGACCGGGGCCGTCCGATGATCCGGCTGGGCCTGCGGCTGTCGCTGAGCAGCGGCAGGGAGGCGGCGGCCAGGCTTGCGCTGATCGTCGCCGGGGTGGCGGCCGGCGTCGCGGTGCTGCTGGCCACGCTGTCGCTGTTCAACGCCTTCCAGGCCACCGCCGGCCGTGCCTGCTGGGAGTGCACGAGCGGCTCGGCGCCCAGCGGCTGGGCCCTCGACGCGACGGCCGACGGCGCGCTGTGGAACTACCACGAGGACTTCTACGGGGGCCGGACGATCAAAAGGCTGGACGCCGCCGCGCTCGGCACGCGGGCGCCGGTCATCCCCGGCCTGTCCCGCATGCCCGTCCCGGGGCAGTATTACGCCTCGCCCGCGTTGGCCGCGCTGCTCGACTCGGCGCCGCGTGAGGAACTGGCCGCCCGCTTCCCCGGCACGCGCGCCGGGCTGATCGGCGACGCGGCGCTGTCCGGGCCCGACGAGCTGGTCGTCGTCGTGGGACAGACGCCGGATCAGGTCGCCGCCATGCCCGGTGCCAGGCAGGTCGACACGGTCTCCTCCATGCCCGCGGTCGACGACAGCACGGACGTCTACCGGTTCGGCTTCGGCGTCGCCGCCGTCGGGCTGATCGTCCCGCTGCTGGTGCTCGTGGGCACCGCCACCCGGCTGGCCGCGGCTCGCCGCGAGACCCGCTTCGCCGCGATCCGCCTGGTCGGCGCCACCACGCGGCAGGTCAACGTGCTCGCGGCGGTGGACGCCGCGCTGGGCGCGCTGATCGGCACGCTGGCCGGCTTCGCGGTCTTCCAGCTCGTACGGCCGGCCGTGACCGGGGTGCGGATCACCGGTGCCCGGTTCTTCCCCGACCTGGTCGCCCCGCACCTCTGGCAGTACGCGGCCGTGCTCGGCGGCGTGCCGGTGGTGGCCGCCTGCGCCGCCCTGTGGTCGCTGCGCCGGGTGCGGATCTCGCCGCTCGGCGTGGCGCGGAAGACCGCCACGTCCCCGCCGCGGGCGTGGCGGGTGATCCCGCTGCTCGCGGGGCTGGGGATGTTCGCGGGCCCGGTGTACCGGGACGGCAAGCCCGACGACCTGCTGTCCATCGTCGCGCTCGCGCTGATCATGGCCGGGCTGATGCTGGCCGGACCCTGGCTGACCATGGTCGCCGCACGCCTGGCCGCCCGGCTGACCCGGGGCGGGGCGACGCTGCTGGCGGCGCGGCGCCTGGCCGCCGATCCGAAGACCGCCTTCAGGTCGGTGAGCGGGCTGGTACTGGCGGTGTTCATCGGGACGACGATCGCTGCCCTCGTGCCGACGGTGGTCGCCGGCCAGCAGAAGGTGGCCGGGGGCACGCTCAACGACGTCCTTGGCGCCAGGTTTTCCCGGCCGGGCGTCTCCGGCCTGTCACCGCGGGCGGGGACCGAGCTGCTCGACCGGCTGCGCGCCCGCCCGGGCGTGGACGTGCTGCCGATCTACGCCAGAGCGGACCTGGAAGACGTCCCCCCGCGGCCCGACGGCCCGCCGCCCGCGCCGTACGTCGTCGAGTGCGCCGCCTTGGCCCGCTTCCCCGTGCTCGGCCGCTGCCCTGTGAACATCGACGGCAGGGGCGCCAGGGCCGTGGCGGGCAATTTCGCCCGCATCGTCGGCGCCGACAACCCCCTCACCGTCGACAGACTCCTTCCGCTGGCAACCCCGGCCAGCCCGCCCGCCTCCGCCGACGGGCTCGACCTGGCGGCCGTCATGATCACCACACGCGATCCCGCGACGCTGGAGCGGTTACGCACCCTGCTGGCCGGCTACACGGTCGAAGCGCCGATGACCTTCGCCGAGATCGCCCAGGTCAGGGCGGACCTGTACACCCGGGCGGAGAACGTCGCGCTGGCCATGGTCGGGCTCACCCTGGTCGCCGGCGCCTGCGGCCTCGTGGTGGCGGCCGGCGGCGGGCTGGTGGAGCGCAGGCAGCCGTTCACCCTGCTGCGGCTGGCCGGCACGCCCACGCGCACCCTGGCCGCGGTGGTGCTGCTGGAGTCGGCGCTGCCGCTCGTGCTGGCCGCCGCGCTCGCCGCCGGCGCCGGCTTCGGTGTGGCCGAGCCGCTCATCGACGCCCTCGCGATGAAAAGCGCGTCGTTCGCGATGCCGGGACCCGTCTACTTCGCCTCCCTCGGCGGCGGCCTGGCCGCCTCCCTCCTGGTGATCCTCACGACGCTGCCGCTGCTGCGGCGCATGACCACGCCCGACAACGCGCGTTTCGAATAGGAGCCCCCCATGAAGCTCATGCCTACAGCGGCGATCATGCTGGCGTTACTCGCCCCCGCCGTGCCCGCGACGGCGGCCGACGGAGACTACTCGGCCACGATCCGGCGCACCGAGTACGGCATCCCGCACATCACGGCCAAGGACTACGGCGGCCTCGGATTCGGGTACGGCTATGCCTTCGCCCAGGACAACCTGTGCACGCTGGCTTCCTGGGTGGTGACGCTGCGCGGCGAACGCTCCCGCTACTTCGGCCCGAAGGCCCAGTCCGACGACCCGGCCAAGCCGGTCGCCAACCTCGCCAGCGACGTCTACTACAAGAGCGTCGCCGAATCCGGCGTCGTACGGCGGCTGCTGGCCCGGCCCGCGCCGGTCGGCCCGAGCGACGAGCTGCGCCGCCTGGTCGACGGCTACGTCGCCGGATACAACCGCTACCTCGCGGACACCGGCGTGGCGAACCTGCCCGACCCCACGTGCCGGGGCAAGGCGTGGGTCGGCCCGATCACCGCCGGCGACATGTGGAACAACCTGCTCGACCTCGACCGCATGTCCAGCAGCGCCCGATTCAAGGAGGCCATCACCGGGATCGCCGAACGCGAGGCCGAGGGACCGGAGCCCAAGCCCGCCGCGGGCAGCAACGCCTGGGCGCTGGGCCGTCAGGCCACGCGCGGTAACGGCGGCATGGTGCTGGCCGACCCGCACTTCCCCTGGCAGGGGATACGCCGCTTCTACCAGGTCCAGCTCACCATCCCCGGCGTGCTCGACGTCTCCGGCGGCAGCCTGTACGGCACCCCGGTCGTCCAGATCGGCCACAACGCCAGGGTCGCCTGGACCCACACCGTCTCCCACGCCCAGCGCTTCACCGTCTACCGGCTGAAGCTCGCGGACGACCACAGCTACCTGGTGGACGGCCGGGCGGAGCCCATGGGCGAGCAGGAGGTGGAGGTCACCCTGCCGGACGGCACCGTCTCCGGCCACACGCTCCGCACCTCCCGCTACGGCCCGGTGCTCGCCGTCGGTCACACCGACGAGGCCGCGTACGCGCTGGCCGACGCGAACGCCGCCAACCTGCGGGCGGCCGACGAGTGGCTGGCGATGGCCAGGGCGGGCAGCCTCGACGAGCTGCGGGCGGCCCAGCGGACCCATCAGGGGATGCCGTTCGTCCACACCCTCGCCACCGACGCGAGCGGAACCGCCTACTTCGCCGACACCTCGGTCGTCCCCCACGTCACCGACGCCGAGGCGAAGCGCTGCGCCGAGCCCTCGCCCGTTCCGGGCCTCGACGCGTACGTCCTGGACGGCTCGACATCCGCGTGCCTGTGGGGCAGGGACGGCGACGCCGTCGTGCCGGGCATCTTCGGGCCGGGCAACCAGCCGAGGCTGATCCGTGCCGACTACGTGGCCAACTCCAACAACACCTACTGGATGACGAACCCGGCGAAGCCGCTCACCGGCTATCCGAAGGCGTACGGCGAGACGGGCACCGACCTGGAGCCGCGCCCCCGGGTCGGCCTCGACATGATCGCCCAGCGGCTGTCCGGGGCCGACGGGCTCGGTGCGCCCGGCTTCACCCTCGAGACGCTGCAGGCCACGGTGCGCGGCAAGCGCAACCTCACCTTCGAGCTCATGCGCGACGACCTGCTGAAGCTGTGCCGCGCCCACCGCTCTTCTTCGGGCCCGGGGGCGGACGTGCGCGAGGCCTGCAAGACGCTGGAGAAGTGGGACGGGCGGGCCACCCTGGACGGCGAGGGCGCGATCCTGTGGCGCGAGTTCTTCACCCGGCTGGGCCGTCCCACCAAGCCGGGAGAGCCGGTCTTCAGCCCCTGGCGGGTGCCGTTCGATCCCGCGCGTCCGCTGACCACCCCGAGCGGGCTCAAGAGCGACGACCCGGCCGTGCGGCAGGCCCTCGCCGACGCGGTGCTCTACTTCACGTCCAACCGGATCCCCCTGACGCTCACCCCCGGACAGGCGCAGAGCTACTCCTCGATCCCGATTCCCGGCTGCACGGAAGGGGAGGGCTGCTTCGACCGGGTGCGCACGGGCGGACCGCTGGGCACGGACGGACGCTACCCGGAGGTGAACACCGGATCCAGCTTCATGATGGCCGTCGCACTCACTCCCGACGGCCCACGCACGCGGACAGTCCTCACCTACTCCCTGTCCGCCAACCCCGCTTCGCCCCACCACACCGACCAGACGGCCCTGTTCTCGCGCGGCGGGTGGGTCACCGAGCGCTTCACCGAGGCGGAGATCGCCGCCGATCCGCGCCTCGAGACCGTCACGATCCATGGGGGGCGTTGACCCGGGCAAGTCAGTGCATTTTTCCCCAAAGGTGGACGTTGCGGGTTATGCTGCCTCACAACCGCCGTGCGGGGGCCTCGGCGATCTCTGATCGTCTTCTACGGAGGCCGGATGAGAATCGACGACCGCACCGCAATGGGGCTGAGCAAGCGGGAGACCGAGGTCATGGAGCTGATCGCGACCGGTCGCTCCAACGGCGAGATCGCCCGGCTGCTGTTCCTGAGCGAGAAGACCGTGAAGAACCACGTCAACCGCATCTACGCCAAGCTGGGCGTGGACTCGAGAATGACGGCCATCTGCCGCTGGCGCGGCGAACCCGCGCCCGCGGCGCCGTCAGCCCCCGGCCAGATCCCCGGTGAGGACGGCGCGCAGACCGTCCAGCCCGTACTCAAGCTCGTCGGGCTGGACGGACAGGGCAGGGCGTAGCCGTACGGACCGCTCGCCGCAGCGCAGGACCAGGATCGCGCGTTCCTCCCGGAGCCGGGTGACCAGAGCGCCGGGGTCGGGGACGTCGAAGGCGCACATCAGCCCGCGTCCGCGCGCGTTGGCGACCAGACCCTCGGCCTCCAGGCCCTGGAGGGCGCCCAGCAGCTTCTCGCCCAGGATGGCCGCCCTCGGGATGAGGCCGTCCCGTTCGACGATCTCCAGCATCCGGCGGGAGCGCACCATGTCGACCAGGCCGCCGCCCCAGGTGGAGTTGATCCTGCCGCTGACCCGGAACACGTTGTCGGGCACGAGGTCCACCCTGCGGCCCGCCATGATGCCGCCGACCTGAACCTTCTTCGCGAAGGCCACGATGTCGGGGGCCAGGCCGAGTTGCTGGTACGCCCAGGGGGTGCCGGTCAGGCCGACGCCGGTCTGCACCTCGTCAACGACGAACAGGGCCTCGTACTCGTGGCAGAGCGCCTGCATCGCCTGGAGGAACTCGGGGCGCATGTGGTTGTCGCCGCCCTCGCCCTGGATCGGCTCGGCGATGAAGCAGGCGATGTCGTGGCGGAACCGCTCGAACGCCTCCCTGGCCTGCGCCAGCGCCCGTTCCTCCGCCCGCTCGACGTCCCCGAAGTGGATGGCGGGGACGTCGACGCGCGGCCAGCAGAACCGGGGGAACCTGTCGGTCTTGACGGGGTCGGTGTTGGTGAGCGAGAGCGTGTAGCCGCCGCGGCCGTGGAAGGCCCGGGTGAGGTGGAGGACGCGGGTGCCGAGGCCGGGGTGGCGGCCGTGGGCCTCATTCCAGCGGCTCTTCCAGTCGAAGGCGCACTTGAGCGCGTTCTCCACGGCCGCCGACCCGCCCTCGACGAAGAACAGGTGCGGCAGTTCGGGGTCGCCGAGCACCCGCCGGAACGTCTCCACGAACTCGGCGAGGTGGACGGTGTACATGTCGGAGTTGGCCGGCTTGTTGGCGGCCACCCGGCCGAGCAGTGCGACGAACTCCGGGTCGCCGGCGAACGGGTTCACCCCGAGCGGCGACGACGCGAAGAACGTGTAGAAGTCGAGATACCTCCGGCCGTCCCGGGCGTCGACCAGCCAGGAGCCGGCGCTCCTGTCCAGGTCGAGCACGAGACGGTAGCCGTCGACGAGCAGGTGCCGTGCGAGGGCGTCGTGCACGGTGGTGGGGTCCATTTCGCCTCCGCGTCATACTGGGAAACGAGATGATTCCCCCACATCTGGCCGTCTATGTGAAGGGTTTCCGCTCAGATAGCACCTGAAGAGGACATTTTTCAGGCCGCAAGGGTAGGTTCCGCGTCCGAGAAGCTCATCACGGGCGGCCTGCGGGTGAACATCCTCGTCAGCGCGAGGAGATAGACGAAGCCCACCGCCATCCAGATCAGGCCGACCGTGAACGTGACACCCGAGAGGCTGGTCCACAGCCAGATCGTCAGCGCGAAGCCCACCAGCGGGACCAGGCCGTACCTGACCAGGTCGGCGGCCGAGCGGCGCCCCTCGTCGAGCAGGTAGTGCTTGACGACCGTGAGATTGACCATGGAGAAGGCGATGAGCGCGCCGAAGTTGACCATGACCACGGCGTTGTCCAGGCTGATGAACAGCGCGACGAGCGAGACCGCCGACACCACGGCCGTGGCGACGATCGGGGTGCGGAAGCGCGGGTGCAGCCGGGCGAAGGCCGCGCGGGGCAGCACGCCGTCACGCCCCATCGAGTAGAGGATGCGCGAGACGCTCGCCTGGGTGGTCATGGCCGACCCGAAGGCGCCGACCACGTAGATCCCGACGAAGATGGTCTCGAACGCGGCGCCGCCGAGCGCGGACATGATGTCCACACCCGCCGTGTCCGCGTTGGCGAAGTCGTCGTATCCGGGGTGGACGAGGCTGCCCATCCACGCGACCAGGACGAACAGCAGGCCGCCGATGAGCGTGGTGAGCACGATGGCGCGGGGGATCGTCCGGCGGGGCTCCCTCGCCTCCTCCGACAGGGTCGAGACGGCGTCGAACCCGAGAAAGCTCAGCGCCAGGATCGCCGCGCCCGCGAACACGCCCGAGCCCGGAGTGAAGGGGGCGAAGGGCGACGGCGCGGGGTGACCGGCCAGGTGCTTCAGCGACAGCGCGGCGAACACCACGATCAGCACCACCGACAGCCCGACGACCAGGACGTTGACCCTGTTCATCACCGTGATGCCCACGACGTTGAGCACGAGCACCAGCAGCAGCGCCGCCAGCGTGAAGATCCACTGGGGCACCTCGGGGAACTGGCTGTTGAGGTAGATCCCGATGAGCAGGAAGTTGATCATCGGAAGGAACAGGTAATCCAGCATCAGCGTCCACCCGGTCATGAAGCCGATGTGGCCGCCGAAGGTCTGCTGGGTGTAGGTGTAGGCGGACCCGGCGGTGGGGTACGCCCTGGCCATCCTGCCGTAGCTGAACGCCGTGAACAGCATGACCACGAGGGCGACCACGTAGGCCGCCGGCAGGTGGCCCTCGGTGACCTGGGTGACGGCGCCATAGGTGGTGAAGACGGCGACCGGGGCGAGGTAGGTCAGCCCGAACAAGGTCAGTCCGGGGACGCCGAGGACGCGCTTCAGTCCGGCGGGTTCGGTCATACGCCACTCCTGTTGGCTGGGAGGAAGGTTCTCACGCCGGCCGCCCATGTGCCGAGGACGGTCGTCGTCTCCGCGATGTCATGAGGGTCCAGCCGCCGGACGTCGCCGTCCAGCCAGACCAGGTCGGCCACCTTTCCGGGGGCCAGGGTGCCGCGCTCCTCCTCGGCGAACGCCTGGTGGGCGACCCCCGCGGTGTACGCCGACAGCGCCTCCTCGATGCCGATGCGCTCCTCGGGCAGCCAGCCGCCGGACGGCTCACGCTCGGCGTTCTCCCGCGTCACCGCGACCGGCAGCCCGGCCAGGGGGCGGTGGTCGCTCACCGGCCAGTCGCTGCCGAAGGATACGTGCACCCCGGAGCGCAGCAGCGAGCCGATGAGGTACTGCCGCCGGGCCCGATCCGGCCCGATCCTGGGGAAGGTCAGCTTCGTCATCGGGGGATCGGTGCGCGCCCACAGGGGCTGGAGGTTGGCGATCACGCCGAGCCGGGCGAACCGGGGCAGGTCCTCCTCCGCGAGCACTTGCACGTGGGCGATCACCGGCCTGCGGTCGCGCGGGCCGTTCACCCGCGTCACGTGCTCGATCGCGTCCAGCGCGGTGCGGATGCCCGCGTCGCCGATCGCGTGCAGGTGCGCCTGCAGGCCCATCGCGTCCACCGCCGTCAGGGCCTCCAGCAGCTCGCCGTACGGCCAGACGGGCATGCCGCGGGTGCAGGGATCGTCGCTGTACGGCGCGAGCAGCGACGCCGTGCGGTTCTCCAGGATGCCGTCCACGAAGAACTTCACCGTGTTGGCCGTCAGCCTGTCGTCCCCGAGCGTTCGCACCCGCTCGCGGTCGGCGGCGAACTCGGCGAGCTGCTCGCGCCATCGCACCGGATCGGCACGGAAGGCGAGGTTGACCCGGGTGGCCAGCAGCCCGCGGCGGGCCGCCTCCAGGTAGGCGTCGACCGTGCCGTGCTCCACCCACGCGTCCTGGATCCAGGTGACCCCGGCCGCCGCGTACGCCTGGGTGGCGGCGGCGAGCGCGGTGACGAGGCCCTCGGTGGTGCGGGCGGGAGCGGCGGCGAGGACGGCGTCCACCGCGTCCCACTCGATCATGGTTCCGAGCAGCTCGCCGTCCGGGCGGCGGGCGAACCGGCCGCGGGGCGTGTCGGACGTCGAGGCGTCCAGGCCGGCCCGGCGCATGGCCTCGGAGTTGCACCACAACGTGTGGTAGTCCCAGGCCCGCAGCGCGACCGGCCGGTCGGGCACCGCCTCGTCCAGCCATCGGGCGTCGAACAGGCCGTCGGGGACGATCGTGGCGTCATAACCGCCCCCGACGATCCACCCGTCGCCGGGATGCGCGTCGGCGTGGCGGCGGACCTCCTCGACGATCTCCTCGACCGTGCTCAACCCTCTGACCTGCGGGCCCAACGCCTCGAACCCGGCGTGGTCGGGATGACAGTGGCCGTCGCCGAAGGCCGGTAAGAGCATTCCGCCGCGTAGGTCGACACGCTCGTCATGGGTTCCCGCCAGGGCGGCGGCTCCGAGTGCTTCGATCCGGCCGTCCCGTACGGACAGAGCGTCGGTGATCGTGCCGGTGCCCGTCCAGACAGCGCCGTTGTGAAACAGGATGCACGACATGGGCGTCCCGATAAATCGAATGGCGTTCGTTTAGTGGGATGAGGATAGGTTGTCGGCGGGCAAAGCGGAAGGGGGCTGCGGGCCGAATGCGGCGGCGAGTGGGACGGCCGGTGAAGCCGGTGTTGAGCAGGGAGGCCATCGCGCGGGCCGCGCTGGCCCTCATCGACGACGCCGGAGCCGAGGGTTTCTCCATGGCCGCCCTCGCCGAACGGCTGGGCGTGCGGCCGTCCTCGCTCTACAACCACGTGAGCGGCAAGGACGACATCCTGGCGGCGGTCCGCGAGATCGTCTCCGACGCCATCGACGCCTCGATGTTCGCCGAGTTGCCCTGGGACGAGGCGCTGGTGCGGTGGGCCCACGGCTACCGCGACGCGTTCGCCGCGCACCCGCCCGCGATCTCGCTGCTGGCCACGCTGCCGATCACCGGAGCCCTGCGCACGCTGCGGATGTACGAGGAGGTCGTCACCGGCCTGCGGCGCGGCGGCTGGCCCGAGGCGACGGTCATCCCCGTGATGGTGGCCGTGGAGTCGTTCATCCTCGGTTCGGCGCTCGACCTGGTGGCGCCGCCCGACATGTTCGACGCCGGGCCGCTGGCCGCGCAGGTCCCCGTCTTCGCGGCCACGGTGCGCGCCCGCGACGACGCCGCGACCACCAGCGGACGCCCGCCGGCGGACCTGTCCTTCGAGGTCGGACTGGCCGCGATCGTGGAGGGACTGCGGCGGACACTCGCGGCCATGGGATGACGATTCGGAAGCACTTGTGTACCTTTGCTTCAGATTCCGTAGTTCTGCACGGATTCCAGCGATCTTTTCTGAGGCAGGGATGATGATCGACCGTACTCGCCTGGCCCGGCTGCTCGACCGCGAGCGCGACGCGTTCCGGGGGCGCAACCCGCGCTCGGCCGCCGCGTACGAGCAGGCGAGAGGCCACCTGTTCGGCGGCGTGCCGATGACGTGGATGAACAAGACGGCCGCGGGCTTCCCGCTCTACCTGGCCGAGGCCCGCGGCGCCCGCGTCACCGACCTGGACGGCCACGAGTACGTCGACCTCTGCCTCGGCGACACCGGCGCGATGGCCGGGCACTCCCCTCAGGCGACCGTGGACGCCGTGGCCGACAGGTTCGGCCGCCGGGGCGGCGCCACGGTGATGATGCCGACCGAGGACGCCGCCTGGGTCGGCGCCGAGCTCGGCCGCCGGTTCGGCGTGCCTTACTGGAGCTTCTCGCTCACGGCCACGGACGCCAACCGGTGGGCGATCCGGCTGGCCAGGGCGATCACCGGCAGGCCCAAGATCCTCGTGAACAGCTACTGCTACCACGGCAGCGTGGACGAGGTGCTGATCGTGGTCGGCCCGGACGGCCGGCAGGTGTCCCGCGAAGGCAACGTCGGCGCGCCGGTCGACCCCACCGTCACCTCGCGCGTCGTGGAGTTCAACGACCTGCCCTCGCTGGAGCGCGAACTGGCGTACGGCGACGTCGCGGCGGTCCTCATGGAGCCCGCCCTCACCAACATCGGGATCGTGCTGCCCGAACCGGGCTATCTGGAGGGCGTCAGGGAGCTGACCCGCCAGTACGGCAGCCTGCTGATCAACGACGAGACGCACACCTTCTCGGCGGGCCCGGGCGGCTGCACGAAGGCGTGGGACCTGCAGCCCGACATCGTGACGATCGGCAAGGCGATCGGCGGCGGCATCCCGAGCGGCGGTTACGGCCTGTCCGCCGAGGTCGCCGCGCGCATCGAGGCGATGGACGGGCTCGACCTGGTCGACATGGGCGGTGTCGGCGGCACGCTGGCCGGCAACGCCCTGTCGGTCGCCGCGATGCGCGCCACGCTGGAGCACGTGCTCACCGACGACGCGTTCACCGCCATGACCGAACTGGCGACCCGCTTCACCAAGGGCGTCCAGGAAGTGATCGACACGCACGGCCTGCCGTGGTCGGTCACGCAGCTCGGGGCGCGCGCCGAGTATCGCTTCACCAGCCCGGCCCCCCGCAACGGCGGCGAGTCGAACGCGGCCGGCGACGCCGACCTGGACGACTACCTGCACGTCTACCTGGCCAACCGGGGCGTGCTGCTCACGCCGTTCCACAACATGGCGCTGATGTCCCCCGCCACCACCGAGGGCGACGTGGACCTGCACCACGAGGTGTTCGCCGCGGCCGTGGCGGAACTGGTCTCATGACCCCCGACGAGGTCGACCGGGTCCTGCTGCGCGAGCTACAACGGGACGGCCGGGCCTCCTACACCGCGCTCGCCGAGGCCACCGGCCTGTCGGCTCCCGCCGTACGGCAACGGGTGCAGCGGCTGCGCGACGAGGGCGTCGTGCAGATCGTCGGGGTCACCGACCCGATGGCGCTGGGCCTGCCGGTCATGGCGCTGATCGGCGTCCGCGTCGACAGCGACGTGCACGAGGTCGCCGACCGGATCAGCGAGCTGTCCGGTGTGATCTACGTGGTGCTCACGGCGGGCTCGTTCGACCTGTTCGCCGAGGTGGTGTGCCGGGAGCCGGCCGAGCTGCTCAGCGTGCTCAACGACCACGTCAAGCGGGTGCCGGGCGTCACCAGGGCCGAGGCGTTCACCTACTTCGGGATCCACACGCACCGGTTCGCCTGGCCCGGCGTCTGAGGGTCCTAAAGGGCTTTCAGGAAGCGGGCGGCGACGGGGACGGCGGCGCCGCGGCCGGTGCCGCCGTGCTCGACGAACACGGCGAAGGCGAGGTCGCCCCGGTAGCCGATGAACCAGGCGTGGTCCTGACCGCCCTGCCAGTCCTCGGCGGTGCCGGTCTTTCCCGCGACCCCCTGGGGCAGCTCCGAACCGGCGGCGGTCCCGTCGACCGTGACCGCGCTCATCAGCGAGCGAAGTCCCTCCGCCACGTTGGACGGCAGTGGCACGCTCTGCGGCAACTCCCCCTGCGGCGCCTCGTCCGCCAGCGGGCGGGCCGGCCGCCACTCGCCGCTCTCCACGGCGGCGGCGACCAGCGCCATGCACAGCGGAGTCGCCTCGACCGTGCCCTGCCCGAAGGAGTCCTCGGCGAGCGCGTCCGGGTTCTCCGGCCGCCGCAGGCTGCCGCACGTGCTCGTGCCGGCGCTCTCCCCCTGTACGCCGAAGCCGAACGCCCTGGCCTGGTCGACCAGCGTGTCACCGTTCAGCCGCTCGATCGTCAGCCGGGCGAACGTGGTGTTGCAAGACAGGGCGAACGCCTGACGCAGTGTGACCGACCCGTGGTCCTCGTTGTGGTAGTTGGGGATCGACCGGTGGAAGGGGATCTGGTAGGCCGCCGGGCACTCCACCGCACTGTCGGGGGACAGCCCGTTGTTGAGCAGGGCCGCCGCCGTGACCGTCTTGAACGTCGAGCCGGGGGCGTACTTGCGCTCGAACGCCGCCCGGCCGCCCAGCCGGTCGGCGACTGCGAGGATCTCCCCAGTGGACGGCCGTACGGCCACGATGGCGGCCCGCTGCACGCCGTCGAGCGCCCGGGCCGCCGCGGTCTGCACCGCATAGTCGATGGTGGTCCGTACGCCGACCGGCTGCTTCTCGGGCTTGTAAGACAGGACGGTCTTCGCCGGCATGCCCGGATTGTCGATCTGCAGCGCCCATCCCACGGCCACGCCGGCCGTGGGCGCCACCCCCTGGTTGATCAGGTTGTCGAGGTACGCCTCGGCGCCCGAGTTCTGCGGGAACTCCCGCCCTCCCCTCGTCACCGGCCGCAGCGGCCCGGCCTCCGGCTCGGTCCTGACGAGACTGCCGCCGGGCTGGATCTCCGGATGCAGGACGGACGGCGTCCAGACGACCTTCCACGTGAGGTCCCGTACGGCCAGGTGCAGGCTGGAGTCGAAGCGCCAGGTGCCGGCGTCCTGCTCGTCGCGCTCCTGCGTGAAGGGGACCTCTGCCGTATCGTCCCCGGTGCGTACGAGGTTGCCGACCGTGATCCGCAGCGACTTGGAGAGGGCGGCGTCCTCGAACTCGCGATGCTGGTCCGCGAAGTCGTCCGGAGCATCGTCGACCAGCTCGCGCATGGCGTCGTAGTCGCTCTTGACCCAGGCCTGGAAATAGGCGGCGGCCGTCTCGTCCGGAGAGCCCTCCGGGGAGCTCACGGGAGACGGCTCGGAAGACGGCTCGGGGCGGAGTTGGAGCGTCTGCGGGCCGGCGGGTGCGGGCGTCCCCCGCGGCGCGGCGACGAAGTCCGAGATCGGCTCCTGCCTACCGGACACAATGAGTCCGGCAACGCCGAAGACGAAGATGGCCGCGGCGACCATGACGAGGGCGAGCAGGGCCCTGTTCCGCATACGGTTCTCATATCACGTGAAAGGAGCCATAGGTGGCAAGGAGCAGAGAACCGTTGCCAGGCCGCTATCCGGTGACCTTCGGCGAGGTGGAGCTCCTGCACGACCTCGACCGGCCGGACGGGTGGATGCTCATCAGGGATGGCGTCCCCCAGTCGTACGTGGATCTGACCGATCCCACCTATCTGGACTTCTCGTACACGCAGCTCATGGCCAGCGTGATCGACTGCCTGCCCGAAGGCCCACTCGACGCCGTCCACATCGGTGGCGGGGCCTGCACGATCCCGCGCTACATCTCCGCGCGGCGGCCCGGCTCCCGGCACATCGTCGTTGAACCGGACGCCGGGCTGGTCCAGCTCGTACGCGACCAGCTCAACCTCAAGTCGGTGCCCCGGCTGAAGGTCCGGGTGGTGGACGGCCGCGCGGCGACGGCGGACCTCGGGAACGACTCGGCCGACCTGTTCGTGCTCGACGCGTTCACAGGCGCGACGATGCCGGTCGAACTGGCGACCGTCCAGTACATGACGGAGATCGCCCGCGTCCTGCGCCCCTCCGGCACCGCGCTGATCAACGTGGCGGACGGTAAGGGCCTGCCCTTCGTGAAGCGGGTCGCCTCCACCGTGAGCCGTGTCTTCCCGCACGCCGCGCTGCTGGCCGAGCCCGGCATCCTGCGCGGGCGCAGGTTCGGCAACGTCGTCCTGGCGGCCTCGCCCGGCGACCTGCCGATCGAGGCGCTCACCAGGAAGGCGGCGGGCGGCCTCACCCAGGCTCGATGCCTGGCGGACGAGGACCTCACCCGCCTGGTCGCGGGAGCCGCTCCCATCCACGACGGCGACGCCGTCCTCGCCCCCGTCCCTCCGCCAGGGCTGTTCGACTAGCGGGGGGCTCACGAACCTTGGCCGGATCGGTCCGCGCCCCTTGGCCGAGCCGAACCGCCGTTGGCCGAGCCGGACCACCGTTGGCCGAGTCGAACCACCGTTGGCCAAGTCGAACCACCGTTGGCCAAGTCGGACCATCGGACCACCGTTGGCCGAGTCGGTCACTGCGCCGGAAGGAACCTCCGGTCCTCGCGAAGCCCGCTCCGCTCCCTCCACCCCGGTGAGCCTTGTGCACAGTGCACTAGCTGCCCCTCCCCGTCGTCCTGGTCGTCATTCCCGTAGCCGCCGGGCTCGTGCGAGGGGGTGGTAGGTGAAGGCCCAGCGGTCGGTGCCGAGTTTGCGTCGGGTGTAGCGGTCGGGGTGGCGGTAGCGGTCGCGGTTGTGGAACTGGCAGGCGGGTCCGAGGAGTTTCAGGTCGGTCAGGCCGCCGGTGCTCCAGTTGTCGGCGTGGTCGATCTGGCACATGGTGGCCGGGAGGGGGCAGCCGTCGATCCAGCAGGTGGCGTAGCGGGCGAAGACGGCCCGGCGTTGGGCGGGGGTGGCCAGGCGGACCTTGCGGCCCATGTCGAGCACCTGCCCGTCGGCGTCCATCACCAGGCGCACCAGGGTGGAGGTGCGGGCAAGGCGATGCACGCTGGAGACGGGCAGCATCTGCCCGGTCGCCAGCAACAACCCCGGCGCCGCCCCCAGCAACGCCCCCGGCAGCACCCCCGGTGACGCTCCCGGTGGCGTCCCTGGCGCTGTTCCCGGCGGCCTCCCCGATGGTCTCCCTGGTGGCGTCTTCGGGTCTGTTCCCGGTGGTCTTCCCGGTGGCGTCCCTGGCGCTGTTCCCGGTGGTCTCCCCGGTGGCGTCCCTGGCGCTGTTCCCGGTGGTCTCCCCGGTGGCCTCCCCGGTGGTGTCTCCGGCTCCGGTCTCGGCGTCCCTGGTGTTGCGGACGAGCACCGCGCGTTGCGGCCGCATCCGCGTCCGCCCTCGCCGTGCCCCTGCTGCCTGTGGCCGTGACCTCCAGGCGTGGCCTGCGCATGCCGGCAGTCCCCCGCAGGCCGATGCCCGGCGTGGGTGTGATGTCCGGGTGAGTCTTCGGGAGGAGGATTCTGCTGTGCTGGGGTCGGAGGCGCTGCGGTCGGAGGGGCTCTGTGCGGAGGGGCTGTGTGCGGAGGCGCTGTGCCCGCGTGCGCGCTACCGCCGTGTACGGGCCATGCTGATGCCCGCCTGGCGTGCATGGATCCAGCCTGGACCGCACCACGATCGCAGTCTCCGCCCGTGGCCTGCGCGGTGTCGTCGTCCTCGGCAGCGGCGGTGCTCGCGGCGTCGCGCGGCCCGCACTCACTGGCCTGCCGCTCACGGGTCCGCTCCTCACGGGATCCGCGCCCGCCAACTCCGGGGTCGTGAGACTCCTCATCGCGAGGGGCGGTGGTGGCACGGTCGGCACTCTCGGCACCGGCACCCGCGGTTACACCGACCTCCGCCCCTGCCTCTGCCTCTGCAGTACCGGGGTCGGCGGCATGGCCGGGGTGCTCGGGTTCGGGGTCGGTGGGGAGGGATTCGGCGTTGACCAGGACCAAAAGCTCGGTCGCGATCTCCTGCTCCAGCAACGCGATGAACGCATCGGCGTTACGCACGCTCGGCGGGCGGTCATCACCCTCCGCACGGGGTTTGGCGTAGGCGTCCAGCAGGGCCCGCAACCGGGCGGCCGCCTCCCGCGGCAGATAAAACTCCCCCTCCAACCCCCCGCCCCGGGCAGGGCGCACCCGCAGGAACCGCCGCCCGTAATCGGCCTGCTCATCGCGCTCCTCCCCATCAGGGTCGAGCACCGCACGCAGGTAACGCCCGGCCTTGGCCACCTCCGCCGCACCCGCCTTGCCCGCCAGCTCCAGCAAAATCGGCTCAGCCACCCCGGCCTGCTCGTCATTCAACCGGGCGGTGGCGGTGCAGATCGCCTCCACCACCCCCGCCGCCAAGCTTCCCTCGGCGAACGCCGCACGCACCCGCGGCAGACGAGCCAGCTCCACCGCCACGGTCAGCAGCCGGCCCGCACCCGCCACACTCATCCCCCCGGCGCTGCGCAACCAACTACGGGTGGAAGCATGCCCATGCCGCTTGGCCTGCCCCGCCCGATGCACCCGCCCCACCCGCTCAGCAAGAGCACACGTGATCCGATCCCGCGCGACCATCAACTCCTCCGCCTCGGCCAGACAGATATCCACATCGTCCGGCAACGGCGCCAGCGCCAGCTCCTGCGCCGACTCACGCAGAGAACCCACCAACACCCACGACGACCGGGCCCGCTCTCGACCGGCGCTGTCAGCGCTCGGGCCACCGGGCGCGCCACCGTTGGTGTCCTGGTTCGCGTCCTGCCGCGCCTCGGGGTCGACGATCGGAAAGTGCTCGCGGGCGGCTGAGCTCTCGGACGACCACGACGGCGAACCGGAAGTCCACCGGTCCCACCAGCCGAGAGAGTTATCAGAGCTATTCGAATGACAAGGGTGATCGGGATCCGACTCGAACAGATCCATTGCACCCCCTCAGGTAATTCGAAAACCTGTGTGAACTCTTTCACGCTCCGTGAGCAGGCGGCAAGCTCGCCAGCCGATATCCTGGGATCACAGGCGGGACAGGAACCAGACCGGTCACTCAGCGTCAGCGGTGACGGCTCGCTCGTACGCACGGAGCGTCTCGACGAACATCCCCCGCTGCTCACTGGTCAGCGGCTCCAGGGCGCTGCGCCAGGCGCGGGCGCCACGGGCGAGCCACGCGTCGACCGCCTCCCTGCTGGCCTCGGCGATGCTCACGATCGTGCGGCGGCGGTCCGCGTCGTCCTCACGCCGGTCCACGACGCCCTTGCGGCTGAGGTCGCCCACCATCAGGCTCACGGTGGCCGGGGCGACCTCCAGTCGGGCCGCGAGTTCGTTCACCGTGAGCGGACCGTCGAACAGCAGATAGGACAGCAGCGACAGGTGCCGAGGCGCCAGGTCGAGCGTCCGGAGCGACTCGGGGACCGGCGTGCGCTTGGCGCGGCCCACCAGACGCGGCATCAGCAGCAGGAGGGTTCGGACCCCCTCGTCCAGGCTCAGCCCCTCATCCGTTGACATATATTGATCTCCAAAATAGCTTTGCTATCAAAGCAAATACATCTGAGGCTCAGGAGCCATCGTCGCATGTCCGAATGGAACGACAAGATCATCGAAGAGTTCCGGGCGAACGGCGGCACGGTCGGCGGACCGTTCGAGGGGACACCGCTGATCCTGCTGACGACCACCGGCGCCAGAACAGGCTCCCCCCGGACGAACCCGGTCGCCTGCCTGCGTGACGGGGACAGGATCCTCGTCTTCGCCTCCTACGCGGGCGCGCCACGCCACCCGGACTGGTATCACAATCTGCTGGCCAATCCCACGGTGACCGTCGAGGCGGGCGACGGGACGGCGATCGACACGTTCACCGCCACGGCCGTACCGCTGACGGGCGAGGAGCGCGACCGCTTGTACGCCCGCCAAGCCGAGCTGGCCCCGGTCTTCGCCGACTACCAGGCACGCACCTCCCGCGTCATCCCCGTCGTCGCCCTCTACCGGCGAGATCACGAACGCGCCCGGGCCCTCGGCGACGAACTGGTGCGGATCCACGACGGTCTGCGGGCGGAAATGGCCGCCCTGCTGGCCGCGGTCGAGGACGGGCTCGCCACGGGCACGCAGGTGGACCTGCCGGGTCGTGGACTGGAGGGGGCGCTGCGGGAGCGCTGCCTGTCCTTCTGCACGGCCTTTCACGAACACCACGTCAACGAGAACGAGCGGGGCTTCCCCCTGCTGGAGCGGGCCTTCCCGGGACTGGCCCCGACCCTCGACCGCCTGCGCGAAGAGCATGTGCGCCTGGCCCGGATCAGGGAGGACGTGCGTGCGGCGGTCGGTGAGACGGGCTCCGGCGACCCCGCCGCCCTCAAGGCCAGGCTCACGCGCCTGTCGGCCGAGCTGGAGGCCCACTTCGCGCGCGAGGAGGAACAACTCGTCGCCGCACTGAACGCGCTCTAGGAGGATCCGGCCTCGTGGTCGGCCACGATGGCGTCGATGCGGGCGGCGAGCTTGTAGTCGAGGTCGGTCAGGCCGCCCGCATCGTGGGTGGTCAACGCCAGGTGGAGGGTGCGCCATCGGATGTCGATGTCGGGGTGGTGGTTCAGGGCCTCGGCCTGCTCGGCGATGTCGTTCACGATCGCGATGGCCGTACGGAAGTCTCGGGCGACCACGGTCCTGCGGATCGTGTCTCCCTCGCGGCGCCACTCGGAAGCCTCGTACATGGAATCAGGACATCACGAAACACGGCCGATTGTGTAGATTCGCCCGCGTGAACGAGCAGGTGGACGAGCGGGTGGACGAGCTGCGGCGTGAGCTGTGCGAGTACGGCCGGCGGGCGGCGGCCCTCGGCCTGGTGATCGGGACCTCGGGCAACCTGAGCGCCCGGGAGGGCGATCTGGTCGTCGTCACGCCCTCGGGCGTGGCGCTCGACCGGCTGCGCCCGGAGGACTGCCCGGTGGTCGACCTCGAAGGGCGGGTCGTGGACGGGGAGCGCAAGCCCTCCTCGGAGACGCCGATGCATCTCGCGCTGTACGCGGCGACCGGAGCCCGGGCGGTGGTGCACACCCACTCGGTCTTCGCGACCGTGGTCGCCTCGACGATGACCGAGTTGCCGCCGATCCACTACAACGCCCTGCTGCTCGGTGGCGCCGTCCGGGTGGCGCCCTACGCGACGTACGGCACGCCGGAGCTGGCCCGCAATGTCATCGCCGCGATCGAGGGCAGGCAGGCCGCTCTGATGGCCAGCCACGGCGCGGTGACGATCGGCGGCGGCCTGGAGCAGGCGTTCGAGGCGACGCGCCTGCTGGAGTGGCTGTGCGAGGTCTACGTCCGCGCCCTCGGCGTGGGCCGGCCCACGGTGCTCACCGAGGACCAGCTCACCGCCGTCATCGAACGCGCCTTCAGCGGCTAACCGAGGACCACTTTCCTGGCGAGGCCGAGCGGGAGCCCGCCCGAGCCCGCGATCGTGTCGTGGAAGGTCCGCAGATCGCCCGTGTAGTCCGCCCTGATGCGCTCGATCTCCAGGGCGCCCGTCAGGTAGGAGGGCGCCTGCGTGGGCCAGGCGCAGTAGCGGCTGACCTCCCCGGCGGCGGTGCCCGGCGACAGCGACGCCTTCGTGGTCAGGAACTCCTCCGCCTGCTCGATCGTCATGTCGTCGCAGTGCAGCGCGGTGTCCACCACGATCCGGGCGGCCCGCCAGATGCGGCAGTCGAGGTGGGCGAGCTCGGTCTCCGGTGTGTCGAAGTAGCCCTGCTCGTGCATGAGCTTCTCGACGTAGAGCCCCCAGCCCTCCACGAAGTAGGGCGTACGGAAGATCTTGCGGGCGCGGTGCGGGTTGCCGGCCATCCAGGACAGGTGCCAGTGGTGCCCGGGGTACGCCTCGTGCACGCTGATCGAGGGCATCTGCGGGCGCGAGTTGGTCCGCAGCCGCTGCCGCACCTGCTCCTCGGTGAAGCCGTCCGGCGTGTACGGCACGAAGAACACCCCGTCGCGTGAGGACGACAGCGGCGGCGGGGCGAGGTAGCTGGCCACGGCGATGACGGGCCGCTGGAACTCCGGCGAGGGCTCGACCCGGCACACCTCCCCCTCGGGGAAGGTCACCAGTCCGCGCTCGCGGACGAACTCTCGCGCCCGCAGCGTCTCGGCCTCGTACTCGGCGCGCATGGCCTCCAGGGTCGGCGGGTGGTCGTCCATGAGCGACTCCATCGCCTCACGCCAGCTGCCGGAGCCGAGGCGCGCGGCGACCTCCGTCATCCGCGTGTCCAGCTCGGCCCAGGCCTGACGGCCCTTCTCGTGCAGCTCGGCGGCGCCATACCCGAGCATCTCCTGCTCGCGCAGCAGCGCGGAGTAGAGCTCCTCGCCCATCCGCCAGGTGCCCCGGGCCTCGAAGCCCTCGAGGAAGCGGACCAGCCCGTCGAACGCGTCGGCGGCGGGCTCGGCGGCCCGGGCCAGCCGTGCCCGCAGGTCCGGGTCGCCGACCAGCGCCGGCAGCGTCTCGGTCAGGAAGCGGCGTCCCGTACGGGCCTGGTCGAGGCCGCGCTTGACGAGCAGGTCGGCGGCGAGATCGGGGTCCAGGTTGGCCTGGCAGGCGGCGAGCACGGCGGGCACCTCGGCCAGCCGCGCGACGGCGGCGTCGACCAGCTCGGCCTCCGACTTGAGGCGCTGCTGGAACGGCGTGAACATCGACCCGAAGATCACCCCGAGGTAGGCGGCCGGTTCGCGCCGCCACTCCGGCCAGCGGGCCAGCGCGATCTGCCCGCGCAGCTGGGCGGCGACCAGGTCTCTGTCGATCTCGTCCTCGGGACTCTCGGGCGTCGACTCCGACAGCTTTCGCAGCCACTCCTCGGCCGCCCGCTCCCGCGCCGTGAAGGCGGTCGCGCTGAGATCACCCAGGGTGCGGTCGTATCCGTCGGCCCCCAGGAGGGCCGCCCTGACCGGGTTCTCGGCCAGGTACCAGTCGATGAACTCGTCCACCAGCGTCATAGCGCCCGACTCTATCCGCGACACTTGGGTGGAAGCCCCCAGATAAGGAGCGATTGGTGCCCCTGCAGATCACCGGCGCCCCCAGCGACCCCGACCTGATCCGCCTGCCGTGGGACGTCCCCCTCGAAGAGTGGCCCGTCCACCACCTGGTGACGCTGCCCCGCGGCATCTCCCGCCACGTGGTGCGCTTCGCCCGGCTCAGCGGCCGGGTGTACGCGATCAAGGAGATCAGCACCAGGTATGCCAAGCGGGAGTATCAGCTGCTGTGGGACCTGGCGCGGCACGACGCCCCCGCCGTGGAGCCGGTCGCCATCGTCACCGGCAGGACGGCCCCGGACGGCTCCGAACTGGATTCCGCCCTGATCACGCGGCACCTGCAGTTCTCGTTGCCGTACCGGGCCGTGCTGTCGGGCTCGGTGCGGCCCGACACGCTGATCCGCCTGCTCGACGCGCTCGCGGTCCTGCTCGTACGGCTCCACCTGACCGGCTTCTACTGGGGCGACTGCTCGCTGTCGAACACGCTGTTCCGCCGGGACGCCGGGGCGTTCGCGGCCTACCTGGTGGACGCCGAGACCGGGGAGCTCCACCCCGCGATCAGCGAGGGCCAGCGGGCCCACGACATCGACGTGGCGCACGTCAACATCTACGGCGAGATGCTCGACCTGGAGGCGGGCGGGCTGCTCCACCCGACCATCGACCCGCTGGCCTTCGCCGAGCAGCTCGTCGAGCGCTACCACCGGCTGTGGGACGAGCTGACCGAGGACGAGATCATCGAGGAGGTCGACTGGCACCGCGTGGACCAGCGGGTGCGGCGCCTCAACTCCCTCGGCTTCGACGTGGCCGAGATGATGGTGCGCCGCAAGGCCGGCACCTCCCGCCTGATCGTCCGGCCGAAGGTCGTGGACGCCGGGCACCACCAGCGCCGCCTGCTGCGCCTGACCGGCCTCGACGTGGAGGAGAACCAGGCCAGGCGGCTGCTCAACGACCTCGACTCGTTCCGGGTGTCCACCGGGCTTCGGCACGAGGACGAGGCGATCGTGGCCCACCGCTGGCTGGCCGAGGTGTTCCAGCCGGTGGTGAACGCGATCCCGGGCGACCTGCGGCGCAAGCTGGAGCCGGCACAGCTCTTCCACGAGGTGCTCGACCACCGCTGGTACATGTCGGAGGCCGCGGGCAAGGACGTCGGCCTGGAGGCGGCGGTGCGGTCCTACGTGGAAAACGTCCTTGTGCACAAGCCCGACGAGAACGCGGTCATCGTCACCTCGGATCCGCTGTCTCCGTGAGGAGGCTCTCCAGGTAGGCGGCGGCCTCCGGGATCCGGTCCTCGCCGAAGACGCGGACGCCGTTCAGTTCCAGCAGCGCCGTCGTCACGCCCTGCCCGGGGGTGGTCCTGCCCCGGTGGCTGCCGTCGTAGATCCGCAGCGACCCGCACGACGGGCTGCCCTCCTTGAGGATCGCGACCCGTGCGCCGAAGGACCGGGCGACGGCGAGGGCCTGCTGCGCTCCGGACAGGAACGCGGCGGTCACGTCGTCGCCCTCCGGCGTCAGGATCCGGGCCGCGCCCGCGAGGACGGCCGCGCCGCCCGCGCCGCCCTCGATCTCGGCGGGCGGCCGGGGAACGGGCAACCCGCCCTCGACCTCGGGGCAGAACGGCACCAGCCGTCCCTCCGCGCGCCAGCGGGCCAGCAGGTCGTCGTCGCTGGTCTTGGCCCCTCCGTCGTACCGCACCCGGCTGCCGAGCAGGCAGGCGCTGACGAGAATCCGTTCCACGCCTCCCATGATACGAGGAAATTTCATGAAAACCGGGATTACCATTCCGGGAAGAAGAATTCTTATTCTTCGGGACTAATCCGTTTATCCCGGCCGTTTCCGGCTTGGGCGACTCGTTCACCTGCTCCTCTAGTGTTGGCCGCGCTGTACCGGCGAGGCGAGGAGTTACGAGTTGATCGGGATAGAGGACTGCCTCACCGAGGCCATGTCGATCCCGGGCGCGCTCGGCGCCATTCTCGTGGACCACACCAGCGGCATGGCCGTCGCGGGAAAGGGGATCGCCGATCCCGGAAGGGCGGCCGCGGGGCTCAGCGAGGCCTACCGCGCCACGCTCGACGGGATCGCGATGGCCTCCCAGGAGACGGGTTTCCGGATCGAGGACGTGATCGTCACCACGGGCTCGGCCTACCACCTGGTGCGGCCCATGGAGATGATGTTCGACGGCCCGCTGCTGCTGTGCGTTCGCCTGGACGTGGAGCGATCGAACCTCGCCCTGGCACGACGGCGGCTGCGCACGATCACGGACCAGCTGGTCGCCTCCTGATGGAAGCCTGACCAGTGGCCCCGCCGACTCTCGACGCCGTGCTCACCGGCCTCGCCCAGGACGGGGCCACCGGCTCACTGCGGGTGGGCAAGGAGGGCACGGTCTACTACGTCCGCGGCCGGGTGTCGTACGTGGAGTGCGCGGCCACGCCCGGAGTGGAGGAGTTGCTCGGCGCGTCGGGCCGGATCAGCGCGAACGGGATGCGGCACGCGCGGCAGGAGGCCGGTGCCGGGGGCGACGGCGGCGCCCTGCTCGTGGAAAGAGGAGTGCTGAGCCGGGGCGAGCTGGAGTTCTCCATGCTGTCCGCCACGCTCGACGCGGCGTTCTTCCTGCTCACGTCGAGGACGGTGCGGACCAGGTTCAGAGAGAGCGACGCGCACTGGCTCGGCGTCCACTGGTTCTTCGACGTGCCGGGGCTGCTGCGCGAGTGTGCCAGGCGCCGGGCCCGGCTGGAGCGGGCCTGGCCGTCGGCCGAGCTGGACGCGCGGCCGGTGACGCCCCTGCGGCGGATCCCCGGCACCCACGCGCTGCTCACCCGGCTGCAGTGGGAGCTGCTGCTCTCCGCGGACTCCACCGCCACGCCGGTCGAGCTGGCCCGCCGCCTCGGGCGTCCGGCCTACTCCACGCTGCTGGCCGTACGGGAGCTCGCGGCGGCCGGCCTGGTGGTGACGGGCGAGACGGCGGCGCTGCCCAAGCGCACGCCCAAGCAGCCCACGCCGTCGCCCACGCCGTCGCCCACACCGCCGTCCCCGCCGCCGGGGGAGCCCGGGCGCTCCACCTCGGAACTGCCGCAGGTCAACGGCGACGCGACCGACGTGAACCTGCTGCTCAGGCTGCGTGACGCGCTGGAGGCGCTGTAGTGATCGGGTGGCTCAAGCGGGCCGGAAGGGGTGTCTCTGTGGACCTGCGCCACGACATACACGAGGAACTGGTCGTCCTGCGCGAACGGGCGCCCGAGATCACCGGAGCGCTCACCTGCACGGTCGACGGCATGCTCGTGACGACGGACCTGGCCGCCGACACCGAGCAGACCGCGGCGCTCACGTCGGCGCTGCTGTCGCTGAGCCGGAAGATGACCGATCTCGCCAGGATCGGGCGGCTGGAGGAGACGCTGATCTCCGGCACCCAGGGGCACACCGCGTGCTACGCCGCGGGCCCCACGCTCGTCCTCACCGTTCTCGCAGGTCAGGGAGCCAACCTCGGCCTGCTCCGGATCGAGGGACGCAGGGCGGCGAACAAGATCGCCGCCATCGTCGAACGCGGATGACAAACCAGAACAGGAGAAGCGGCATGGCGAACATGGACGTCTCGCTGAAGGAGATGCTGACCATCGACGGCGCGGTCGGCGCGGCGGTGGCCGACTACGGGAGCGGGATGGCGCTGGGCACGCTCGGCGGCTCCAAGGACCTCGACCTCCAGGTGGCCGCCGCGGCCAACACCGAGGTGGTCAAGGCCAAGCTCCGCGCGATCGACGCGCTCAAGCTCAACGACGCGATCGAGGACATCCTCATCACGCTGGGCACGCAGTATCACATCATCCGGCCGCTGACCGGCCGCGGCGGCAAGGGCTTATTCCTCTACCTCGCCCTCGACCGCAACCGGGCCAACCTCGCGATGGCCCGGCACCAGCTCCGCGCGATCGAGGACAAGCTCGAGATCTGAGCCCAGGCGCGTACCCGTCAGCCCCGCCCGGTCAGCCCCGGCCCGTCAGCTCCGCGATCGCCTCCGCGATGACGGGCCAGAGCGGGCGGGGCAGGTCGTGGCCCATCCCCGGGAAGGTCAGCAGCTTCGCGCCGGGGATGGCGTCCGCGGTCGCGGTGCCGCCTTCGAGGGTGACCAGCGGATCGTCCTCGCCGTGGATCACCAGCGCGGGCACCGAGAGCCCGCGCAGGCCCTCCGTACGGTCGCCGGAGATCCGGATCGCGGTGAACTGCCGGGCGGTGCCCGCGGGGTCGAACCCCCGGTCGCAGGCCTCCGCGGCCACCCGGGTGACGCGCTCGACGTCCATCTCGTAGCCGGGAGAGCCGACGACCCGCGCGGTCGCGACGGCGCGGGCGATCGCCTCGTCGCGGTCCCGCGCGGGGGGCGCCATCAGCGCGGTCATGGCCGCCTCGGTCGCCCTTCCCACGCGGGGCCCGGGCGTGGACATGATCGAGGTCAGCGTACGGACCCGGGCGGGGTGGCGGATGGCGAGGGCCTGGGCGATCATGCCGCCCATCGACGCGCCCACCACGTGGGCGCTCTCCCAGCCCAGCACGTCCATCAGGCCGACCGTGTCGTCGGCCATGTCGTCGAGTGTGTACGACGGGGCGGGCGCGGAGTCGTCCGCCGGGGTGAAGTGGGTGGACAGGCCCGCGTCCCGGTTGTCGAACCGGACGACCCGGTGACCGGACTCCACCAGCAGCCCGATCAGTTCCTCGGGCCAGCTGATCATCTGCGCTCCGAGCCCCATGATGAGGACGACCGGACGTCCCCCGGGCTCGCCGAAAACCTCGTAACAGATCTCGATGCCGTTCGCCGTCGCACGCATGCGCGCAGAATTTCATTCGGTTTGCCCTGCCGCAAGCGGCACATGACCGGATCTGTACGGTTGTGTGGTGTGGTGTCGCAAATGACCCGCCGACGGCGGATACTCGTCCTTCTCATCTGCTGTATGAGCCTGCTGATCGTCTCCCTCGACAACACGATCGTCAACGTCGCCCTGCCGTCGCTCGGGCACGACCTGCACGCGCCGGTATCCGGCCTCCAGTGGACGGTGGACGCCTACACCCTGACGCTCGCGAGCCTGCTGATGCTGGCCGGTTCGACGGCCGACCGGGTGGGCCGCCGCCGCACGTTCCAGACCGGTCTGGTGATCTTCACGGCCGGGTCGCTGCTGTGCAGCCTCGCCCCGAGCCTGGGCTGGCTCGTGGCCACCCGGATCGTCCAGGCCGTCGGCGGGGCGATGCTCAACCCGGTGGCCATGTCGATCATCACGAACACGTTCACCGACCGCAGGGAGCGGGCCCAGGCGATCGGCGTGTGGGGCGGCGTGGTCGGCGTGAGCATGGCGCTAGGACCGGTCGTCGGCGGCCTGCTCACCGACACGGTGAACTGGCGGGCCATTTTCTGGATCAACGTGCCCATCGGCCTGCTCGCGCTGTTCCTGACCTGGCGCTTCGTCCCTGAGTCGAAGGCGCCCTCGGCGCGGAGGATCGACCCGGTCGGGCAGGTGCTGGTCATCGTCCTGCTCGGCACGCTCACGTACGGGATCATCGAGGGCCAGGCCGCGGGTCCCGCCGTGAGCGCCGTCTGCTTCGTCGTCGCGGCGGCGGCCCTGGCCGCACTGGTCGTCTTCGAACTGCGCAGGCCCGAACCACTCATCGACATGCGGTTCTTCCGCAGCGCGCCGTTCTCGGGCGCGGCCGTCATGGCGGTGTCGGGATTCGCCGGCCTGGGGGCGTTCCTGTTCCTCAACACGCTCTACCTGCAGAGCCATCGCGGGCTTTCCGCCCTCGCAGCGGGGCTGTGCACGCTGCCGGTCGCGGCGACCACGACGATCGTGGGACCGCTGTCGGGACGGCTCGTCGGCACCCGCGGCCCCCGCGTGCCGCTGATCGTCGCGGGCGTGTGCCTGGCCTCCGCCGGGGCGCTGCTGTCCCAGGTGACGCTCACCACGCCACTCCCCCTGCTGCTCGGGATCTACGTGGTCTTCGGCGTCGGGTTCGGCGTGCTCAACCCCCCGATCACCAACACCGCGGTCTCCGGGATGCCGCTCGCGCAGGCGGGGGTGGCCGCCGCGGTCGCCTCGACCAGCAGGCAGGTGGGCCAGTCCCTCGGCGTGGCCATCGCGGGGTCCGTCGTTTCCGGCGCCGTCTCCTCTGCCGGCGCGAACAGCGCATTCGTCCCGGCCGCGCACGCGGCCTTCCGCGTCAACGCCCTGTACGGGCTGATCGTGCTGGTGGTCGCCCTCCTGACGACCGGCCGCTGGGCCAGGGCCACGGCCGAGCGTACGGCGGCCAGGCTCGCGGAAAGCCCGCAGGTCACCCTGTCACGGGGGTGAAGCCGGCGCTCGCGAGGACCTTGCGGCCCTGGTCCGACAGGACGAGGTCGACGAACTCCCGGGTCAGGGCGAGGCGCCCGGTCCCGGGGACGGTCGCGATGAGATAGTCCTCGGCGACCCTGGCCGCCTCGGGGAAGTCCACGCCCTCCACCGCTCCCGCCTCCGCCTTGATATCCGTACGGTAGACCAGCGCCGCGTCCGCCTCGCCGAGCCGCACCTTGGCCAGCACCTTGGCGGCGTCGGGCGCCTTGCCGTTTTGATCCGGGCCGATGGGCGTGACGGTGACGCCGGCGGCGGCGAGCGCCGTGTGGGCGGCCGCGCCGCACGGCGCCGACTCGGCGCACAGGGCCACCCTGACGCCGGGCGCGGCCAGGTCCTTCAGGCCCGTGACGTGGGCCGGGTCACCCTTCGGCACGGCGATCTGGAGGCTGTCGCGCGCGAAGACCCGCGGGCCGGGCGCCCCCGACCGGCGCATGGCCGCCGGGCCGGCCGCGGCGAACAGGTCGGCCGGCGCTCCCCGCACGATCCGCTGCGCCAGCGCCGGACTGCCGCCGAAGTCGAACCGGACGGCGACGCCGGGGTGGGCGGCCTCGAACGTCCTGCCGAGCGAGCCGAACGTCCCGGTGAGCGAGGTGTCGGCGAACACGGTGAGCGTCTGCCTTCCGCCCCCGCAGCCGGTCACCGCGAACAGCACCAGCGCGAGCGCCGGCGACACGACCCGCAGGCGTACGCGATTCACGGATCCACAGTAGCGAATGGGAGGCAATTCATTCCATTTTTATCGCTCTATATCGGAGCTATGGTTTCACCATCTCACGGATTGCGCTGTGCGGATGTTTCGTAATCCGGCATTAATTCATTCCTTTGGAGGTGGCTTCATGCCTGTAGAGCTTCTGAGGACCGCCGGGGCGCTCGTGCTCGCCCTGGCGGCCATGCCGGCGGTTCCGGCCGCCGCGGCGGACCCGCCCTCGGTGGTGATCGACTCCTCCGAGGCCTCCCCCGGCGTCATCCGGCTCACCGGGCGCTTCACCGGCGCGTACGACGTGAACGTGGTGGTGAACGGCGAGCGGATCGAGCGCGCCAGGGTGAGCGACCCGGACGCGGACGACACCGGGACGTGGTCCTACGACCTCGACACCAGCGGGATGGACGGCGAGGTCGAGGTCTACGCCAAGGCCACGAACGCCGAGACGCGGTACGGCACGTGGTCGGAGCCGCTGACACTGCGGGTGGACAACCCGCGGGCCAGGGCGCCGGAAGTCTCTATCGCCGAGCCCGCCGACGGTGCGCGGCTCACCCGGCCCGCGCTCGTGCGGGTGAACGTCGCCGGCGCGGACGTCCGCACGGTGCGAATCCGGGTCAACGGCGGCCCGTGGCAGCGCGCCGCCGGAGCCGGCGGGCGGTACGTCGCGCCGGTGAACCCGGCGAAGTACGGCGACGTGATGGCGAGCCTGGAGGCCGAGGCGGTCGACGCGCGCGGCCACGTGTCCAGGTCGGCCAGCACGTACGTGGCGTTCGGGGCGGCGAAGAAGGAACGCCCGGTGGCGCACCGGCAGGACCGGGCGATGTGGATCTGGGAGAAGGCCTCCTACAACCTGGTGCTCAACCCCGGGTCGCGCCGCCTGCTGGAGACCGTGCTCGCGCCCGGCTCGACGCTTTACCTGGGCGTGGACACGTACGCGGGGCGCGACATGATCGAGGACGCGCGCCCGGAGCTGCGCGATCTCGTGACCTGGGCGCACCGCCGGGGGATGAAGGTGCACGCCACGGTGGCCGCCGGGACCCGACCGCCCTACCTCGGGGCGCTCGCCCGGCATCGCGACCGCGCCGTCCGGGAGATGGAGCGGGTGCTCGACTACAACCTCTCGTCGGCGCCGGCCGAGCGCTTCGACGGGATCAACGTGGACATCGAGCCGTACAGCCTGCCGTGGCTCAACAGCGACAAGCCGGACGTGCAGATCCAGTGGCTGGACACGCTGCGGGCGATGATCGCACGCCGAGACGGCATCATCGCGCAGGCGGCCGTCCGGAGGCGGCCCATTCCCATGCCAAAGGAGGCATGAATTCATTCCTTATAACACCTGGAGCCACCTGACGGAATGAATTCCCTCCTAAGGGGACGCCGATTCCGCACCCTGGCCGCGCGCCTGCGGCAGGAGATCATGCAAGGCCGCTGGCCGGTCGGCGGCAGGCTGCCGACCGAGGCCGAGCTGGCCCAGACCTCTACACCGGCAACCACGACAACATCCTGGCCGACCTGCTCACACCGGTCGCGAGCCGTCGTGTCGTCGGCGGGCTGCTCGGCCAGTGGGCGGTGTGGACCCGCGCGGCCGTGCTCATGTTCGAGGAGGTACGGCGCGCGTGGGCCGGGGACGACGAGGTCCTGCGCTCCCTGCTGGGCCGCGCCGACCTCACCGACGCCAACGGCGCCGTCTTCGACGTGGCCGGCGGCTTCCACGGCTGCATCGCCGGGGTCCACGAGGTGCTGCGCGGGCAGGGTCTCCTGGCCGGCACATGGTGCCTCGACCCCGGAGAGGGACTGTCCCCGGGGCAGGCCGAGGAGATCGCCCGGGTGCGAGCCGCCTATCCCTGGCTGGTGGACGACGACTTCGTCGCCGCCGGCCTGGACGACTGGCTGCACTGAGCCGGGCGCCCGGGGCGGGAGGTCGTCCCGCCCCGGGCCGGGGACCGACCGGAGCCGCCGTCAGACGCTCCAGTGCGCCGAGGCGAGGGCGCGCACCGCGTCCTCGTCCACCTCGACACCGAGGCCGGGCCCCGTCGGCACCAGGGCGGTGCCGTCGGCGACCTCCACCGTGCTCCCCCCGACATAGGCCGAACGTACGAACTGCCGTCCGTTCAGATCGACGGGGGTGTCGACGCCGAACGCCGCGAACAGGTGCAGCGAGGCGGCGAACCCGAGATCGGTGTCGGTCAGCCCCGACCCCATGATGCGCAGCCCCGCGTCCTCGGCGAGCTGGCACAGCCGCCGCGAGAGCGTCAGCCCGCCAGAACGCTGGACCTTGGCGATGGCGATGTCCACCGCGTCGAGCTTCACGAACGTCGCCAGGTCGGAGGGGTGACGCAGGCTCTCGTCCAGGGCCACCGGCAGCGGGCTGTGGTCACGCAGCCTGCGCAGCCCGGTGACGTCGTTGGCGGGCAGCGGCTGCTCGAACGCCGACACGTCGAATTCCGCGAGCCGGCGCGCCATGCGCAGCGCGGCGTCCACGGTGTAGGCCTGGTTGGCGTCCACCCAGATGGGCGCGTCCGGCGCCGCCTCCCTGACCGCCGCCACGATCGAGACGTCCGTCGCCTCGTCGTGCAGGCCCACCTTCACCTTGTACGCGTGATAGCCCTCGGCCCGCCCCTCCTCGACCGCCTTGCGTACCTCGTCGGGAGCCTGCCCGGCCACGATCCAGCCGAGCCGGATCCCGGTCGAGGCGGCGCTGGCCCCAGAGAACGCCGACGGGGACCCCGAGGGCCCGGCCGAGCAGGTCGTGCAGGGCGATGTCGAGCGCGGACTTGGCGATGGGGGAGCCGATCGTCGGCGTCGCCTCACCCCAGCCGGTTACGCCGCCGGCCGTCACCTTGACGAGAACACGTTCCGCGGGCTTTCCCGCCGTGGTGACGCTCCCCCCGGAAATGCTGAACGACCTGATGGAGGGCAATTCGAGGACGAACGTCTCCACTCGCTCGACCACCAGCGACTCCATGATTCTCCCATCAAATGAATTCATCCCTAATTCCTTGTCTTAATATCCCGAACCTAGCATGTCGGAAATATTCGACCAATCAATGGAATGAATTCCTGCGCCACGCCTTTCCGATCACGGCGACGCGCGGCGCGCCGTCGAGATCACCCTCGGCGGAGGTCTCCACGGAGGATCACGGCGCGCCACGCCGGCCGGGACGCCGGCGACGAAAGCCCCAGAAGGGTGTTTAGAGGTCATGGCTGGCGAAAGACTACCTGTTGGGTATAAACCGATCGAGCGAGGAGAGCCATCTTGAGCGTCAACCCTTCCTCCAGAGTCCGTGAGAGCAGCCAGCCCTGGCTCCACCAGAGGGGCACCGAGATACAGGCGTTCGGTACCGTGCGGGACTTCCCGGTCGGGCTGCCGAGGGAGACCCGCGAGTACTCCTGCCAGCGGCTCAACCAGGTCCTGGCCGACACGCAGATCCTCTACAGCCTGTACAAGAAGCATCACTGGCTCATGCGGGGGCCGACCTTCTACCAGCTACACCTGCTTCTCGACAAGCATGCGAGCGAGCAGTTGCCGATCATCGACGCGGTCGCCGAACGCATCCAGACTCTCGGCGGCGTCGCGGTCGGCGATCCGCGCCAGGTGGCGGAGATGACCGTGATCCCGCGGCCGCCGGACGGCGTGGAGGAGGTGCCCGCCATGCTGTCCCGGCTCCTGGAGGCGCACGAGACGATCCTGGTCGCCGCGCACGACGCCGCCTCCCGGGCGGACGAGATGGGCGACGACGGCACCAACGACCTCCTCGTCTCCCAGGTCATCCGCACGGGCGAGCTGCAGGCGTGGTTCCTCGCCGAGCACCTCGTGGACACGCCGCTCGTCCGCGCCTGACCTGTGTTCCCAGCCCGGGCGTCACCCCGTGACGCTCGGGCGGCCGTTCTCGATGTGTCCCATCAGCCGCCGGGCGAACCCGTCGTGCCCCGCCACCCCGATCATCAGGTCGTACCACCCGGTGGGCGCGTGCCACTCCACGCGGGCGCCGTCTTCCGGCGCGATCCGGACCGTACGCGCCGCGCCGCCGTAGGCCAGCGGGGTGACCGACACCTCGACCGGAAAGGTGCTCCGGTTCGCCGCGGTGATCACGACCGCGCGGGCGGCGGCGTCGACCGCGCCGGTCACCTCCACCGGGTCGGCCGTCCCGCCGCGGAACTCGCGGCGGAACCCGTTCGGCCCGACGAGCACCAGGTCGTACGACGGGCAGGGGAAGTAGAACACCTCCTCCGCCGCGCCGAGCACGTCGAAGTGCCTCGGCTTGGCGAGTTCGCCCAGGTAGCCGTACAGGATGAAGTGGGCGGAGGCCGCGCCGGAGTTGCGTATCGCGATCTCCACGGACCGCCCGCGCACGACCGCCTCGGCGTCCGGCTGGTAGGGCAGCGCGCGGGCGGGCTTGACCCCCGGCTCCTGCGCCGGCATCCGCTGCTCGGCCGGCGCCTGCGGATACCACCGGTCACCGGCGGGCAGCGCCCGTGACCCGCTCACCGCCTCCTCGGCTGTTTCCTCGATGGCGGGCGGCGCCGTGGGCGTGGCGAAGTCGAAGGCGGAGGTGAGGTCGCCCGCCACCCGGCGCCGCCATTCCCCGATGGGCGCCGTGATCCCGAACCGGCGCTCGAGGAACCGTACGGTCGAGGTGTGGTCGAACGTCTCGGAGCAGACGTGGCCGCCCACGCTCCACGGCGACACGACGATCATGGGAACGCGGACGCCGAGGCCCATCGGCCGCCCGCCGACGAACTCCTCCGGGGTGCCGTCGGGCGGGACCGGCGGCGGGACGTGGTCGAAGAAGCCGTCGTTCTCGTCGTAGGTGATGAACAGGGCGGTACGCGCCCAGACCTCGGGGTGCGACCCCAGCGCGTCCAGCAGCCGGTAGACGACCCGTCCGCCCTCCACGGCCGATGACCCCTCGGGGTGCTCGGAGTCGGCCAGCGAGGGCACGACGTACGACACCGCGGGCAGGCGCCCGGCGGCCACGTCGGCGGCGAACCACTCCGCCAGACCACCCGCGGGGGCGCGGCGCAGCGCCCGGTCGTAGAGGTCGCGGTCGGCCGGCTCCAGGGCGGCCGCCCGCGCCTCCAGCTCCGCCAGCAGCGGCGCCGGGTCCTCCGCCGCCCGGACCTTCTCGTAGAAGGAGCGCATGCTCCCCAGCCCGATCCGGTCCATGACCGCCGCGAACGGCCGGAAGAACTCCAGGTTGTTGCACTCGTAGTTGTCCCACTCCTGGTACACCTGCCAGGTGTGCCCGGCCCTCGTCAGCAGCTCGGGCACGGTGACCCAGTCGTAGCCGGGGTGCCCCTCCGCCCCCTCGGACGCGACGTTGTCCAGCGCGCGCTGCCGGGTGCCCGGCTCATAGCCCGTGTAACCGGACATGTGGTAGTTGCGATTGGGCGTCGTCGAGGTCAGCAGCGAGCAGTGATAGGCGTCGCAGATCGTGAACGTGTCGGCCAGCTCGTAGTGGAAGGGCAGGTCGCGCCGGTCGTAGTAGGCCATCGAGCCGGGCCCCTTGCTGGGCACCCAGGCGTCGTTCCAGCCCATGGCCCAGGCGTTCTGGGTGCCGAGCCAGGTGTGGTCGTGCGTGTCGAGCAGCATCGGGTCCGCCCCTGCCCGCTCGGCCGCCTCCCGTACCGAGAAGGGCAGCACGCCGTCCTGCTCGAAGATCGGCCGCCAGGCCCGGGTGGACACCGCGTTGCGGTCCCCGAACCCCCGCACCCCGCGCATGCGGCCGAAGTAGTGGTCGAACGAGCGATTCTCCAGCATGACGAAGACGACGTGCTCGACGTCGGACAGGCTCCCCGGCGGGACCGGCCGGGCCAGCGCCCGGAGCAGGGAAGGCGGCAGCGAGGATCCGGCCGGCATGGGCGCCCCTTCAGGAGGAATCACGCGAAACGCCCACAACCTAACAAGGCCTCCCTCGCCCCGGCGATTCGGCCCTGACAGGGATGGATCACTAAAGTCTGCTCGCCATGCATCGACGTAAATTCCTCACGATCGCAGCCCTGTCAGGCCTGTCAGGCCTGTCCGCGGCCTGTAGCTCCGGTTCGGACTCCACTTCCTCGTCTCGCCCGGCCGCGCTCGATTTCCGCAATCCCCTGCGGGTGCCCCCGCTGCTCCACCCCAAGCCGGGCAAGGACGGCGTACGGCGCTTCGAGCTGTCCATGCAGGCGGGCCGGACGCGGATCCTGGCCGGCAGGCAGACGCCCACCTGGGGCTTCAACGGAGGCTTCCTCGGCCCGACGCTGCGCGCCGGCCGCGGCGACAAGGTCCAGATGGCCGTACACAACGGGCTCCCCGAGGTCAGCACCGTGCACTGGCACGGCATGCGCCTGCCGGCCCGGATGGACGGCGGTCCGCACCAGCCCATCGAGCCGGGCGCCGTCTGGACGCCGCACTGGACGATCGACCAGCCCGCCGCCACCTCGTGGTATCACCCGCATCCCCACGGCGCCACGGCTCAGCACGTCTACCGGGGCCTGGCCGGGATGTTCATCCTCGACGAGGACCTCGATCTCGACCTGCCCGGCGACTACGGCGCCGACGACTTCCCGCTGATCCTGCAGGACAAAAAGTTCGCCGCCGACGGCTCCTTCGACGGCGACCCGCTGAAGGGCACCTTCGGCATTCTGGGCGACCACATCCTCGTCAACGGCACCTACAACCCCCACCTGACCGTCACCACCGAGCGGGTGCGTTTCCGCGTGCTCAACGGTTCCAACGCCCGGATGTACAACCTGGTCTTCGCCGACAAGCGCCGCTTCCACGTCATCGCGAACGACGGCGGCCTGCTCGGCGCCCCGGTCGAGGTCGAGACGATCTCCCTCACCCCCGGCGAACGCGCGGAGATCGTCGTGGCGTTCGCTCCCGGCGAGCAGGTGGTGTTGCGCACCGCCGACAACGGCGTCGACATCGGCACGGGCGACTTCGACCTACTGAAGATCGTCGCCGCCGCCGACCTCAAGCCGGCTCCTGCCGTCCCCGCCCGCCTGGCCGCCCTGACCCCCATCACCCCGCCCGCCGGCGCCACGGTGCGGCACTTCAAGCTCAACGGCCACGACGCCATCAACGGCAAGGGGATGGACATGGCGCGCATCGACGAGGTCGTGCCCGCCGGCGCCGTCGAGATCTGGGAGATCGAGAACAACGTCTACTCCCACAACTTCCACATCCACGAGGTCGCCTTCCAGGTGCTGGAGGTGGACGGCTCCGCGCCGCCGGCCTACGCCACCGGCTACAAGGACACCGTCTACGTGCCTTCCAAGAGCGTCGTGCGACTCGCGGTCCAGTTCGGCGGCTACACCGACCCCGCCTCGCCGTACATGTACCACTGCCATATCCTCCGACACGAGGACTCCGGCATGATGGGGCAGTTCGTGATCGTCGAACCGGGCACCGAGAGCCGGGTGAACCGCACCGTCCCCGCCCACACAAGCCACACAGGCCACTGACGCCCGTCAGACGAAGGAGTGCCTGCGCGCTTCCGGAGTGGACGGCAGGTGGACGCGGCCCAGCTCGCGCAGGGCCCGGGCCGCCCCGGCACGGCGGGCCAGCACGAGCGCCCGCCGGGCGAGGTCGGCCGCCTGGTCCCGCTCGTGCGCCTCGGCGTACGCGTGCGCCTTACGGGCCAGCACGTACGCCGCGAGATACGCGGGCGCGGCCGGGGCCGGCTCGCCCTCCAGGAGCTCGATGGCGCCGCCCGGGCGGCCCAGGTCGACCAGGCAGCCCGCGCACAGCTCCGCCCGCGTCTCGCCCGACTCCTCCGGGCACTCCTCCAGGCACTCCTCAAGGCAGCGGTGGCACAGCTCCACCTCGCCCGCCAGCGCGTGCGCCCGGGCCTCGTGCCGCCGGGACAGCGTCCCGACCTCGGACGGCACGCCCGTACGCTCGCGGGCGGCCACGGCCGCCTCGACGATCTCGCCCGGCTCGGCGGCGTCGACCAGCTCGGCCCGCTGGATCAACGCGAAGGCCTCGGTGCGGGGGTCGCCTGTCTCGCGCGCCTCGCGGATCGCCCGGTCGGACCAGGCCCGTGCCCCAGGCGTGTCGCCCGCCTCGTGCTCCATCCCGCTGATCAGCTCCGCGTCGCGGGTGGCGAGCGCGAGCAGCGGTCCCCGCGCGGACGGCCGGGCGTCGCGGCGGAACGCCTCGATGCCCGCGAAGACGGGCCGCAGCGCCGCCACGAGATCGGCCGGCCGCGCGTGCGGCACGGCGCAGGCGTCGAGCACCCGCTCGAAGTAGCCGACCGTGCCGGCGTCGGCGCGCCAGGGACGCTCGATGGCCCGGCCGACCCGCTCCTCCTCCTCTTCGGGGAACAGGCCCGGCATCAGCGGAATGCCGGTCAGATGGTGCCACAGGGTAGTGCCCGACTGCGGCCCGACGAACAGATCCGCCTCGTCCACGCCGAACACGCGGCACAGCAGCTCCGCGTGGCCGGGGTCCGGCCGCCGCTCCCCCGCCTCCCATGCGCGCACCGGGTCCGCGGGCAGGCCGGGCTCGGTCCCCCCGGCGGCTTCGGTCAGCCGTTCTTCCAGATCCCGGCGGCTCCACAGCCGCCCGCGGCGCAGCGCCCGCAGCCGTGCGGCCCACAGCGGGACGTCAATAGTGATCATCAGCGGCACCCCCCGGGTTTGTCGGTGCCGGGCGTTATGTTTGCGGCGTGCTGACCCGACGCGATCTCAACCGCGCCTTGCTCGACCGCCAGATGCTGCTGCGCCGCCACGACGCCAAGGCTCTGGCCGCGATCGAGCACCTGGTGGGCATGCAGTCGCAGGCTCCTCTCCCAGCCTACGTCGGCCTGTGGACCCGCCTGCTGGACTTCCGGCACGAGGACCTGGCCGGGCTGCTCACCGACCGCACGGCCGTACGGATCGCGCTGATGCGCGGCACCATCCACCTCGTCAGCGCCGACGACTGCCTCGCCCTGCGGCCGGTCATGCAGCCGCTCCTCGACCGGTTGCTGCGCACCTCATACGGCAGGCGGCTCGTCGGGGTGGATCTCGGCGAGGTGGCGAGCGCCGCCCGCGCCCTGATGAAGGAGCGGCCGCTGAGCTTCGCGGAGCTGGAGGAGCTGCTCGGCGAGCGGTGGCCGGGCCGCGACGCGCTGGCCCAGGCCGTACGCGCGGTCGTGCCGCTCGTGCAGGTGCCGCCGCGCGGCGTGTGGGGCGCCTCCGGCCAGGCGCGGCACGTCCCCGCCGAGTCGTGGCTGGGCCGTCCGCTCGGCGACGGCTCGGCCGCCGGCGACATGGTGCTGCGTTACCTGCGCGCCTTCGGACCGGCGTCGGTGAAGGACATGCAGACCTGGTCGGGCCTGACCGGGCTGCGCTCGGTGGTGAAGGGCCTCGACCTGGTCACCTACCGGAACGAGAACGGGGTGGAGCTGTTCGACCTGGCCGAGGCGCCGCTGCCCGGCCCGGACGCCGAGGCGCCGGTGCGGTTCCTGCCCGAGTTCGACAACCTGCTGCTCTCCCACGCCGACCGGACCCGGGTGATGGCCGAGGAGCACCGCCTGCGGGTGTTCACGGTCAACGGGATCATCCGCGCGACGATCCTGGTCGACGGTTTCGTCGCGGGGTTGTGGCGGATCGAGCGGAGGCGGACCGAGCGGGCCGGGGAGATTGCGGTCCTGGAGATCGAGCCGTTCGAGCCGCTCGGCGCCGCCACCCGCGAGGCGCTGGCGGCCGAGGGCGAGCGCCTGCTGGAGTTCGCGGCCGGCGACGCCTCCGCGCGCGACATCCGCTTCCTGAGGTAGGACGCTCACCTGGGTAGGACGTACGGGGTGGAGACCCTCTCGGTGGCGGTGGACGCGAAGGCGAGCCCGGAGCGGGTCTTCGCCGTGCTGACCGACTGGCCCCGGCAGCACGAGTGGATGCTGCTGACCCGGGCGTGGGTGGTCGCCGGTGACGGCCGCAGCAGGGGCAGCAGGCTGGCGGCGGCCACCGGGGTAGGCCCGCTGTCGTTCGTGGACACGATGGACGTCACCGGCTGGCGGCCGCCACACGAGGTGGAGGTCCGCCACACCGGCCGTGTCGTACGCGGCGTCGGGCGGTTCCACGTGCTGCCCCGTCCCGGCGGCGGGAGCAGGATCGTCTGGGAGGAGCAGCTCCACGTGCCCCTCGGCCTGGCCGGGCGGATCGGCTGGCGGATCGCCGGACCGGTGAGCGCGGTCTTCCTGCGCGTGTCCCTGCGCCGCCTCGCCGTCCTCGCCCTGCGTACCTAGCCGAGCGCCATGTCGAAGAAGCGGCGCTCCAGGGTGGTCGCCCGGCGGAAGACGTCGAGCACCCGGGCCCGGCCGTTCTCGTCGAGGCCGGGGCCGAGGCGGTCGAGTTCGCCGCGCAGGAAGCCCACCCACGCCTCGAACTCCGGCCCACTGTGCAGGTCGATCCACTCCCGGTGGACGAAACTCTCGGCGGACCCGATGGTCCGGGAGGCCCAGCCGAGGTAGGTCCACTCGGCCACGCACAGCACCGCCAGGATCAGCGGATAGTCCTGGCTGAGGCGCACCTCGTCCATCAGGGCCCGGAACTCGACCGTCACCGGCTCCGGCGGGGCCTGCTCGCCCCCGAGCGCGGCGAGCGCACGATGGAAGTAGCTGTGCTCGGTGTCGGCGACGGTCTGCCCGAGGAAGCGGCCCACGGCCACCCGCGCCTCGAAGGTGTCGGCCGCGGCGACCGCGGCGCCGAGCAGCGCCGTGAAGGCGTCCACGAACTGGAAGTCCTGCTCCAGGTAGCGGCGCATGTCGGCGGTGCCACTGTGGATCGCAGCCGCGAAGGGGTGCATGACCACCGCCGTCCAGTCCGGCTCGCTCCGCGACCGCAGCCACGCGCTGAACGGCGTCTCCAACCCCGGTTCCTCGCTCATTCGCCATCCTTCCCCGCGATCCGGCGTGAACGTTTCACGATGATCTCAGAGGACCGCCGTCCGTCTCCACCTGCCCAACCGGGGTGCGCGACGGGGCGGGCGGAAACCCGCGCGGGCGAACCCGTTGACCGGCGCTTAACAGGTCCGTAATTTGATGCGTGTTGTTCCTCCTCGTGAATGCTGTTCGCATTCATGAACGCCCCCCTTCGCGGGACCAGGAGTCACCCCCTCGGTCAGGGGTCCTGCACGACATGCAAGGAGCTCGGCTTTGAGAACCAGAACCAGCACCGGAGTCGGGGTGATCGGCACCGTCGTCGGGGTCGCCGCCCTGGTCGGCGGCGTCTTCGCCGGCGTCTCCAATGCGGCGCCGGGCGCGGGCGCCTACCGGATCGTGAACGGCGCGAGCGGCCTGTGCCTCACCGTTCCGGGCAGCAGCACCTCCGACGGCGTGCAGCTCACGGTTTCCAGTTGCAACGGCGCGAGCAACCAGACCTGGAACCTCTCGTCCCAGGGCGGCGGCTTCCGCCTGGCCGCCGGCAACAGCGGCAAGTGCGCCGGGGTGAAGGACGCCTCCACCTCCGCGGGCAAGGCCGTGCAGCAGGAGTCGTGCTCCGGCTCCTCGTCGCAGACCTGGGAGCTCACCAGCTCGGGGTCGAACTACCAGGTGGTCAACGCCAACAGCGACAAGTGCCTGAACACCAAGGACAACTCCACGCCCTCGGACGCGCTGGTGCAGCAGAACTCCTGCGACTCGGTGTCCACCAAGCAGTGGACCCTCCAGCCGGCCGGCTCGACCCCGAGCGGCACGCCCACGGCCACCCCCACGAAGACCCCGTCGCCCACGCCGAGCACCACGCCCACGGGCGGCCCGACCACCCCGCCCACCACCGGGCTGATCGGCTGGGCGACCCAGGGCGGCGGCACGACCGGCGGCGCGGGCGGCGCCACGACGACGGTCACCTCCCTGACCGCGCTCGCCACCGCCGTGAAGGGCGACGCCGCGAAGATCGTCCAGGTGGACGGCAACTTCACCTGCTCGGAGGACGTGCGGGTGGGCGGCAACACCACCATCCTCGGCGTCGGCGCGAACTCCGGTCTTACCGGCTGCGGCCTGAACATCCGTGACGTCAGCAACGTCATCGTGCGCAACATGAAGATCTCGAAGGTCCAGGCCGGCAACGGCAACGGCGACGCGATCCACCTCGACAACGCCAAGCGCGTGTGGCTCGACCACAACGACCTGTCGAGCGACACCAGCCACGGCACGGACTACTACGACGGCCTGCTGGACATCACACACGGCTCCGACTACGTCACCGTCTCTTGGAGCAAGCTGCACGACCACGTCAAGTGCTCGCTCGTCGGCCACAGCGACGGCAACAGCTCCGAGGACTCCGGGCACCTGCGCGTGACGTACCACCACAACGCGTTCCAGACCTGCGCCCAGCGCAACCCGCGGGTGCGCTTCGGCAACCCGGTCCACGTGTTCAACAACTACTACTACAAGGACCCGTCCTACACCGACTACAGCTACGGCATCGCCTCCACCTGCGGCGCCGGGGTGCTCGTCGAGGGCAACTACTTCGAGAACATCGCCGAGCCCACCCACACCGCCGAGGGCTCGTCGCCGGGCGGGTCGATCGTCGCCCGCAACAACTACTTCGTGAACTCCGGCACGCCGCAGACCTCCGGCAGCGTCGCCTCCATCCCGTACTCGTACACGGTGGACAACCCCAGCGGCGTGAAGGCGAACGTCCTCGCCAACGCGGGCACCGGCAGGATCTAGTTCCAGACAGCACAGGTGCCGGCACGTCCCTGTGAACTCCCCGAGGCCGCGGCCAACCCCGCCGCGGCCTCCTCTCGCCTGACGGTCAGCCGTCGAGGGCGGCGCGTTCGGCGTCGGTGAGCAGGCGGGAACGGATCAGGAAACGCACACCCTCGGGCGCCTCGAGGGAGAAGCCGCTGCCCCGGCCGGGGACGACGTCCACGGTCAGATGCGTGTGCCGCCAGCGCTCGAACTGGCTCGCCGACATCCAGAACGTGACCGGCTCGTCGACGCCCTCGACGGCCAGCGAGGCGAGCAGCACGTCCGAGGAGCCGGTGCGGAACTCGCCCTCCAGGTAGCACATCGGGGCGCTGCCGTCGCAGCAGCCGCCGGACTGATGGAACATCAGCGGGCCGTGGGCCGCCCGCAGCCGCCGGATGAGGTCGGCGGCCGCGGGGGTGAGGTCCACGCGGGACACCTCGGGCATCAGAAGAAGCCGAGCTTCGAGGGCGAGTAGCTGACCAGCAGGTTCTTCGTCTGCTGGTAGTGGTCGAGCATCATCTTGTGCGTCTCCCTGCCGATGCCCGACTGCTTGTAGCCGCCGAAGGCGGCGTGGGCGGGATAGGCGTGGTAGCAGTTCGTCCACACGCGCCCGGCCTGGATGGCCCGGCCGGCCCGGTACGCCTTGTTGACGTCCCTGGTCCACACGCCCGCCCCGAGGCCGTACAACGTGTCGTTGGCGATCTTGATCGCGTCGTCGAAGTCGGTGAACGAGGTCACCGAGACGACCGGCCCGAAGATCTCCTCCTGGAACACCCGCATGTGGTTGGCGCCCTCGAAGATCGTCGGCTCCACGTAGTAGCCGCCCGACAGCTCGCCGCCGAGGTCGGCGCGGTGCCCGCCGGTGAGCACCTTGGCGCCTTCCTGCCGGCCGATGTCCAGGTAGGACAGGATCTTCTCCAGCTGGTCGTTGGACGCCTGGGCGCCGACCATGGTGGCCTGGTCCAGCGGGTGTCCGCGGACGATCTTCTCCGTACGCTCGACCGCTGCCTCGAGGAACCGCTGGTAGTGGCCCTGCTGGATGAGGGCCCGGGAGGGACAGGTGCACACCTCCCCCTGGTTGAGCGCGAACATCGTGAAGCCCTCCAGCGCCTTGTCGAAGAACTCGTCGTCGGCGGAGGACACGTCGTCGAAGAAGAGGTTGGGGCTCTTGCCGCCGAGCTCCAGCGTGACCGGCTTGATGTTCTCGCTGGCGTACTGCATGATCAGCCGTCCGGTGGTGGTCTCCCCGGTGAACGCCACCTTCGCGACCCGCGCGCTGGAGGCCAGCGGCTTGCCGGCCTCGACGCCGAACCCGTTGACGATGTTGAGGACGCCTGGCGGGAGGAGGTCGGCCACCAGGCTCATCCAGTAGTGGATCGACGCCGGGGTCTGCTCGGCCGGCTTCAGGACCACGGCGTTACCGGCGGCCAGCGCCGGCGCGAGCTTCCAGGCGGCCATGAGGATCGGGAAGTTCCACGGGATGATCTGCGCGACGACGCCGAGCGGCTCGTGGAAGTGGTAGGCGACGGTGTCCGCGTCGATCTCCGACAGGCTGCCCTCCTGGGCCCTGATCGCCCCCGCGAAGTAGCGGAAGTGGTCGATGGCCAGCGGGATGTCGGCGGCCAGCGTCTCCCGGATCGGCTTGCCGTTCTCCCAGGTCTCGGCGACGGCGAGCCGCTCCAGGTTCTGCTCCATGCGATCGGCGATCCGGTTGAGGATGTTCGCCCGCTCGGTCGTGGACGTACGGCCCCAGGCGGGGGCGGCGCCGTGCGCGGCGTCCAGCGCGCGCTCGACGTCCTCGGCCGTGCCGCGCGCTACCTCGGTGAAGGTCTGACCGGTCACCGGCGTGGGGTTCTCGAAGTACTGCCCCCGCTGCGGCGGGACGTACTCGCCGCCGATCCAGTGGTCGTAACGCTGCTCGTACGCCATGAGGGCGTCCGGCTGTCCCGGCGCGGCGTAACGGGTCATGAGATGGACCTCCCGGACAGGGTGTGGGTCTGACGCCCCGGACGTTAATCGCGGGCACGTTGCCGACACGTTGCGTCCATGTTCCAGACGTTTCGCACACAGCCTCCGGGCCGCACGGTCAGGGCCGCGGTCATGAACGGTCAAATCTCCCCTAAGATCACGCGTCATGACTTCGGAAACGTTTTCCGTCTCCCGCAGGGCCGCCCTGCGCCTGCTGGCGGGCGGCGCCACGGCGGGGCTGGCCGCCGGGCTGCCCGCGTTCCCCGCGAGCGCGGCGGCCCGCGCGTGGAGCGTCACCGGCCGCAGCGCGACGTCGCTCAAGCCCTTCGACGACACGCTGAAGCGCTTCATGCAGGCGCGGACGATCCCGTACGCGTCCCTGGCCGTGGTACGCAAGGGCAAGCTCGTGCTCGCGCGGGGCTACAACTGGACGGCGGACACCTCGTTCGCGGCCGGGCCCACCTCGCTGTTCCGCGTCGCCAGCCTGAGCAAGCCGGTCACCGCCGCCGCGGTGCTGAAGCTGGCGCAGGACGGCAAGCTCAGCCTCTCGGCCAAGGTCGCCCCGCTGCTGGGGCTGAGCACGACCGCCGACCCGCGCCTCGCGAACGTCACCGTGACCCACCTGCTGCAGCACCTGGGCGGCTGGGACCTCGACGTGTCGGGCGACCCGATGTTCAGCGACAGGGCGATCGCGGCCGCGCTCGGCGTCCCGCTGCCGGTCACCCAGGCGCACATCATCCAATACACCACCGGCCGAAAGCTCGACCACGCCCCCGGGACGACGTACGCGTACTCGAACTACGGATACCTCCTCCTGCAGAAGATCATCGAAAAGGCGAGCGGGGTCTCGTACGCGAGCTACGTCCAGAGCAAGGTGCTGACGCCCCTCAAGATCAAGCGGATGGTGCTCGGCAGGACGGCGAAGAGCCTCCGCAAATCGGGCGAGGTGCCGTACTTCTCCCAGTACACCGGCAAGAGCGTGATCGACACCTCCAACTCCGTGGTGCCCTTCCCGTACGGCGGGTTCAACCTCGAGAACATGGCCGCCCACGGCGGCTGGCTCGCCACGGCCGTCGACCTGGCCAAGTTCACCACCCTCTTCGACGCGGCCGGCGTGCTGACCTCGGCGTCGATCTCCAAGGCGTTCGCCAAGCCGTCGATCGGGATCAACTCCGACGGCTGGTACTACGGCCTCGGCTGGCAGGTCCGCCCGGTCACCGGGGGCCGCAACACCTGGCACACGGGGTCGCTGGCCGGCACCTCCACCCTCATGGTCCGGCGCTACGACGGGCTGAGCTGGGTGGTGCTGTTCGACCAGCGCGACGACGCCTCGGGGCTGAACTACGGGGACATCGACTCCCTTCTCCACACCGCCGCGAACTCGGTGAAGTCCTGGCCCACCACGAACCTCTTCTCCACGTACGGTCTGTAAATGTGGACGACGTCTGGGACCTGGTGGTCGTCGGCGCCGGGCCGGCGGGCTCGGCCGCCGCGCTGCGGGCCAGGCAGCTCGACCCCGGCCGCCGGGTGCTGCTGCTCGACCGATCGGACTTCCCGCGCGACAAGGCCTGCGGCGACGGCATCGCGGCCCACGCACGGCAGGAGCTCGCACTGCTCGGGCTGCCCGGCCTGCTCGACGACCACCGGCCGACGCCGCGGCTGTCGGTGACGTCGCCCGGCGGAGCCCACGTCTCGGCCGTCGTCGCGCGGCCCAACCACGTGGTGCCCCGCCGGGTCTTCGACGCCCGGCTTGTCGAGGCGGCGCGGGCGCGGGGCGTGGAGCTTCGCCGCCACCGGGTGCGTACGCTGACCGCCCTCGGCGAGCATGTCGTGATCGACGGCCATCTGGTCGCCCGCACGGTCGTCGCCGCCGACGGCGCCAACTCGGCCGTACGGCGGCTGATCGGCGTCCCGCCGAGCCCGGACCGGCACACCGCCATCGCGGTGCGCGGGTACGCCGACGTGCCGCCGGACGACGACGAGCAGGTCATCGTCATGCAGAGTGAGGCCTGGCCGGCCTATGCCTGGTCGTTCCCGGTGGGCGACGGCACGGCCAACGTCGGCTACGGCCTGCTGCTGCCGGCCCTGAGACAGACCGGCCGGCCCGGGCGCGAGATCCTGCACGGGCGGCTGGCCCGGCTCATGCCCCTGCTGGGCGAGATCAGGTCGCCCGTCCGCGATCTGCGCGCCCATCACCTGCCGCTGTCGAGCGGGCGGCCGGTGCCGGGGGCGGGCCGGGTGCTGCTGGCGGGCGACGCGGCGAGCCTCGTCAACCCGCTGACCGGCGAGGGCATCTACTACGCGCTGCTGTCGGGGCGGCTGGCCGCCGAGGCGGCGATCGGTTCGCCGAGCGACCCGCTGCGAACCTACCGGCGCGGGCTGCGCCGGGCGCTCGGGCGGCACCTGCGCACCACCGACGCGCTCGCCCTGGCCGCCCGCTCCCCCGGCTTCATCGACGCGGCGATCGCCGTCGCCGCGCACCGCACCGAGGTGTTCGACCTGCTCGTCGACGTGGGGCTCGGGGCGGGCACCGTGCCGCCCCGCCTGGCGGCGGCGGTCGCCCTCCGCTGGCTTCGGGGCCTCACCTGAACGGCAGGCCGTACTCCGCGTCGAGGTCCCGCACCCGCCGGGCGGCCCGCGCCCGCGCCGGGGATCCGGCGGGCAGCACGGCCAGCAACGCCTGCCAGGCGACGATGTCGTCCCTCCCCCACGGCGCGCGCGTCCACCGTTCGAGCAGCGCGGGGTCGCGCCGGGCCACCAGCAGGTCGCGTACGCCGTCGTCCAGCAGGCGGCGCTGCCAGACGACGCCGGGCGCGTCGGAACCAGGCAGGAGCGGCCCCCGATAGGCCCGCAGCGCGGCGTCGGCGTCCGCGGCGGCCAGGTGCTCGGCGAGCTCCTGGAAGTCGGCCCGCACCGGCACCCGCAACCGGTACGGACGGGAGTCGAGCAGCGAGCCGAGCCGGTGACGCAGCCGGGACAGCTCCGCGCGCAGCGTGACGGGGTTCAGCATGCGGTCGCCGTACAGCTCCGCGCTGAGCCGGTCGCTGCCCAGGCCCTCGGGGTGGCAGGCCAGCAGCACGACGATCTCGCTGTGCCGGGGGCCGAGCCTGATGCGGCGCGGGCCCTCGGCGAGCACGGCGTCGTCCCGGCCCAGGGCCGTGAGCGTCACAGCGGAGGGCAGGGCCGGAGCGGGGAGAGTGGCCAGATGGGCCTCGGCGGCGCGGGCCGCCGCCTGCACGAGGGCCAGGCTGTACGGGCTGGCCAGGTTGTCGCCGCCGGTGACGTCAACCGCGCCGAGCAGGCGGCCGGTGTGCGGGTCGTGGATCGGCGCGGCGGCGCACGTCCACGGCTGCACCGGTACGGCGAAGTGCTCGGCCGCGAAGATCTGCACCGGGTGGTCGACCGTGAGCGCGACGCCGGGGGCGTTGGTGCCCGCGTGGGACTCGTCCCACCGGGCTCCGGCGACGAAGTTCATCCGCTCGGCCCGCGCCCGCGCCCCGCGATGCCCCTCGACCCACAGCAGCCGGCCGGCCGCGTCGCACACCGCGAGCAGGTGCCGCCCGTCGTCGGCGATGCCGCCCAGCAGGTCGCGGAACAGCGGCAGCACCTGGGCCAGCGGGTGCGCGTTGCGATACTCCTCGAGTTCGGCGTCGGTGAGCTCCAGCGGCGCGAGCGCGTCCGGGTCCACGGCCCGCGCCGAGCGCCGCCACGAGTCGGCGACCACGGAGCGCACGGGTCCGTCGATCGCTCCGGCCGACAGGAAGCGCTCATGGGCGCGGCGCAGCTCACCCGTACGCTCCGCCGCGTCGGCCCCGGACTCAAGCGCGAGCCATGGATTGGTCACGGCGCCCTCACTCTCCGCGTCTTCAGGCGCCATCGTCACCCAATCCCCGGCCGCCGGGCAACACCCCCCGGCGGTCCCCTGCCAGCCGACGTTCTACCGACAATGCGGAACAAACAGCGGGACAAAAGGGTGAGTCTCCTTTCATATAACACTTTTCCCATCGTCGTGTCATCATGTGGGAATGACACCACTGCGCTGGTGCGTGATGGGCGGCGCCTTGATAGCCACAATCGGCATATTGGGGCTGACCATTTCCCTGCAAGGCTCGACCGGCCTCGAACAACTCAGCTGGATCGCCGCGGTTCTCGGCCTCACGGTGTCCGTCGCCGCACTGGTGGTGGGCTGGCCCAGAGGAGGCAGGGGCGAGAGGGCCTGGGGGCGGAAGACGGCGGAAACCTCCACGGAAGATCCCAGCCGAGGCCACTCCACGAAATACAACGTCTCCATCCAAAAGGGCAAAAATATACATATTGGCGATAAACCGATCGCCCGTGACGTCGGGCCGAGGCGACGGAGAGACGAGGAGAAGAATTCATGAGATCATCCGCATTACTGCCGCGGCCGGCCCGGTGGTGAGCGATGCTCGACGAGCAGGAGATCGAGGCCAGCTTGGAGCGCCTCGCCCGGGACGAGTACTCGTCCGACGACCTGCGTCTCCTCCGTGGGCTGATCAGGCAGCGGCGCGACAACATCGTCCAGGTGGGCAAGTACGCCATCCGACTGGACCAGGGGAAGAACATCCACATCGGCGACAGGATCTACCGCGGCTCCGACGCCGAGGCCATCCGCGACGTGATCGGCTCGCTGCTCCTGGAGAAGGACGCTGACGACATCCCGCGCGGCTCACTGCGAAGCCTTGGCGGTTTCATCGTCGCCGCCGGCACGATCGTGTCGATCGCCGGCATGGCGATCTTCGCCGTCAACTTCCTGTCGATATGGGGTCCCGGAATGGCGGGCACGGCGCCTCATCACCCACCGGAGAAGACGGTGGAAGCCCTGGTCACGGGATTCGGCATAGCATTCGCGGGAGGACTCATCACCGCCTTCGGCAACGTCGTCAGGGGCCTCGAACGGCCCCGCCGCCGCCGTTGAGCGGGATCCGCGCGGTGGATCGTCAGCCGGAGGTCCAGATGTCCTTGCCGATGTCGCCGGCGGCCTGCGGGCCCATCATGCCGAGCCCGCCGTCCACGAACAGCGACGCGCCGGTGACGTACGACGCGGTCGGCCCGGCCAGGAAGGCGATCACCGCGGCGACCTCGCGGGCGTCGCCGGGACGGCCGAGCGGGTAGCCGGGCCGGGTGCCCGGCCGGGGCGGCTGGTCCTCCTGCCCGGTCATGGGAGTCGCGATCTCCCCGGGAGCCACGGTGTTGACCGTGATGCCGTGCCTGGCCAGCTCCATCGCGAGCGTGCGGCTGAGCATCCGCAGGCCGCCCTTGGCCGCGCAGTAGGGCCCGGCCCCAAGGCGTGGGTACTCCTCGTGGACGCTGGTCACGTTGACGATCCGGCCGCCGGCGCCGCGTTCGATCATCCGGCGGGCGGCCCGCTGCGAGCACAGGAACGGCCCGTCGAGGTCGACCGCGAGGACCGACCGCCACCGGTCGTAGTCGATCTCCAGCAGCGGCTCGGCCGTTCCGGTGCCGGCGTTGTTCACCAGCACGCCGAGGCCGCCCAGCTCGTCGGCGAGCTCGTCGATCACGGCCGCGGCGGCCACCGGGTCGGTCAGGTCGTGCTGCCGCACGGCGGCCCGGCGTCCCTGCGCTCCGACCTGCTCTGCGGTCTCCCGCGCGCCCTTCTCGTCCCGGTGATAGGTGACGCCGACGTCGAAGCCGTGCGCGGCGAGCGTCACCGCGGTCGCCCGCCCGATCCCCGAGTCGGCCCCGGTGACGATCGCCACCTTGTCGTAGTCGAAGCGCGAGATCGGCGCCACCGTGCCGCCCATGGGTCCCCCTCCGTCGGTACGGCACCTCGGCGTACCCGGGAGACCTTCCTTCACACGCCCCGGCGGGCGCGCGCCATGGCGGCCAGGCGCGTGCGCTGCTCCGGAGTGAGACGCGCCAGCCGCTCGCGCGGATCCGGCCGAATCATGACCGCGTCGGTGCCGATCAGCGCCTCGGCGTGCTCGGCCGCGACGCGCACGGCGTTCTCCGACGCGGCGTCGGCCGCGAGCGGCGCGATCCGCTCCCGGTATCCGCCGTCGGCCGCGGAGTCCAGGGCCCGGGCCAGCAGACCGGCCGCCCGGTCCTCGGTCCAGTGGGACACCGGCAGCCAGCTCGCCACCCCGGCGCGCTCCAGCCGCTCGGCGTTGTCCGGGCGGTCGACGCCGTGCGCGAGCAGCACCTGCGGGGTCGCCGACGACAGCGCCCGGGCGAGCGTGCCGATCCCGCCGTGATGGACGACCGCGGCGACATGGGGCATCACCGTGGCGAACGGCGCCGAGGGCACCCACTCCACCCCGTCGGGCAGCGACTCGGGAAGGAACGACGGGTGCCGGTTCACCAGCAGGGCCTTTCTCCCGATCCGCCGGCACGCCCGCGCCGCCACGTCGTAGAACCGATCGTGCAGCACCTGCCCGGTGCCACCGGTGATCAGCACAGGCGGCTCGGCCCAGTCGGGGACCGGCCCCTCCGCCGTGTCGCCGAGCACGAACCCGCAGCGGACGACGTGTTCCGGCGCCGGCTGGCCCGCCGCGTCGAACCATTCCGGCCACAGCGCGAGCTGGGTCTTGACGCTCGTCAGATAGGCGGCCCAGTCGCGGACCGGGCGCAGGCCGAACGCCTGGAAGACCTCGTCGTACCCCTGCCCGAGCACGCGCCGGAAGAGGTTCCCGAGCACCGGCAGCGAGACGTACTGGTGGGGCGTGACGGACACCAGCGCCACCGGGACCCCGCGCAGTTCGGCGGCCATCAGCGCGGCGATGCCCGAGGTGTGCCGGGCGACCACCACCGTCTCCCCCGGCCGGTAGTGCGCCTCGATCATGCGGACCTCGTCGGCGAGCAGCTCGAACAGGCCGTTGCGCCGGTAGAGCGCGAGCACGCCGTCGGGGTCCTTCAGGGGATCGAGCATGTAGCGCCGGGCGTCGTCCAGGTGCCGGTCGTAGCCCTCCGCCGTGTCGATCGGCAGGTGCCGGAGACCCGCGGCCGCGATCCGGTCGGCGAACCAGGAGTGCGTCATCACGATGACGTCGTGGCCGCGCTCCGCCAGCTCGCGCCCGATCCGTACGAACGGGAGCACGTCGCCGTTGGTGCCGTGGGTGCTCAGCAGCATCGTGGCCATGCGGATCAGCCGTTCCCGGAGTCGAGCAGGGCGTCGATCTCCTCGTCCGACAGGCCCGCGAGCTCGTCGAGCAGTCCGGCCAGCTCCTCGTCGTCGGCGTCGGCGAGCTGCCGCTCCTCGATCGCCTTGGCGACCTCGGCGACGGTGAACGAGGTGGTGTAGAGCGTGTCGAAGGGCAGCTCGACGCCGAACTCCGCACGCACCCGCGCCATGAACTGCACCAGCCGCAGCGAGTGGCCGCCCAGCTGGAAGAAGCCGTCGCCCACCGAGGCCGGCGCCACGTCGAGCAGCTCGGCCCACATCCGCATGACGGTCGCCTCGACGGGGCTCGCTCCGGCCACCTCCGTCACGGGGCGGGCGGCCCGCATGGCGTCGAGGATGGCGTCGGCGCCGGTCAGCCGGGTCGCGATCCGTTCGACGGCCGCCCAGCCCGCGGGAGCGGCCGCCGGTTCGGTGGTCCGGGCGGGCCCCGCTGCCCTCTCCTCAGCAGGGCCCGGCGCGTGGACGACGGCCGCCGCGTCGCCCGCGTCGAGGACGTACCAGGCCGCCTCCTCGCCGTACGGCTCCACCGTGGCCGGCAGGGCGGCGAGGAAGTCCCTGGCCGGTCGGTTGCGCTCGGTCGCCCGGAAGGCCAGGGCGACCCGGGCCAGTCCGCGCTCCCGCGCGAGCGCCCCCAGGTGTGCGAGCATGCGGTGCTCCACCCCGCGCCCGAGCGCCCGGCAGCTGAGCAGGAACGCGCCGACGCGCAGCGTGTCCTCCTCCGTCCGTACGTCGGTGAGGCCGACGAGGCCGTAGTCCCCGAAGCGGTCCCGGACGTCCACGACGAACTTCTCGTCGCCGTCCAGGCGACGTGCCCCGGAGAGGTTGAACTGGTTGGTCCGCTCGGCGAGCTGAGCGGCCCGGGCCTCGTGCTCGGGACCGGCCGGAGCGATGGTCACCCGCAGATCGAGCGTGGCGAAGAAGTCGGCGAGGGACATCTCGCCCCTGGCCTGCTCGCGCCGCCGTTCCTCCTGGTAGCGCCGGGTGCGCTCGCGGTCGGCCTCGGTGACCGCGGCCAGGTCGAGGGGCCAGCAGTGCCGCAGGAAGGCCGCCGCCTCGGCGGCGCCGGCCGGGAGCCGGAGGGTCAGCACCTCGGGGCAGCCGGCCCGGACCTCGGCGCACTCGACCGGGCTGTCGTCGAGGAAGACGAAGGAGTCGAGCCCGAGGTCGAGCTCGGCGGCGAGCGCGCGCAGCGCCTGCGACTTGGCCTCCCACCCGACGCGCATCGCGGCGACGTCGTCCAGGCCGACCGGCAGCTCCGGATGCCGGTCGAACACCTCGCGAACGTCCTTCTCCTCGTTCTTGCTGCACAGGCACAGCAGCCTGCCCGCGGCGACCTGCCGGGCCAGCTCCCGCCAGATCTCCATCCGCTCGGGGCCGATGACCACGCCGTCGGGGCCGTCCTCGCCGACCACGCCGTCCCAGAGCGTGCCGTCGCAGTCCACGGCGACGGCCTTGGGACGCGGGGTGGTCATGGCGTGCAGGCGGCGGGTGACCGCGGCGGCCAGCGCGGCGAAGTAGCGGTCGGTGTAGGGCACGTTGCCGGTCCGGTCGGCGAAGGCGTCGTGGACGGCCTCCGGCGCCGGCTCGTACGGCTCGGCGGAGGCGAGCACGCAGACGGCCCTGTCGCCCTCGAACGCCTGGGCCAGCCGGGACGCGAGGCGCGCGTGGGCCTCGGGCGAGCCCTGCTCGGGCGAGGGAGGACAGACGACGAGCACGTGGGGCGTGCCGGACGCGCGCGCCGAGGTCCGCAGCGCGGCGGCGAGGTCGGTGGCCACGGCCTCCACCTCGTCGAGCCCGTCCTGCTCGGCGGCCAAATCCCCGGCAACCAGATCTTCGGCCCGGACCAGCACGACGGCGGCGCCGGCCCGGCCGAGCACGCTGCCCGAGTCGAGGAGCGAGGGGAAGACCTGGTCGTACGGAGCGAAGGCGACGTCCCCCTCGACGTCCCCCTTGACGTCGAGTTCGGCGAGCCAGAACCGCAGGGCGTCCCCGAGCGGCTCGGCGGTGAAGGTCGCGGCGACCCCAAGCCCGATCTTGTTCACGGCGGTTTCCCTTTCGAGAGCGCGGTCAATCGGACATGGCGACGAGGATGCGGCGGGAGCCGGTGAAGGGCCTGCGGCCGTGCCCGACCAGCACGTTGTCGATCAGCAGCAGGTCGCCCTCCCGCCAGTCGACGTCCACCGCGTTGTCCAGGCCCCGGTCGCGCACCTGGATCACGTACTCGCCGGGGATCGGGGCGCCGTCCGGGAAGGTCACCGACTGCGGCAGCTCCTCCGGCGGCATGAGTTCGGCGAGCATGGCGGCGGCCTCGTCGCCCAGCGAGGCGGGGTGCCACTGGTCGGCCTGGTTGAACCACACCTCGGCGCCGGTCACGGGGTGCCGGGTGGTGGCGGGCCTGACCTGGGAGATCCGTACGCCGCCGTCGGGCCGCCACTGCCAGTCCGCGCCGATGCGGTCGAGGAACCCGGCCACCTCGTCGCGGTCCTCGGTCTCGAACGTCTCCTGCCAGCTCTTGCCGAGCCCCCGGCCGGCGTGCAGGTTCTGCGTGTAGCGCACGCCCTTGGCGAAGGCCTCCCTGACCTCGTCGTCGAGCGACTCCAGCCAGCGCACGCCGTCCACCACGGGGGTGGCACCGCCGCTCTCGGCCGCCTTCTCGCAGTAGAACAGCAGCCGCGAGGGCCAGGTGGCGGAGTACGACAACTCGTTGTGCATGGAGATCGTGTACTCGGGCGGGTACTCGGTCGAGGTGTAGACGTTGCCGCCCACCTTGGTGCGGGGCGAGTTGCCGTGGACGTACGCCAGCCGGTTGGGCAGCAGCATGTCCATGACAGGATCGAGGGTCTCGGGCGTGACGCCGAACCCCCGGAAGACGAGCGCCTTCTCGCGGACCAGCAGGTCGCCCACGTTCAATGCGCGCAGCCGTTCCACCAGCCCCTGGGGCGTGGCGGCGGAGCCGTCCGGGGTTATTTCCAGGGGCTTCCAGAAGTCGTCCATGCGTCCTCCTTCTGCGCGGGATCCGGCCGCGGCCGAGCACGGGGAAAAGTCGAATTAAGGAGGCAGGCGGGCCCTCGAATAGGCGGCACCGCTGCGGAAAGAGATTCCGGCGGCCAACATAGAACCCGAATCGGGTCACGCGCAAGAAACATGTTTCATCCGGTTTACCTCGACGCCGCAAGTCAAATTATCCGACATGCGCCTGTGTCCGCCGGCAATGCCGACGACCACTCATGTTCCGCCGCCCGCAATTGATGACGGAAGGTTGGTTTCCCAATACTCTTCGCGCTCGATCGCAGGTCAAAGTGAGGCTTGCGTTACCCAGCGTGCATCCCGTATCGTAAAATAATCACTTTCGTGGGAGCGCTCCCACGCATCTCGGCTCGAAACGCGGCGAGATACGCGGCGAGGTCCTGCGGAATCAACGATCAAGCGTTTTCTGGTTCAACCACTTTTCTGCGTGGTCAGCTGGTCCTGCGCATTGTTTGCGCAGAGAGGAGAACGCTCGGTGACGATAACGCCGACGACTGACAACGAGCATCTAATAGCGTCGCTTTCCCCACGCAGGCAGGAGGCCCTGCGCCGGCTCCTCGCCGCCAGAGCCGCCAGGGCCGCCGCCGCGAACGCGATCACCCCGCGCGGCGGGGGACCCGCCCCCTGCTCCTACGAGCAGACCCAGATGTGGCTCGGCGCCCGCTTCGCCGAGGGGGCCCCGGCGCCGAACGCCACGATCGGCCTGCGGCTCACCGGCCCGCTCGACACCCGGGCCCTGACCGTCGCCCTGGACAGCCTGGTCGAACGCCACGAGATCCTGCGTACGGTCTACGAGGGCGACGGGCACGAGCCCCGGCAGATCGTCCTCGACCCCGGGCCGGCTCCGCTCGACGTCGTCGACCTACGGGACCTGCCGGAGGCCGAGCGGGAGCAGCGGGCCCGGGAGATCACGTGCAGGGCCGCCGTCGAACGCTTCGACCTGGAGACCGGGCCGGTCCACCGCACGACGCTGGTCCGGCTGGCCGACGAGGACCACGTGCTGATGTTCGTCTGCCACCACATCGCGTGCGACGGGTGGTCGGTCGGCATCATCGTGGACGAGCTGACCAGTGTGTACGCGGCCGCCCACGAGGGCCGTCCCGCCGAGGTGGCCACGCCCCCGCTCCAGTACGCCGACTACGCGGCCTGGTCACGGCGTGAGCTGACCGGCGAGCGGCGCGAGCGGCGGCTCACGTACTGGCGCGAGCGGCTCGACGGCGCGAGCGCGGTGGAGCTTCCCATCGCGCGGGACGGCCAGGTCACCGCCGAGGGCAACCGGAGCGACTGCCACCTGTTCACGCTGCCGGACGAGGTCCTGCGGGCGCTGCGGGAGGCCGGCGGCCCCGGGACCACCCCGTTCGTGGCCCTGCTCACGGTCTTCTCGATGCTGCTCGCGCGCTACACCGGGCAGGGCGACCTGACGATCGCCACGGTGGACGGCGGCCGGCGCCGGGTGGAGCTCGAGCCCGTGCTGGGCTGCTTCGTCAACGCCCTGCCGCTGCGCGCCGACCTGTCGGGCGACCCCTCGTTCCGGGAGGCGGCGGCCGGGGTGCGGCGCAGGCTGGGCGAGGCGCTCGCCAACCACCTGCCGTTCTCCGAGCTGGCCGGGGCGCTGAGCGACCGGGACGCCCGCAACTTCTCGCTGTCGACCGTCGGCTTCTCGCTGCGCGTCTTCCGTGACCAGCGCGGGCGCTGGCCCGGGCTCGAGGCGTCGGTGTGGGAGCACGAGGTCGACGACTTCACCTACGATCTCGCGCTGCTTGTGCACCTGAACGGCACGGACGACCCCGAGCTCTACCTGACCTACCAGAAGGACCGGTTCGACGCCGACTCCGTCGTCCGGATGGCCGGGCACTACCGGGCGCTGGCCGAGCGGATCGCCGCCGCCCCGGACACCCCGCTGGCCGACCTGGAGCTGCTCACCGACGCCGAACGCGACGTGGTGCTGGGCGCCTGGAACGACTCGGCCCGGCCCTACCCGGACGTGGCCCTGCCCGAGCTGCTGGAGCGCCATGCGAACTCCGGCGCGGTGGCGGTCTCCTTCGAGGGCCGCACGACCACGTACGCCGAGTTGCACGCCCGCGCCAACCAGGTCGCCCACCTGCTGCGCGAGCGGGGCATCGGCCCGGAGGACACGGTGGGCGTGCTGCTCGACCGGAGCCCGGACCTCATCGCCTGCCTGCTGGGCGTGTGGAAGGCGGGCGCGGCCTACCTGCCGATGGATCCCAAGTTCCCCGCGCAGCGCGTCCGCGACATGCTGTCGATCGCCGCGACCCCGCTGGTCCTGACCTCAGCGGGCTACGCGCGTCTCTTCGAGGGCGTCGACGTCGTGGACGTGGACGGCGGCCTGATCGACGCGCAGCCACGCGACCCGGCTGGCGTGCCGTACGACATCGACCGGCTGGCCTACGTGATCTTCACGTCGGGGTCCACGGGCAAGCCGAAGGGCGTGCAGGTCACCCACCGCGGGCTGGTGAACCACGTCTGGTGGGCCGTCGAGGACCTGGCGTCCCAGGGCGACGGCGGCGCGCCGCTGTTCGGCTCGGTGGCGTTCGACCTGGTGGTGCCCAACCTGTGGGCGCCGCTCGTCGTGGGTCAGCGGGTCACCGTGCTGCCCCAGGACTTCGACATGGGCGAGCTGGGCGCGCTGCTGGTGGCGGGCGGGCCGTACGGCTTCATCAAGTGCACCCCCGGCCACCTGGAGGTGCTCGGCCACCAGATCGACGCCCGGCAGGCCGCCGCGCTCGCCGGGAGGATCGTCGTGGCGGGCGAGGCGCTGCCCGGCTCGATGGCCAACCGATGGCTGGAGATGCTCGGCCCGGGCCGCCTGATCAACGAGTACGGCCCCACCGAGGCGTCGGTCGGCACCTGCATCTATCCCGTGCGGGACGCCCAGCTCGTGGAGGTCGTCCCGATCGGCCGCCCGCTGCCCAACATGCGGATGTACGTTCTCGACGCCAACCGGCGGCTGCAGCCGGTCGGCGTGCCGGGCGAGCTGTACGTCGGCGGCGTGGGCGTGACCCGCGGTTACATGAACCGGCCGGACCTGACCGAGGAGCGGTTCCTGCCGGATCCCTTCAACCCGGATGGCCGGATGTACCGCACCGGCGACCGGGTGGCCTGGACCCGCGACGGGAACGTGGCCTTCCTCGGCCGGTTCGACGACCAGGTGAAGATCCGCGGCTACCGCATCGAGCTGGACGAGGTGCGGGCGGCCGTCCTCGACCACCCCGGCGTGCGCGACGCGGTCGTCACCGTGCACGCGTTCACGCCCGAGGACAAGCGGCTTGTCGCCTACTACGTCCCCACGGGTCCGGAGTCATCCGAGCTCGCGGACCACTGCGCGGAACGGCTGCCGGAATACATGGTCCCGTCGGTGTTCGTGCCGCTGGAAACCATCCCGCTCAACGCCAACGGCAAGGTGGACCGCAAAGCGCTGCCCGATCCGGTCGTCCGGGTGGGCGAGGACCTGGCCGAGCCGGAGACCGAGACCGAGATCGTGGTGGCCGGGGTCTGGCGAGAGGTCCTCGGCATCGACGCGATCTCCATCGACAGCGACTTCAACGCGCTCGGCGGCCACTCGCTGCTGCTCATCCGCATGGTCGCCAAGCTGCGCCAGACGCTGCCCGCCGACGGCTACCAGGTCACCGTGCTCGACGCGATCGCCAACCGCACGGTGCGGGAGCTGGCCGCGCTGATCGACGCCGCCCGGCAGGCGCCCGAGGAGTCCGAGGACGGCCCGCGCGGCCTGCTGGTCGAGCTCACCCGGCCGGTCAAGGCGCCCGTGCTGTCGCTGGTCTGCATCCCGTACGGCGGGGCGAGCGCGATGGTCTACCAGCCGCTGGCCGACGCGCTGCCGGACGGCCACTCGCTGTTCGCGGTCGCCCTGCCCGGCCACGAGCTGGGCGTCGAGGAGAGCACGATCGGCTTCCACGAGGCCGCCCAGCGCGTGTGCGACGAAGTGCTGGAGCGGGTGCGCGGCCCGGTCGCGCTGTACGGCCACTGCGTCGGCAGCGCGCTGACCGCCGAGATCGCGCGGCGGCTGGAGGCGGCCGGGCGGCGCGTCGAGGCTGTCTACATGGGCGGCAGCTTCCCCTTCGCCACCCCCACAAAGGGCCTGAACGGCCTGCTCGGCCGCATCTTCCGGAGTAAGGCGCTGGACAACGCCAACGCGCACGCCAACTGGCTCCGCGCGATGGGCGCCGACCTGCAGGATCTCGACCCCGAGCAGGTCGACCACATCATCCGCACGATGCGGGTGGACGCGCGGGCCGGCGAGGACTACTTCAGCGAGCTCGTGGAGCAGCAGAGCCCGCAGCTGCGCGCCCCGGTGATCTCGATCGTCGGCGACCGCGACGCGCTGACCGACTTCTACCAGGAGCGCTACCGCGACTGGCACTGCGTCTCCGAGACCACGGCGCTGGTCGTGATGGCCGAGGCCGGCCACTACTTCCTCCGATACCGCACCGAGGAGCTGGCCGCGATCGTCACGAGCACCCACACCGCCGTCGGGCGTCCCGGGGAGTGGCGGCCGCGCCCGCCCGACGACCCGGCGACGTGGTGGCGGCAGGCGCTGTCCACCGACAGGCGGGCCGACGTCTCCGGGCCGCAGCCCAGTCTCGGCCGGTTCTTCACGGTGGCGACCGGTCAGATCGTCTCCATGATCGGCGCCGTGATGACCGAGTTCGCCGTGCCGATCTGGGCGTACCTGAAGAGCGGCTCGCTGGTGCAGTTCGGCCTGTTCGCCATCATCGGCCTGGTGCCTGGGCTCGTCCTCGCGCCGCTGATCGGCGCGCTTGTCGACCGGTACGACCGCAAGCGGGCGATGCTGGCGGCCGACGGCATGTCGCTGGCCGTGCAGGCCGCGCTGCTCGCGCTGATGGTGGGCGACGTGCTGAGCATGCCCGTGCTCTACGGCCTGCTGGTGGTGCTGTCGATATCGGTGACCCTGCAACGGGTGGCCTGGCAGTCGGCAGGTCCGCAGCTCGCGCCCAAGCACTACCTGCACCACGTCGGCGGCGTCGTCCAGCTCGGCAACGCCGTGGCCCAGCTCATGGTCCCGCTGTTCTCCGTCGCCGTGCTCGCGTTGATCGGCATCGAGGGCATCCTGACCGCCAACGTGGTCTGCTACGCGATCGCGTTCGCCGTGACCCTGCTCGTGCGCTTCCCGGCCACGATGGCCTGGCGGCGCAGGGAGACGGTCTCCGCCGAGATCCGCAACGGCTTCCGCTACCTGCTGCGGCGGCGGGGGCTGCGGGCCATGGCCTTCACGATGTTCATCGTGAACTTCTTCCTGTTCACCGGGTTCATCATGATCGCGCCGCTGGTGCTGTCGGTCGGCGAGCTGGCCGACACCGGGCGGGTGGCGCTGCTCGCCGGGATCGGGGCGGTCTGCGGCGGCCTGGTCATCACGCTGTGGGGCGGCCCGCGCGACCGCCGGATGTTCGGCATGCTGTCGGCCGCCGGCGTGCTCGGGATCTTCTGCGCGATCGCCGGTCTGCGCCCGTCGCTCATCCTCATCACGGTCGGGGCCTTCGGCATGTCGCTGATGATGACGATCAGCGACGGCATCTGGCTGACGATCATCCACTCGAAGGTGCCCCAGCGCTACCACGCCCGGGTCATCGCGATCAACCGGATGCTCGCGCTGTCGACCCAGCCCGTCGGCCTGGCCGTACAGGCCTGGCTGGTGGGGCTGGTCTTCGAGCCGCTGATGCGGCCCGACGGCCCGCTGGCCGGCACGGTCGGCAAGGTGATCGGGGTCGGCGAGGGCCGCGGCATCGGCCTGCTGTACGTCGTGTGCGGCCTGGCCATCGCGCTCACGATCACGCTGGCCCTGCGTCACCCGGCCCTGGCGAGGTTCGACCAGGAGACCCCGGACGCCGAGCCCGACGACCTGATCGGCCTGGAGGCACTGCGCAGCCGCCAGGAGGCGAGCGTTCCGGCGCAGCGGGTCCCGGCCGAGCTCTGAGGTGCTCTGATCTGTGAATGGCATACGGGCCGCCGGGTACGGCGGCCCGTATGGACGAGAAGAAGATGAACCCGAAGCAGCTCGCCGAGGAGCTGGCGACCAACGCGCAGGACGACCCGCGGTTCAAGAACCGGACGCCCGGCATCCGGGCCACCCGGCAGGGGTCGGTGGAGCAGGCGGACCAGGACGCCGCGGGCATCGTCGGCGGCAAGGGGATCTCGGGCGGCGGCGCCTCCGGAGGAGGGACGCTCGGGCAGCCGCCGACCGGACGGCTCGACGACGATCAACTCGCCGACACGGTGGCGGGCACCGGCCTGCCACCCGACGACGAGGAGGACGAGGGCGACCAATAGGTCTCAGCTCAGGCGGAAGGTCGGGCGGCCGCCGGGACCGGTCTCGGCGTCCAGCGTCTTGCCGCCGACGGCCTGGGCGACCTGCGCGTCGAGGAAGACGCGCACATCCGCTCTCTTGATCACCTCGTCGCCCGAGAAGGGCGCGCTCACCAGCGAGAGCTCCAGCGAGGCGGGCTCGCCCGGCTTGGCCGCGATGCGCAGGCCCGCCTCCTCGGGGAGGTACTCCCCCACCATCAGATCGCGGATCGCCTGAACGGCGTGGTCGGTGACTGTCAGCACGACGCGCCTCCTGTGTGTCTGCTCACGCGTCCTCGGGCTTGCGCCGCCGGTTCATCGCGAGCCATCCGGCGTCCCAGGCGGCGTACCTGTGGTGGTCGAGACGGCGGCGGACAAGGGCGAGGCACGCCATCAGGGCCGTCAATGACAGCGCCGCCGTGGCCGTTCCGGACGCCACGCCGTCGGCGACCGTGTCGATCCGGCTCCGCGGGCCGTCGCCCGGCCTGCCGTCGCGGTCCAGCCAGATCCGCACGGGTGTGCCGGCCTTGGCCGCCGGGGGGACCGGCGCCTGCCCGGTGACCGTACGGCCGTCGGGGGCCGTCCAGGCGACACCCGCGCGCAGCCGAGCGGCCGTGCCCTCCACCGCGACCCAGGTGGCGGCCGGCGCGTCGCGCGTGACGGTGGCCGTCACCCACCGCCCGGAATGCTCCTCGGCCACGCCGCCGCGATAGACGGCGGCGCCCACGGCGAACGCCGCGACCAGGCTCAGCACGGCCAGGATCAGGAAGGTCAGGACGACCGCGGACTCGACGCGGTCGGTTCCGCGCCGTAACGGATTGCCGTCGGGCAGGTAGCGCCGCACCCGCATCGTCACCGGGCCAGATCGCATCGCGTCACCCCTCCTCCTTCTCGTGCGCCGGTCGTCTCACTCGCCCGGCTCCCGGAACCGCGGCGCGTCCGGCGGAGGGCCGGAGGACTCCTGGATCAGCGCGTTCAACGTGGTGTCGTCGGCGATGGCATGCTCGGCCTCGGGCGTGTCCTCCAACGCGGTGATCCGGTCCGGTCGCCGCGCCTCCCGTTCCGCCTCGTCCCGGTCCCGTACGGCTCCCTCGATGGCCTCCAGCATCTCCCGCCGGCTGTAGGAGCCCTCGGCGATCTCGTTCAGGAGGGCGAGGGTCTCGGCCGGCACGTGGATGTCCGCGGCGGCGGCGGAGTAGAGGTCGCGGCGCGTCACGCGGAGGCGGTCGTGGAAGACCTCGTCCACGACCTGGCGCAGCCGCTCCGTTTCCGCAGGGTCAGGCATGCCCTTCTCCTTCCGGTCTGTCCTTACCCCCCGCGGTGCGGATCCCACGCCCGCGCTCGAAGATCGGCGACGAGAAGCCGATTGCCGGTGTCGTACGCCGCGGACCGTTCACGTACCGGCCGGAGCCGATCAGTATGGCGGCAGGAACCGCATTCCGATCACGGGAGGCCCGCATGTCCGACGCGCTGCTTCGCGACCCCTATCCCGTCTACGCGAAGGCCCGCGAGGCTCCCGGGCTGACCTTCCTTCCCGAGATGAACGCCTGGCTGGTCGCCAGGGACGCCGACGTGCGCGAGGTGCTGCGAAGTCCGGAGATCTTCTCCTCGGCGAACGCGCTGCGCGGCGACTTCGTCCCCGAGCCGTCCGTGCTCGCCGAACTCGCGAAGGGCGTCGGCGGCGCGCCCGTCGTGGTCACCTCGGACGGGGCGGCGCACCAGCGCTACCGGACCCCGCTCGTCCGGGGGCTGTCACCCGCCCGGATCGCCTCGGTCGTGCCGTTCATCCGGGAACGCGCCGAGTCCCTCGTGGACGCCTTCGTCCCGGACAGCAGGACCGATCTCGTCGGCGCGTACGCCAGGAGGCTGCCCGGGGAGGTGATCGGGCGCCTGCTGGGCCTCGACCCCGAGCACGTGCCCCTGGCGGTGGAGGCCGGCTACCGCGCCGAGGAGCTCTTCTTCCTCCCGGTCGGGGAGGAGGGGCGGATCGCCGCGGCCCGCGAGGTCGTCGCCTTGCAGCATCTGCTCGACGAGTACGCGCGAAGCCGGCGGAAGGACCCCCGCGACGACCTGTGCACCGAGATGGTCCAGGCGCTCGCGCCGGGCACCGGGCCGCTGACGCGGGAGCAGCGGGCGGAGCTGGTGTCGAACCTGCAGAACCTGCTGATCGCCGGTCACCTGACCACGACGGCACTGATCTGCACCGCGGTGCTGCATCTGCTGCTGCATCGCGAGCAGTGGGAGCTGCTGTGCGCCCGGCCCGAACGGATCCCCGACGCGGTCGAGGAGGCCGCCCGGCACGACGCCCCCGTCCAGGCGTTCCGCCGCGTCACCACCCGGCCGGTGACGCTGGCCGGCACCGACCTGCCCGAAGGCGCCACCGTCCTGGTCGCGTACGGCTCCGCCAACAGGGACGAGGCCAGGCACGACCGGCCCGGCGACTTCGACGTCACCCGGCGCGCCCGGCGCCATCTCGCCTTCGGGCACGGCGTGCACTCCTGTCCGGGGGCGCAGCTCGCGCGCGAACAGGTGCGGATCACGCTGGAGATCCTGACCCGGCGGCTGCCCGGGCTGCGGCTCGCGGCGGAGCGGCCGGTGGTCATGGCCCCCACGCTCATCCACAGGGGACCGGAGGTCCTGTGGCTCACCTGGTGAGGCTCCTCAGGCCAGCCAGTCCAGCCACTCGCCGTGCGGCCCGGCCATCGCGAGCGGCTCGCCGTCGAGCGCGGGCAGGAACGCCAGCCGCCTCTCCGGCAGGTCGGCCGTCAGCTTCGGGAGCAGGGAGGGCAGCCGGGGCGAGCCCTCGTTGGAGATCCACCGCACGGGCAGGCCCCCTGCCCGAAGACCGCGTACGAGCGCCACGAAGCGGTCCCGTGCCTCGGCGTCCAGGTAGGGCATGACCGCGCTGTGGAAGACGACGACCGTCGCCCCGGCGGGCGCGGCGGCGACGAGTTCGGGCAGGGCCGCCGCGGCGTCCCCGCGCACCAGACGCGGCGGCTCCTGCCTCGCCATCCGCACCGCCCCGCGCAGCCGCGTGAGCCGGTCCGCCTGCCCCGGCCACACCAGGCACTCCAGCCAGCGCACCGCCTCGTCGTCGCGTACGTCGATGGGGTTGAGATCCAGCCCGGCCCGCCACACGACCTCGGGGAGACGCTCCGGCACCGGCACCTTCCCGTTCGTCCGGCAGGTGAGCAGAACGGGGCTTTCCGCCGGTCCGATCTCGGGCCCGTCGTCATACCGGTAGCGATACCGGTCGGGGTAGAGGCACAGCCCCGCCGAGGCGCCCACCTCCACGAGGGCCAGCGGCTGCGGCAGCGTCGCCAGCACCGGCAGCAGGCTCGCGCACCGGCCCGCCTCGTTCGTCTGCGTCCGCCGGGCGAGCATCGTCTCCCGCACTTCGGCCCAGTGGCGTACGGTCCACTCCCGGAATCGGCCGAACTCGTCGTACGGCCCGCCGAGGAAGCGCACGGCGGCCAGCAGCAGGTTCGGCTGCCTCTTCGGCTCCGGAAGGCCGTCGATCAGTTCGAGCAGCCCGGGGTCGGCGGCGATCCCGAGGGCGAGCGCCTCGTAGGCCGGGCTGTGCCCCCTGACCTCCCGCTCCGCGAAGTACCGGTACCACTCCGCCGTCTCCATGCCCGCCTCCCGAGGACCGCCGGAGCCTCCATCAAAGCAGCCCGAATTGGGAAACATCCCGCCGGGTTGCCGAACGCTACCGCCGTGAGCACTCTGAACTCGCTGGGGCGATTGCCTGTCACTAGTCCTCGTCTGACTGGACGACCTCGATCTTTTGTCCGCGTTCTTTAATGACGAGCCTTACTGGCGGCGAGCGCCGTCTGAGCGACCGCTGCAGGACAAGAAGATCACGGGACGCGACCTGAAGCACGGGAAGGCCCGCGCCAGGCGGGCGTCCTGAATATCGCCGGGCCCCTTTTGGAGGCTCTCCGCAGCACCGTTCTGGGCGGTGGCACCGGTCGTGCGCTCTGCTGAGGCTTCCGTGGCCGGCGTGATGGCTGTGAGGGGCGTGAGTAGCAGTCCGGTGAGGGACTGCCAGTCGCAGCCTTCTGCGCCCCTTCCGTGGGGTGAGGGAGGTGGCGTGCACGGATCTCCAATCCATGACGAAGATCGACAAGCACGGCAAACCCAACTGTCGGAAATCCGAAGATCAACCTCTTGAGGCATTCCCACACACGTGCACAGTTTCCTTCGTCAGACTGAGCGTCCCTGGCTTGCCGCACTGGCAGGACCACGGCTCTCAAGCCGGTCGTTCCCAGGCCCACAGGCGCTCGCCGTCCTCGAGGTGATCGGTGGGCAGCAGGCCGATCCGGCCGGCCACCGCCATGGACGCCTGGTGATCGGGGTGGATGTGGGCCTCGATGCGGGCGATGCCCCGCGCACGCAACCACTCGGCGAGGGCCGCCGCCGCCTCCGAGGCGTACCCCCGGCCCTGCCAGGAGGTCCCCACGACCCACGCCACCTCGGCCCGCCGCCCCTCGTCCACCACGGTCGCCTGCACGTAGCCGACCGCCCGCCCGTCGCTGTCACGCCGGATGATCCAGTTGAGCCACTCCTGCCGCCCGTCCGGGGACCTGCGGGCTTCGAGCGCGGCGTACCGGGCGCGTAGTTCCGCCAGGGTGGGCGCGGCTCCGCCGATGAAGGCGTACAGCTCCTCCCCCGCCAGCACCTCCGCCATCTCGTCCGCATCCTGCACGGTCAGCGGCCACAGCGTGAGTCGTCCCGCCGCGATGGTCTCCATACGCCGAAGTCTCTCCCGCCCCGGCCCGTACGCCCAACGGCTTTTCGCCGGCGGCCGGATGACCCACCGCAAGGGTTTCGAGCGCTCCCTCAGCCGGCCGTGCTCTTCAGCACCTCCCGGAGCCTCGTCACGGCCGTCACGGCGGCCGGCCTGGTGAGGTCGGGATCGAACTGGCCGTAGAAGCCGTTGTGCTCCAGCGCGATCATCGTGTTTCGCACCCTGATGATCAGGAGGTCGAGCGCCATCGTCGGGCCCTTTCCCATCGCAACGATCCTCGACCGGAACCTGATGCCGTACGCGCGATCGCCGAGCTTGCCGACCGGGAACCTGGTGATCGTCTCCTTCACACCCTTGGTGCTGGCGTCGACGTGACCGCAGTCGCGGACCATGGCCCCGGCCGCCCTCTCCAGGGCGGAGATCTGGGCGGAGGTTCCGCTCACGATGAACTCGCTGACCCCCTCGGGCGCCTCGTCTCTGGCCAGCCAGGTCGCGACCTTGCTCCGGGCGAGCGGCCGAACCCCCTTGAGCGCCTTGGCGCACGCCTTCGTGTGGGCGTCGTCAGAGCTCAGCAAGTCCCTGTTCCGGATCTCGTTGTAGGAGAAGTCCGCGTCGAGATCCTCCGGTAGGAGCAGGGCCGCCCGGAGTTGGGCCGGGGAGGGTGGCACCGCGGCATTCTGCGCCAGTGCGGGAGGGGACGCGAGGATCGCGCCGCCGACCAGACCGGCGGCGAGCACCAGACGCTTTACGATCATGCTGGCAATCTAGGAGACGCCGGCCAGCCCGATCAAGGCAATTGCCGTGCACCTGCTGCACTGGCATTTCCGCCTCTGAGCCGATTTTTCCGGCGCGGAGGCGCACAAGATCGATAAGGTGCGCCGGTGATCGGACTCCGGTGGGCGCGTGTCGTACGGCCGGCGCTCGTGGCCGCGCTCCTGATGGCCGGGCTCGTGGGCGAGCCGGACCTCCTGAAGGACGCGGTGAGTTGTCTCTCCGTATTCTTCGGCGACACCGTGTCGCTGTCCTGCGGCGACCCCGAGTTGGAAGCGAGGATCAAGGCCGAGGCGCTCACCCCTGAGGAGGCGAAGGCAGTCGGCTGCCCACCGATCCATTGGAAGGGCGACTGGAGCATGCCCAAGTCCGACCCGCTGTCGCAGCCCGGCGTCATGGGCACGGACCCGACGTACGCGGAACCCACGTACACCCCGCGCACGCCCGATCCAGCGGTCGCCGCGCGGGTGAACCAAGCGTGGGACCGGATCGAACGGTGGCTGGGCGCGCACGCCTCGGCCACGCTGCGGCAGCTCAAGTTCGGCGCCTACCCGCAGAACCTCGCCCGGTGGGAGACCACGCACGACCGCCGACTGCCCGACGACCTGTATGCCTCCTACCTGCGGCATGACGGCGCCGACGGCAACCTGGGCTCGGGGTTCCGGCTCCCGCCCTCCTACGGGCTGCTCGACCTGTCCGAAATCGACTACATCAACTGGGACAAGTGCCAGGAGCTGGTGATGGAGGGCGACCTGGACGCGGCCGACCCCGAGCACGGGGTGTGGCACGGCAGTCTCCTGGCCATCGGCAGCGACGCCGGCGGCCGGGAGTTGTTCGTCGAGCCGCGTACGGGCCGCGTGGGCGAGGCCTCATGGCAGGAGAAGCTGGAGTACGACGGCCCGATGGGCTGGCCGTCGCATGCCGCGATGCTGGAGGCGCTGGCCGGCGCGCTGGAGCGGGGTGCGGCGCTGCGCGACTGGTACCCGGTCGTCACGGCGGGCTGCGAGCTGCGCTGGGCCGAGCAACCTGCCCCCTTGCGGTCGGGCTGCGCCGGCGGCCCCCGGCCGTCCCCCAGCCCCACGCCCACGGTGGAGCCGACCCCGGAGAAGCCGACGGCCGAGGAGCTGCGGGCCGGCGGGTGCCTGCCGCCCCGCCGTACGTCCCAGGTGCGTATGCCGGGCCCGCGCGTGACGGCCCAGGTGAACGCGGCGTGGCGGCGCGTCGAGCGGTGGCTGGCCCGCAGGGCGCCCGTCACGTTCAAGCGGCTCCGGCCCCCGGCCCGCCCCCTGGACATCGCCAGGTCGGAGGCGGCGATGGGGCTGCGCTTCCCCGACGACCTGCGCGCCTCGCTGCTGCGGCACGACGGCGGCGGCTCCTGGGGGTTCGGCCCCGCGCCGTTCTACGAGTTCATGTCCGCCAAGCACATCCACTCGGAGTGGAAGATGCTCTGCGACATCGGAGGCGACTCGCTCGGCTACTGGTGGGACGGCCACCTGATCCCCTTCGCCTACGCCAACGACGGCGGGAACCTCTTCGTCGACACCCGTACGGGCAAGACGGGCGAGTTCTTCAACGAGGAGGGGCTCACGCTGGAGGGCGACGTGGTGTGGCCGTCCTACCTGGCGCTGCTGAAGGCGACCGCGAGGTCGCTGGAGACCGGCAGGCCGATCCGCGGCTGGCGGCCGAAGGTCGTCAAAGGCGAACTGGAGTGGGAGAGCAGCCGGGGTTGAGCGCCCCCGGGCCGTGTCAGGCGGGCCCGGGGGCTGCCCCGATCAGGTGACGGTCACCACCGCCTTGGCCTCGACCGTACTGCCCGCCACGTGGCCGGTGACGGTGAAGGTGCCCGGGGCGGCGTACCTCGCGGGATCGACCGCGTCCCACGTGACCTTCACCCGGCTGTCCCTCGAGCCGTCGTTGTAGGTGGCGACGACGGTGCCGGGCAGCGACGGAGCGGTTCCGGCCCGCGTGGTCACGCTCTCCTCGGCGATCGAGGTGACGGTGACCGCGTCGGTGGTGCGCACGTAGACCGTGGCGTGGACCGCGTCGCGCACGCCCTCGGCCAGGCCCGCGACCGTGAAGCTGCTACCGCCGGTCTTCACCTGGTCCAGCGTGACCGGCTGCCAGGTGACCTTGGCCGTACCCCGCCCGCCGTCGGCGTACGTGGTCTCCACCGAGGCCGGCAGCTCGGGCAGCGTGTTCACCGGCGTGGGCACGTGCACGGGCCGCACGCCGTCGGGCCGCACCGCGTACGTCTTCCACTCCAGCAGCCCGACCGAGCCCTGCCCGGACTCGAGCACCACGCGCAGCCGGGTCGTGGTCACCGGATCGAACGACACGGTGTTGTACGTGTCGGCGGCCACGGGGTAATCGGCCTGGATGTCCGTGAACGCGGCGCCGTCCCAGTACTGGATCTTCCAGGAGGCGGGGACCCGGACGCCGCCGCCGTCATCGAAGAAGTAGATGTCCGACTTGTTCACCTTGACGGGCGCGGGCCATTCGAGCTGCACCCACTGCGTGCCCTGCTGTGGCCACGTGCCCCAGCGGGGGTTCACGCCGTCGTTGGACCGCGGCGGGTCGATGCCGTCGTTGACCGCGCTCACCTTCTCCCACGGCGAGGTGTAGGAGGCGGTGGGCGTCGCGTTCGCCGCGATGTTCACCTCCTCGGCCTGCTCGGTCGCCGTGACGGTGACCGTCGTCCGGGTCGTCAGCGCGCCGTCCGTGACGGTCAGCCGCACCCGGTAGGTGCCCGCCTTCGTGAACGAGACCGTCGTGCCCGTCGCGCCGGACGGGTCGCTGAAGAACGCCTCACCGGGCCCGTCCACGAGGTCCCAGGCGGCGGTCAACTGCCCGGACGGCAGGCCGTCGTCCTTGACCACCGCGTTCAGGCGCACCTGGCCCGGCCGATTCACGCTCTCGTCCCGCACGACCAGCGCGTACGGCGCTCGGTTCTGCGCGGACGACGGTTTGTCACCGGTGGAGAACGCCTGCACCTCCTTCAGGCCGGTGGCGTACCCCGGCCGGTGGGTGACCACCACACGCAGCTTCGCCGTGGTGATCGACGGGAAGCGCACCTCGTTGAGGTTGGCCCGCGGGTAGACCGGCGACTTGGCCTGACCGGGCACGTCCTTCCAGTCGGACCCGTCGAGGTACTGGATCGTGTAGAGCGCGGGCTCGCTGTATCCGCCCGTCTTGCGGTCGTTCAGGAAGTACAGCCGCACGTCGTCCACGGGCCGCGCCGAGCCGAGGTCCACCTCCAGCCAGTCGGACGCCTTGCCCGACCCCTTGCTTCCCCAGTAGGGCTCGTTGATCGTGAAGCCGTCCACCGCGCCCGCCGGGTCGCCGTACGAGGCGGTGGCGGACCTGACCAAGTTGGGCGCGTCACCGTCGAGCGACACCCCGGCCTTGGCGAAGAGGTCCTCGATCCTGTCGCCCTTGAGCTTCACCTCGGTCGGCGCCTTGAGCTGGTGCGCGGCCTCGCTGTGCAGCACTGTGCCGCCCTCGACACGTCCTGTCGCGGGATCCCAGACGGCGTGGGCCAGGCCCGCCAGGGTGACCTTGCGCTTGCCGTCGATGAAGATCGAGTAGCCCTCGGGCACGTCCCGATACTTCACGTCGCCGTCCGGCTTGTCCCAGACGATGGTCAGGTCGTGGCCCCGGTAGTCGATGTCGTTGACCGTGAAGTGGTCCCAGCCGATGTCCACCGGCCACAGCTCGACCTTCGCGTCGTCGCGCGGGCGCAGCCCCATGACGTCCTCGATGACCGTCCAGTTGCTGCTGCCGAGGATGGTGTGGTGGATCCAGGAGCGGTAGCCGATGCTCTTGGTCTGCGGGTTCCAGTTCGCCCAGAACTCGTTGGCGTCCGGCCAGCGGGTGTCGCCGCCGACGAACTGCGCCCATGCGTTCCAGTAGAGCAACTGCTTGTACATCTCCGGGGTGATGTACGGCGAGGAGTACTCGTGCAGCGCCTTGGAGAACAGCGAGAAGTCCCGGGTCGAGTTGATCTGGGAGAAGTTGTTCGACCCCGGCTTGCCCTGGGCGGCCGCCTCGGCCTTGTCCTTCTGGTTGGCCGTGTAGAAGGGGAAGATCGGATATTCGGCGGGGTCGGTCCACAGCCGCAGCGCCTCGCGGTACTTCGGCTCGTCGGCCGGCACCAGCCCGGTGGCGAACGGGATGTAGTTGTTGGACTCCTTCCACGGAATCAGGTTGCCCGTGCGCAGGTCGCGGTGCTTGAAGACCTTGTCCTGGTCGTCCCAGAGCAGCGTCAGGATGCCGTTCTTGACCCTGTCGGCCACGCCGCGCATCTCGGCCGCCTTGGCGCTGTCGCCGATCAGCTCGTACGCCTTCGCCGCGGCCATGGCGTTGGCGTAGACGTAGGCGCCCTCGGCCCGCTCGTTGGCGCCGCCGTAGTAGTGGAACGACACGGCGTCCGCGTCGTTGCCCGTCATCGCCTCCCAGTCGTACTCGATGACGCCGTTCTTGTTGGAGTCGTACGCGTTGAGCTGGCCGTAGACGTCCTTCTCGGCGTACCGCGCCAGGTTGCGCAGGATGCCGGGCTGGCCGCCGTGCAGCCGGTAGCTCTCCAGCGCGCTGGCCGAGATGTACTGCGTGTAGCTGTTGCTCCAGTTCTCGGGGTCACCGGGGTTGTCGGTGTACTTCGAGTTCTTGGAGACCTCGCCCGCCGACACCCACGGCCCATAGGAGTAGATGGGGTCGCGCAGATACTTGAGGTCCTGGATGAACATCGGCACGGTCAGCACGATCGCGTTGTTGTAGCCGAGCGCGCCCTCGACCGACGTGGGGAACTGGAAGTCGTTGCCCGGGATGTCCGCGTCGAGGAAGTTGAAGCGCATCAACCACCAGCGGTAGTAGACGAACTTCTTGATGTTCTCGTCCGGCACGTCCATGTAGGGCACGTTGTCCGCCCACCAGGCGTTGTAGTCCTGCAACTGCCTGGTCAGCGCCTTCTCCGGCGAGCGTCCCTTGTAGCCGTCGTACTCCTCGCGGGAGCCCGGCAGCTCCTCGGTGACCAGCCCGAGCTGCACCTTGGTGCGCACGGTCGTGCCGGGGGCGATGGTCAGCGTGCCCTTCAGCGCGGCGCCGTCCACCTTCAGGCCGTCGCCGCTGAGCCTGGGGAAGATCGTGGTGAGCCGGTTCTTGGCGGTCACCACCCCGGTCAGCTCGCGGTCGCCGTCCGCGGTCTTCGCGTACGGCGAGGTCACGGTCACCTGCACCGAGCGTTGCGCGGCGCCGGTGTTGGTGATCTCGAGCGTGGTGACCAGCACGTTCTCGTGCGTGATGAACTTCCTGACCACGACCGACAGCCCGTCGCCGGTGTAGACGCCCTCCCAGTGGCTGGGCATCTGCAGCCGCTCGGCGACGTTCTCCCGCAGGGTGCTGCCCAGATCCACGGCGTACGCGTCGCGGTTGTCGATGCTCTCCCAGTAGGCGAGGCTGCCGCCGAACCCGATCACCGACGGGTCGTGCTCCTTCATGAACGCCGCCCTGCCCCGGCTCATCAGCCACGGGCCGGCCGGGTCGTCGCCCTTGCGGGCCAGCATGCGGTCGATCCAGTAGGAGTCGCCGCCCTTCTCCTTGTCGTAGATGGCCCGCATCATGCGCCGCGGGTCGTATTTCACCGGCTCGTCGGGGACCGGGTCGCCGCCGGTGAAGACCGGCAGGCCGAGCTGGTCCTGGGAGTGCGCCGGCAGGATCTCCGGCGCGGCGGACGCCGGAGTTGTGAGCGTTAACATACTGCCGCTCAGCATTGTCAGCGTTAACAACCCCGCTGCCGCCGGGGTCCGCCAACGTGGCTTCATGACCTCTCCTTCCGGCATCCCCCCGCGACGCACGAAACGAACTAAAAGGTTTTCGGTAACGTAAAAGAAACCTCAGCCCCTGTCAACGGTCATGACATAAGTCCAGTTCAGAGGTGGACCGAAGGCTGCGAAAAGGTTTTCGTGATCTTGCGAAGCGTTGGGACGCAGGGCGGTCAGGGCAGCCGGCCCGCGATGCCGTCGAGGACGAAGTCGAGCCCGATCGCGAAGCGTTCCTCCGGCGTGGGACCGGCCGGATGGGTGAGCCATTCCGTGAGGTGGGGCAGGTGGCCGTCGGCGGCGGCCAGTTCGCGGAGCGCCGCGATGGCGGCGTACAGCCGGGCGTCGTCGTCCAGGCCGTGGCGCCGCTCCTGGCGGGCCTCCTCGCTCTCCTGCAGGGCGCTGCCGAAGACGTGCCTGTCGATCAGCGCCGCGTAGGTCATGGCCTCGCCGACGGTCGCCCCCTGCCGTACGAGGACGGTGAGCATGAATTCCAGCCTGCGCATCATGTGCGGACCGGCCGGAGGGCGGGCGTGGACCAGCACGGAGAACCATGGGTGCCGCGATGTCATCCTCCGGGTCTCCAGGGCGAGCGTGCGCAGGTCGCCGCGCCAGTCGCCGTCGGGCTCACCGGGCAGCGGGATCTCGGCCGTGGCCGCGTCGAGCATGAGGTCGAACAGGCCCTCTTTGTTGTGCACGTGGCGATAGAGAGCCATCGGCGAGTACGGCCCGAGGTGTGCGGCGACCGCCTTCATCGTCAGGCCGTCCAGTCCTGCCTCGTCGGCGACACGGATCGCCGCCGCCGTGATCTTCTCCCGGTCCAGCCCGCGCCTGCGCGGCGGCGGCTGCCGGCATCGTGCGGGCGTACGTGTACTGGAGCCAGGTCGAGCCCGAGCCGGGCCGCTACCGCTGGGAGGTGGTCGACGCGTTGCTCGGCCAGCTCGACGGCGACGAGGAGGTGTGGATCACCCTGTGCTCCAGCTCCCCGTGGGCGACCCGGACGCCGACCGACTTCCTGCCGCCCTCCCCCGCGAACGACCTGAACGCCTACGCGGAGTTCGTACGCCGGGTGGTGGGCCGCTGCGCCGGCCGGGTGCGCTACTGGCAGTGCGACAACGAGCCGAGCAACACCGACCTGCTGTGGGCCGGGACCGCCGACGAGTACGTCGCGCAGCTCAGGGTCATGTACGCCGCGGTCAAGAAGGCCGACCCCGCGGCCGCCGTGGTGCTCGGCGGGTGCGGCTACGACGTGCTCTCCGGCGGGGCGGGAAGCGAGCCGTGGCGCTTCTTCGAGCAGGTGCTGTCCGGCGGCCGTGACGCCTTCGACCTGTTCGACGTGCACCTGTACGGCGACGCCGCCGCGGTCCCCGCCCACATCGAGGCGGTGCGGGAGCTGATGCGCGCGCACGGCTGTCTCAGGCCGGTGGTGGTGGGCGAGTACGGCGCGCCCGTGCCGTTCGAGTTCCCCGACGCCCAGGCCGTCATGTACGAGGTGTTCGCCGAGGCCTTCGCGGGTCAGCCGGCCGTGCAGAGCACGAGTGAACTGGCCGCCAGGGCGCGGCAGGACACGCCCGAGCGACGGGCCATGGCCGCGTTGTACGCGCGGATGCCGCAGCTGCCGCCCCGGCTGGGGATGTTCATGGAGGGGTGTTCCCCCGAGCTGGAGGCCAGACGACACCGGATCAACTGCCGCCAGCTCGTCGCGTGCACCCTGCAGGCGCTCGCCGCCGGGGTCCGCCGCACCCTCTACTGGAACCTCGCGCCCGAGGTCCCCGGACCGGCCGATCCCCTGCAGATCATGCATCTGATGTTCGGCAAGCTCGCCATGCTCGGCTACCGGGACGGCGAACTCGCGGTCCGGCATCCGGCGGCGGACACCTTCGCCCTTCTCGCCGCGCAGCTCGCGGGGGCCCACCGGGCGACCCGGGTGCGCCCCGACGATCCGCCCGGCCTGTACGCGTTCGAGGTCGAGCGTGCCGAACGGGGGCCGCTCCTGGTGCTTTGGGACCGGCGCGACACGGCCGACGACACGGCCGACGGGGAGGCCCGGCCGCCCGTCGCCGTCTCCTGGCCCTGGCCCGCCTCCACCGCGACCGCCGTGGACGCGTTCGGCGAGCCGCACGCCGTCGAGGTCCGCGACCGGCGGCTGCGCGTGGCCGTCTCCGGCACGCCGGTGTTCGTCAGCAGAACCTGATCATGACGAAATCGGGGCGACGGACTCCCGTTCGACCAGCGTGACGTCCATGAACAGGGTGGCGGGCGGTGCGGGCTCCGGGTCCCGCAGCCGCCGGATCAGGCGCCGGGCCGCTTCCGCGCCCATCTCGTAGACCGGCTGGGCGATGACGCTCAGGGCCGGGGAGACCAGCACGGTCCAGTCCAGGTCGTCGAACGCCACCACCGAGAGCCGGTCGGGCACCACGACGCCGAGGTCGCGGATCGCGCGATAGGCGCCGACCGTCATCAGGTTGTCCACCGTGAAGATCGCCGTCGGCGGGTTCTTCAGCGCGAGGACGCGCTTGGTCTGCTGGTAGGCGGCCTCGGCGGCGTAGGTGCCGGTGCGCCGGACCAGCTCGCGGCGCACCGGGACCCCGGCGTCCCAGTGGGCCCGCAGGTAGCCGAGCAGCCGGGCCTCGCTCGGGCTGAGCTCGCCCAGCGACACCTCGGCCTCCGGGGTGAGGAACCTCGCCCAGTCCTGCTCCCGGGGCTGGCGCAGCTCCGTGACGATCGCGACGCGCCGGTGGCCGAGGTCGAGCAGCCGGCGTACGGCCTGGTAGGCGGCCTTCATGCCGTCCACGATGACGGCGTCGGCCTCCAGCCGGTCGCTCACGCGGTCGAACAGGACGACGGGCGTGCCGCCGCTCTGCGCCTGTGCCAGATGCTCAACCTGCTTGACGTCGGCGGGCGCGCAGATGATGCCGTCCACCTGCTTGTGCAGGAGCAACTGCACCGCCTCACGCTCGCTGGCGAGGTCCTCGTCGCTGTTGGTGACGAGGGTGCTGAAGCCGTTCTCGTGCGCGACGTCGGAGATCCCCCGCAGCGCGCGGGCGAAGAAGGGACTCTCGATGTCCGCGCACACGACCCCGATGGTGTCGGTCCTGCCGGTGCGGACGCTGGCGGCGAGGCGGTTGGCGCGGTAGTTGAGCTGCCGCGCCGCCTCCGTCACCCGCCGCCGGACGTCCTCGCTGACACTTCCGTAACCTCCCAGCGCGCGCCCCGCGGCGGCCGTGGAGACACCGGCCAGCGCCGCCACGTCCGGGAGCGTCGCCCGCCGCGGCCTGCTGGATGCGGTCACGGATCCTCCTCTTCCCGGTCTCGGTCGCCGCCGGCGGGATCCCGGCCGTCATCGCGTTCGCGGGCGCGCCCGGGAAGCGCCGGCGGCTCGCCCATCAGCGATCGGCCGCAGCGAGATTGTAGTGATCCCGCGCGGCGCGGGCGGTGATCCGCCCGCTGCGCAGGTCGGCCTCCACGGCCTCCCTCGGGCGCAGCGCCGGGTCGCCGAACCCGGCCCCCCCGCCGGCCCGCAGGCTCACCACCTCGCCCGGTGCGGCGACGTGCTGCCCCTTCGCCGGCAGCGGGGTCTCCTCGCCGTCCTCGCGGATGAGGACGATCGAGGCGGCGGTGCCGGGCAGGCCGCCGTCGAGCCCCTGCGGAACGTGACCGGGGTCGCTCTGTTCGGCCTCGGAGAGGAACTGCATGGGCCCGTCGGAGATGTTCCGGTAGTCGGCGCGGATGCCCAGGCCGCCCCGTGTGCGCCCCGCGCCGCCGCTGTCGGGCCTCAGCTCGTAGCGCTCGACGCGCAGGAGGTAGCTCGACTCGATCACCTCCGCCGGGATGATCGCGCAGTTGGCCATGTGGACGTCGACCGCGTCCGCGCCGTCGTGCGAGGCGGTGGCGCCCGCGCCGCCCGCGACGTTGGCGAGCAGCACGACGCCGTCCCCGGTCTTCGGCGAGGCCGACTCGCAGATCAGCACCGGCCAGCCGACGAACCACTCCGCCGACGCCCGGTGCGGGGCCGCCGGGGCCAGCGCCCGGGTCATGACGGACGCCAGCCGCTGGGAGGCCAGGTGCCGGTCGCCGACCGCGGCGGGGAAGATCGGGTTGACCGCCGAGCCCTCCGGGGCGTGGATGGTCACCGGCTCCATCGACCCCTCGTTGAACGGCACGTCGTCGGGCAGCAGGCACTTGATCGCGTAGTGCACGACCGACCGCGTCGTGGACGTGGGAATGTTCATGCCGCCGGGCATTTGCGGATCGCAGCCGGAGAAGTCGACGTGCGCGCCGTCGCCCTCGATGGTGACCGTGACGGCGAGGCGGACGGACGCCCCGGGGTTGATGCCGTCGTCGTCCAGCCACCCCTCGGCCCGGTACGTCCCGTCGGGCAGGGCCGCCAGCTCGGCCCGGGTGCGCTCGGCCGTGTAGCCGATCAGGTCGTCGATCGCCGTGACCAGCGTGTCGGTGCCGTACCGCTCGGCCAGGCGGGCGAAGCGGCGGGCGCCCGAACGGGCGGCGGCGACCTGGGCACGCAGGTCGCCGTGGTTCTGCTTCGGGTGGCGGGTGTTGGCCGTGATGATGTCGCGGACGTTCGGCTCGGGGACGCCGCGCACCTCCAGCTTCACCGCCGGCAGCATGACGCCCTCGTAGAACGCGCTGCGGCTGGTGGCCGCCGCCGTGCCGGGCACGACCCCGCCCCAGTCGGCGTGGTGCGCGATGGCGCCGGTGAAGCCGATGAGCCGCTCGTCGCCGTCGAAGACCGGGACGAACAGGTTGAGGTCGTTGGTCTGGCAGGCCCCCAGGTAGGGATGGTTGCTGAGGAAGACGTCGCCGGGGTGAATGTCGTCGTCCCACTTGTCGAGGCAGGCCCGCAGCGCGGGGGACATCGAGGCGAGCAGTGTCGGGATGTCCAGCGCGGCGGCGAGCAGCCGGCCCGACCGGTCGAACACCGCGCAACTGTAGTCGCGCATGTCCTTCACCACGACGCTGAGCGCGGTGCGGCGCAGCGCGGTGCCCATCTCCTCCGCGACGGTCTCCAGGGCGTGCCGGATGACCTCCGTGGTGATCGGGTCGGTTCGTCTCATGCGGAGGTTCCCTTCACAGTCAGGACGAGGTTGCCGTCGCCGTCCACGCGCACCCGCGCGCCGGGCGGCACGACCGTGGTCGCCTCGCGCTCCTCGATGATCGCCGGGCCGCTGAACGCCGCCCCCGGCGTCAGGTCCGCCCGCTCATACACGTCGGTGTCGACCCATCCGGCCCCGCGGAAGCAGACCCGCCGTACGGAGGCCGGGGCGGGGGTGGAGGGCGCCTCCTCCGAAGAAGCGGCGGCCGTGCGCGGCAGCACGCCGTACACCTCGACGCCGACGGCGACGAGCTCGACGCGGGCCTCCTTGTCGCTGTGCCCGAACTCGAACTCGTGCTGGGCGTGGAAGCGGTCGAGCGCCTCGGCCAGGCTCTGCGCGTCCACGGCCCCGGGCCGCAGCAGCACCTCCACGTCGTTGTCCTGCCAGGCGTAGCGGAAGCGGGCCAGCCGGTTCTCGGTCCGTCCCGTGGTGAGCGACTCGACCCGGGAGAGCCGGTCGCGGGCCCGGTCGAGCAGGCCGGTGAACAGCCCCTCGATCTCCTCCGGGCTCAGCGTGTCCACCGGCGTGTCCACGGTGAGCGAGAAGTCGTACTTCAGGTCACTGGTGGCCAGGCCCAGCGCCGAGAACGTGCCGGGGTGGCGCGGCACCAGCACGGTCCTGATGTCGACCATCTCGGCGACCGACAGCGCGTGCATGGGACCGGCCCCGCCGAAGGGCAGCAGCACGAAGTCGCGCGGGTCGTAGCCGCGGTTGACGCTGACCACCCGCACGCCCCTGGCCATGATGGCGTCGGCGACGTCGAGGATGCCCAGCGCGGCCTCCTCCAGGCCGATCCCGAGCGGCTCCGCGACGTGCGTCAGCACCGCCTGCCTGGCGGCCTCCACGTCGAGGGCCATCTCCCCGCCGAGGAACCGCGCGGGGTCCACCCGGCCGAGCACTACCTGGGCGTCGGTCGTCGTGGGCCGGGTGCCGCCGCGTCCGTAGCAGGCGGGCCCGGGGACGGCGCCCGCGCTCTCCGGTCCCACCCGCAGCAGCCCGGCCGCGTCCACCCGGGCCAGCGACCCTCCGCCGGACCCGATGGTGTGGATGTCGAACTGCGCGACCTGCAGGGGCCGCCCCTCGAACTGCGACGACCGGTCCAGGCGCGGCCGGCCCTCGTGGATCAGGCAGATGTCGGTGGACGTGCCGCCCATGTCGAAGGTGATCTGGTTGGCGTACGCCGGGTTCTCCGCCACCCGGGCGGCGGCGAGCACCCCCGCCGCGGGGCCGGACAGCACCATCTTGTGCGCGGCGGCCGACGCCTCGGCGGCCGACATCACGCCGCCCGAGGACTGCATCACGAAGAACGGGCAGGTGACCTTCTCGCTGTCCAGTCCGGCCTCGACCGCCGACAGGTAGCGCGCCACCAGCGGCTGCAGCGCCGCGCTGATCGCGGTGGTCGACGCCCGGGGATACTCCTTGATCTCGGGCGCGACCTCGGAGGAGACGGCCACGTGCAGGCCGGGCAGCGCGGCGGCCAGCCGCTCGGCCACCCGGCGCTCGTGGGCGGGGTTGCGGAAGGAGAACAGCAGCGTGATCGCGCACGCCTCGGCGCCGCTCGCCGCGACCTGGGCCACGACGCGGTCGATCTCCTCGTCGGTGAGCGGGGTGACGACCCCGCCCAGCCGGTCGAGCCGCTCGCCGATCTCGAAGACCATGTCGCGCGGGATCACCGGTTCCGGCTTGACGACCCCGAGGTCGAACAGCGCGGGCCGAAGCTGCGTGCCGATCTCCAGGACGTCCCGGAAGCCGCGGGTCACGATCAGCGCGGTGGGCGGGAGCTTGAACTCCAGGAGGGCGTTGGTGGCGACGGTGGACCCGTGCGCGAACATCCGCAGCGCGCCGGTGTCGACGCCGCGGGTGCCGCGCGCGGCGCGGACGCCGTCGAGCACGCCGCCCGCCTGGTTCTCCGGTGTGCTGGGGACCTTCTCGACGAGGACGCGTCCGTCGTCCCCGATGACCACGACGTCGGTGAAGGTCCCGCCGACGTCGATTCCGAGGCGTTGGCTCACTTCTTTCCTGCCCTGTAGAAGTACGCGCTGACGGCGGGGTCGTTCATGTTCTCCTGGGTGGCCACGACCGCGTCGAGGCTGACCGACTGCGGCTTGGTGCCGTCCTTGAGGTAGGCGGCGAGGTCGGAGACCGCCCTGCTGCCCATGTCGCCGGGCTTCTGGATGATCAGCGCCGCGACCAGGCCGCGCTTGAGCAGGCTCACCTCGTCGGGCGAGGCGTCGAATCCGACGATCTTGACCTTGTCGCTCCTGCCCGCGGCCTGTACGGCCTGGGCGGCGCCGAGGGTGGGGTTCGTCCAGTTCGTGAAGATGCCGGCGAGGTCGGGGTAGCGCTTGAGCACCGCGCTCACGGTTCCGGCGATGGTGGTGAGGTCGGTTGCGTCGTAGCGCTCGGCGACGTACTCGAGTCCGGTCTGCTTCAGCCCCTCCTGCCAGCCCTTGAGGCGGGCGTCGGTGCTGGAGGTGCCCGGGGTGTAGCCCTCGAAGGCCACCTTGCCCTTGCCGCCCAGCAGCTTGTCCATCGTCTGGGCGGCCAGGCGGCCGGCGGCCTCGCCGTCGGAGGTGACGGTGGCGAGGCGGGCCGACGGGTCGGCGACGTCGGCGTCCACCGTGATGATCGGGATGCCCTGCGCCATGACCTGCTTCATCGGCGCGATCATCGCCTTGGCGTCCAGGGCGGACATGATGATCCCGTCCGGCTTGCGGGCGGCGACGGACTGCAGGAGCTGGGTCTGCGAGGCCACGTCGAGCGTGGACGGCGCCTGCCAGCTGAAGTCGAAGCCCTGCTTCCTCGCCTCGGCCTCGGCTCCGGCGACCAGGGTGAGGTAGTAGGGGTCGAACTGGTCGTTCAGCAGCATGACGATCTTCTTGCCGGCGGCGCTCCCGCCTCCGGCGCCGTCGGCGGACGAGGTTCCGCCGCAGCCGGCCAGCAGGCAGACCGCCAGCGCGCTCGCGGCCAGGGCGGGGATGGTTCGCTTCATCGGGTTCCTTCGGGATGAGGGGTGGGTGCGAGCGAGGAAGCTCATGTGCGCTCCTGAGCGCGGATCTTGACCTGGTCCACGTAGACGGCCACGAGCAGGACGACGCCGACGGCGACGTTCTGCCAGAACGGCTGGACGTCCATGATCACGAAGCCGCTCTGCAGGACCGCCGGAATGAGCGCGCCCACCACGGTGCCGGAGATCCGGCCCCGTCCCCCGAACAGGCTCGTCCCGCCGATGACGACGGCGGCGATGGCCGACAGCGCGTCCCCGGAATGGCTGGTGATCGACGCCGTGCTGAACCGCGCGACGTCGAGGACGGCCACGATCCCGCACAGGGCGCCGGTGCCGACGTAGAGCAGGACCATGTGCCGCCTGACGTTGACGCCGGCGCGGCGGGCCGCCTCCAGGTTGGCGCCCATCGCGTAGGTGTGCAGGCCGAAGCGGGTCTTGGACAGCACGACCCAGAAGACCGCGGTGACCACGGCCGCGATCACGATGGACCACGGGATGACCCCGAACAGCTTGCCGAGGCCGAACGACGACTGGAAGGGCAGCGGCACGTTCTGCACGTTCTGGCCGTTCGTCCAGACGCTCGCCAGGCCGAGCACGATGCCGCCGGTCGCGAGCGTGGCGATGAACGGGGGGATGCGGAGCTTCACGGCGAGCAGGCCGTTGACGGCTCCCCAGCCGGCGCCCACCAGCAGGCCGCAGACGATCGCCACGGTGATCGCGACGCCGAGGTTCGGATAGTGGAAGTCCGCCGCCTGCGCCGCCGTCCCGGCGAGCGCCCCCATCACCTTCGCGACGACGACGGCGGAGAAGATCGTGATCGAGCCGATGGACAGGTCGAGCCCGCCGGCGATGAGCAGGAACGTGATGCCGCACGAGAGGATGAGCAACTGCGAGGCCGTGAGCAGGATGGACTCTGCGTTGCTCAGCGACAGGAACGTGCCCGCCGGAGTGACGATCGAGAAGACCGCCACGATGGCGATCAGCAGCAGCAGGATCGTCGCGTCGGACAGCCACTGGGGGCGCGGCACGGCCCTCCTGCGCGGCGCGCCCGGCGGCGTGGTCTGCGGTGTGGCCGGCGGTGTGGTCTGCGAAGCGAGGTCGGTCATCGCGGTTCTGCCGCCCTTTCCTCGGTCGGGCTGAGGGTGTCGGCGCCCGTCATCGCCCTGATCAGATCGGTCGAGGTGACGTCGGACATGCGCGCGGTCAGGACCCGCCTGCCGAGCCGCAGGACCGTGCAGCGGTCCGCGACGCGGAAGACGTCGGGCAGGTTGTGGGAGATGAGCAGCACCGGCAGGCCCTTCTCGTCCCGGATCCGCCGGATGAGCTCGAGGACCGATTCGGTCTGCGCCACGCCGAGCGCCGCGGTCGGCTCGTCCATCATGATCAGGGCCGAGCCCCACATCGCCGCCCTGGCCACCGCGACGGCCTGCTTCTGCCCGCCCGACATCGAGCCGACCTCGGCGCCCAGGTCCTGGATCTTGGAGTTGAGCTGCCGCAGGTGGGTGGCGGCCTCGGCCCGCATGGCCTTGCGGTCGACGAACCCCAGCCGGCCGAGCAGCCCCGGCCGGGAGGGCTCGCGGCCGAGGAAGAGGTTGGCGTCCGGCGGCAGCGTCGGCGCGAGGGCCAGGTCCTGGTAGACCGTCTCGATGCCGGCCGCCTGGGCGTCCCTCGGGCCGGTGAACCGGTGCGGCACGCCATTGATCTCGACGGTGCCCTCGTCCGGCGTCACCGCTCCCGCGAGCACCTTGACCAGCGTCGACTTGCCCGCGCCGTTGTCGCCGAGCAGGGCGTGGATCTCCCCGGGGGCGATGTCCAGGTCGACGCCGCGCAGCGCCTCGACGTGGCCGTACCGCTTGCGAACGCCGCGCACGCGCACCGCGAGGTCGGCGCTGTCGTCGGCGCTGTCTTTCATGGGGTCTCCTCCGGTGGATAGAGGGCGTCGAGATCGGCGGGGTAGCCGTAACCGCCGTGGTGACGGCAGACCGAGGCGGCGTACGCGGCCGCCCGCGCCATGGCGACCTCGGCCGGGGCCGCGGGCAGCGCGACCAGCAGCTGCGCCGCGAAGGCGTCGCCGGCGCCCAGCGTGTCCACCACCTCGGTGGGGACCGCCGGCTGCCACACTGTACGTCCCTCCGCGGCCAGCAACGCGCCCTGATCTCCGCAGGTCACGACGGCGAACCGGGGTCCGAGCGCGAGGACCGACGCGGCGAACTCCGCGCACTCACGCCGGTCGAGCCGGGGCCGGGAGAAGAAGGCGATGCCGACCGAGGGCAGCAGGTCCCGCGCGTACTCCATGTCCTTGTACGAGAAGTCGAAGGAGACCTTCGTGGCACGGGCGATGTCGGGGAGCTGCTCCTCGACCAGGCTGGTGTGTCCCGTGTGGACGAGGTCGAACGACGACAGGTAGTCGAGGTCCGCCGAGCTCAGCCGCAGGCCCTCCGTCGGCGGGACGTAGTCGACGAAGGTCCGGTTGCCGTCGGCGTCGAGCTTGACGTCGGCCCGCGGGGTGGGGTGACCGCCGTACCGGGACCATCTGGCCTCGACCCCCTCGGCGGCCAGGCTGTGCCGTACGAGGTCGCCCGCCGGGTCGGCCCCGATCGAGCCGAGGTAGGCGGTCTCCGCGCCGAGGCGCCCGGCGTGGACCGCGACGTTGCAGGCGCTGCCGCCGGGGAAGACGAGGCCGAGGTCGAGATATCTGTCGACGACGTTGTCGCCGACTCCGCACAGCCGCATCTCAGTACGCCATCTTGTGCATGTAGCGCCGCTCGTCGAGCGAGTGACCGGTGACGGACTCGTAGTGGTCGGCCAGCCGGGTGGCGACGTTGGCCAGGACCGGGGCCGACAGCTCCGGCCGGGCCGCCGCGGGCACGCCGGGCAGTTCGAGAGCGGCCGAGTCGAGCGTGAAGACCCGGGAGGTCACCGTGGGGGCGAAGGCGGCGACCCGGTCGGCCATCGCCTGGGTGCGGTCCTCGCTGCGCAGGAGGATGAGCGGCGCGTCGCCGACCACCATCTCGAACGCCCCGTGGAAGAAGTCGCCGGACGCCACGCAGACCGACTTCTTCCACTGCATCTCCATCAGGTAGCAGACCGAGAGCAGGAAGGCGACGCCGTACGCGTTGCCCCCGCCGACCACGAAGGTCAGGTCGGCGTCGGCGGTCTCCCGCGCGATCGTGGCCGACAGCTCCTCGTGCGCCTCGGTGGCGGCGGCGAGCGCGTCGGGCAGCGCCGCGTAGCCGCGTTCGAGGGTCTCGTAGTCGAGGTCCGCGCCCTCGATCCGGAGCAGTTCCTGCACGAGCTGCCCCAGCAGGACGTGCTTGGCCGCCGTGATCGTCTTCTCGCTGTGGTAGGTGAACGCGGCGTCCCCCAGCTCGGCGAGCGGGTTGTCGTCGTCGGTCGCCACCGCCACCACGTACGCGCCCGCCTCCTTGGCCAGGCGCGCGGCGGCCACCGTCTCGGGGGTCGCGCCGGAGTGGGAGGAGGCCACCACAAGCGAGCGCTCCGACAGCCGGGGCGAGGGGGAGGCCAGGAACTCGGCGGCGTTGATGTTGTGGCTGACCAGCCCGGTCGCCGAGGCGGACAACGAGGCGTGCGCCGGCACCGAGGAGGCCCAGGAGCCGCCGCAGCCGAGGAAGAACACGTCCGTCACTCCGCGCGAGGCCGCCTGCGCCGCCACCTTCGCGGCGACGCCGCGCTGGTCGACCGCTCCCCCGATGACCTCCCTGAGCTGGGGGTCGACGGGTCGCAGGCCGGGTTTGGAAGTCATGGGGACACTCCGCAAGTAGAACGTTCTCACTGACCGGTACGCGAACGTGTAGAACGTTCTCACCGGGATGGTGAGAAGGTTCTCAACACCGCCGGGGAGCAGTCAAGGGTTCACCGCGTTTTTTGACCCCGGAAACGGAGGCCGCGTGCGGAACGTGCCGTCCCGCCGGCCGGCCCACCTGGGGCTCCCCCGCCCACGCCGCACTGCGACGCCTCATCGCGACGACCCGCTGAGCGTCCGGGCCGTGTCACATAGCAGGACCAAGGTGATGTCGATCACATAAAGGGATCTTGTCGGCATACGGGCATGCATGGTGATTTACGGAGGGTTTCCACACCCCCCTCTGGAGGCTCTCCGTGCTGTTACGAGCAGCCATCGCCGCGGTCGCCGTGACCGCGATCGGCGCGGTCCCGGCCCGCGCGGCCACCGGCCCGGCCATCACCGTCGACCAGGGACGGACCCAGCCGGTCTTCTCCTACGCCGACGCCGTCCGCGAGCACGTCTACGTCGAGTCGAGCGTCGACAGCGACTCCGACGGCCGCCTCGACCGGGTCAGGGTCGACATCATCAGGCCCAGGGAGTCGGGGCCCGGGCTCAAGGTGCCGTCGATCATCGACGAGAGCCCCTACTACGACAACTCCGGACGCGGCAACGAGTCCGAGCGCAAGGTGTACGACGCGGCGGGCGAGCCCGCCAAGTTCCCGCTGTTCTACGACAACTACTTCGTGCCACGCGGGTACGCCGTCCTCAACGTCGACATGGTCGGCACCACGAAGTCCGACGGCTGCCCGGACGTGGGCGGCAAGGCCGACGTGCTGGGCGGCAAGGCGGTCGTCGACTGGCTGAACGGCCGCGCCCCCGCCTACCACGACGACGGCTCCCCCGCGCCGGCCGACTGGAGCACCGGCAAGGCCGGCATGATCGGCAAGTCGTACGACGGCACGCTGGCCAACGCGGTGGCGGCGACGGGGGTCGAGGGCCTGGAGACGATCGTCCCGATCTCCGCCATCAGCTCCTGGTACAAGTACCAGCGCTCCAACGGCGTGATCTACAACTACAACTACATGTCGTACCTGTCCCGCGTGATCGACACCGACCCGGCCGCCAAGTGCGCGGCGAAGCGGGCTCGACTGGACGTCGACGCCGACGACGCCACGGGGAACTACAACGGCTTCTGGGCCGAGCGCGACTACGTCGCCGGGTCGCTCGGCGACGCGTCGAAAGTGCACGCGAGCGTCTTCGTCGTGCACACGGTCAACGACCTGAACGTCAAGCCCGACAACTTCTCGGTGTGGTGGCAGGCGCTCGCCGACCGGAACGTGCCGCGCAAGATCTGGGTCGGCCAGTATCAGCACGTGGACCCCTTCGACTTCGAGGGGCGCCGCGACCTGTGGGTCGACACGCTGCACCGCTGGTTCGACCGCTGGCTGCTCGGCGTGGACAACGGGATCATGCAGGAGCCGCGCGCGGACGTGCAGGTCGGCCCGGCCGAGTGGATCACGCAGCGCGACTGGCCGACGCCGGCCGCCTCGACCCACTTCTTCCGCCCGTCCGCCGACGGTTCGCTGAACCTCAACCCCGGCAAGAACAGCGAGACCGCGAGCTTCACCGACATCCGCCAGTCGGAGGACGCGATGGTCGCCGACGTCGGCACGGCCAAGCCCGGACGGGTCTCCTTCACCACCGGTGAACTGCCGCGCGACCTGCGCATGTCGGGCACGCCCGAGGTGGACCTGCGGGTCTCGCTCGACAAGCCGACCTCGAACCTGACCGCGCTTCTCGTCGACTTCGGCGAGGACACCCGGGTCGACTGGCGCCGTGGGCAGGGCATCACCACCCTCACCCAGGAGGACTGCCACGGCGACAGCACCGCCGCCGACGACGCCTGCTACCGGAAGGTCGTCACCAACCTGGCCACGCGGCCGCTGGAGGTCGTGGCCCGCGGCTGGATCGACCCGCAGAACCGCGACTCGCTCTCCGAGTCCTCGCCGCTGACCCCCGGCACGTACGCGCAGGTCAAGTGGAAGACGCTGCCGCAGGAGTACGTCTTCAAGAAGGGCCACAGGATCGGGCTGGTGATCGCCGGCACCGACTCGAACTACAGCGGCGAGCGGGCCACCGGCACGACCGTCACCATCGACCTGCACAAGAGCCGGGTGGAGATTCCGCTCGTGCTCGGTGTCGGCCACGCGCTGAACGGCGGCGACATTCCCACGGACAAGGGCACCTGGCACGGGCCCCAGCAGATCGACCTGCCGGTGCCGGACAACACGCTCTACTGATCCCCTTCCCCTGACCGTCCTCTGACGCCGGCGCCGGGACCCTCGTCCCGGCGCCGGCGTCGAGCGGTTCAGTGGTTCCCGCCAACGTCGTAGTGTCATGACATGACCGAGATCGTCGTGGAAGACGGCTCATGGACGGTCGATGTCGAGGCGGTGCGGATCACCCCCGGCAGCGGCCGCGACGTCCACGAGGTGCGCAAGGCCCTCGGGGACCTGGCGGTGCCGTTGGAGGCCGTGGCGGGAGCCGTGTTCGAGCCCTCGCGCAAAGGCGGGCACCTGCGGCTGCGGCTGCGGCCCGGGGCGGACCCGCTGACCGAGGTGGGCGCCGGGCTGCTGGCCGCTCCCGCCGACCCCTACCGGCTGGCGGTCCCCAAGGAGCGCAGGGCCGCGGCGGAGTACATGGCCGGCGAGATCCGCGATCTGGTGCAGCTGGCCCAGGTGCCGGAGCAGCCCTGTCCCGAGTTCCTGTTGCCCGGCCCGGCCGTGCCGATCAGCGCCACGGCCGGTGACGGCACCGTGAGCTTCGACGGCGTACGGGTCCGCCTGGAGTGGACGGGATTCGCCAAGTCGATCAAACAGGCGGCCGGCGCGCAGGAGTTCCGGCTGTCGGATCTGACCGGCGTCGAGTGGAAGCCGCAGTCGGGCCTGGCCTACGGGAGCCTGCGTTTCCATGTACGCGGCGAGGGGCCGACCGGCCGGCCGGAGGAGGACCCGCGCTGCCTGTCCTGGGGGGTGCAGCGTTTCGGAGGGACCAGCGTGCTCGTCGGGGCCGCCGTGCTGGCGCGGCTGGCCCGCCACACTCCGGAACCGCCCGCCGCGCTCTCACCCTCCGAGCCCGACGGCCGCGACCTGCCGAGCCGTGACCTGTTGATTCGGCGGCTCGCCGACCTGGGCGAACTGCACCGCAGCGGAGTGCTGACCGACGAGGAGTTCAGCACGGCGAAGAAGGCGCTGCTGGACCGCATCGCCGAACTGTAGGGTCCGGTCGCCGCGCGGTCCGCCGGAACGGCGTTTCGACCTCTCCTGATCGGCAAGCTGGTAGATCCAGGGTCAAGCCGACGGGAGAGGTCACCGTGCGTTTCCACGCCGACCTGCACATGCACTCCAGGTACGCCTACGCGTGCAGCAAGAACAGCGACCTGGAGCAGCTGACCTGGTGGGCCCGGCGCAAGGGCGTCACGCTCATGGGCACGGGTGACTTCACCCACCCGGCCTGGCTCGACCGGCTGCGGACGGCTCTGGTGCCGGCCGAGCCGGGGCTGTTCCGGCTGCGCGACGACCTCGACCGCGAAGTGGCGTCGACGCTGCCGGGCAGCGTGGCCGATGCCCCCGTGCGGTACATGCTGTCGGTCGAGATCTCCACCGTCTACTCCCAGGGCGGCCGCTCCCGGAAGATCCACCACCTCGTCTACCTGCCCGGATTCGACCAGGTCGAGGAGTTCGACCGCGGCCTCGCCAAGGTCGCCGACCTCGGCGTGGACGGCCGGCCCACCGTACGCATGAGCTCCCGCGACCTGCTGGAGGCCGTCCTGACCTGCGGCGAGGGCGCCTACCTGGTGCCGGCGCACGTCTGGACGCCGTGGTTCGGCGTGCTCGGCTCGAAGTCGGGGTTCGACAGCCTCGAGGAGTGCTTCGGCGACCTCACCGAGCACGTCTTCGCGCTGGAGACCGGCCTGTCCGCCGACCCCGCGATGATGCGGCAGGTCTCCGGACTCGACGGTTATCGGCTGGTCAGCTACTCGGACGCCCACTCACCGCCCATCGTCGGCCGGGAGACCACGATCTTCGAGACCGACCTGGACTACTTCGCGATCGAGCGGGCTCTGCGCACCGGCGCCGGCCTGTGCGGCACGACCGAGTTCTTCCCCGAGGCGGGCAAGTACCACGTCGACGGCCACCGCAAGTGCGGCGTCCGGCTCGACCCGGAGCAGACGCGCAAGCTCGGCGGCGTCTGCCCGGTGTGCGGCAGGAAGCTCACGGTCGGCGTGCTGAGCAGGGTCGAGGACCTCGCGGACCGCCCGGCGGGCAGGAGCCCAGGAGGCGCGGCGGGCTTCCGCAACCTCGTCCCGCTCCCGGATCTCGTGGCCGAGACCCTGGGGGTGGGCCCGAAGAGCAAGAAGGTGGGCGTGGAGACCGACAGGCTCGTGGCCGCGCTCGGACCCGAACTCGCGATACTCGGCGACCTCCCCCTGGCCGACATCGCCGCCTGCTCGCCGCGGCTCGCCGAGGCGATCGGCCGCCTGCGGAACGGCGAAGTGACCAAGGACCCCGGCTACGACGGCGAGTTCGGCCAGATCCGCACCCTCGGCTCCCCCACCTGATACGGCCGCCAAACGCACACGGGCAGGGCCCGCGAAGACGGTCATCGCCGCGCACTCGCCGCGCGGCGGGGTCAGAGGTAGGTGATGCCGGTCAGCTCCTCGGCGGCGGTCCACAGGCGCCGCCCGACACTCGGGTCTGCCGCCTCCGTGCTGGGGCGGACCTCCACGACCCGGCCACGCATCTCCCAGAGGCCGGACGGTCCGAAGAACTGGCCGCCGCGCACCCCGGGCGCGGTCGCGGCGAAGAGCTGGGGCAGCGCTCCCCGCTCGGCCGGCTGCGTCGCCAGCAGCCCGCCTCGGGCGAAGATCCGCCCGAGCCGGCCGCGGTGCTCCCAGGCCCGGGGGGTGAGGTTGCTTCTGGACAGCCCGGGGTGGGCGACGACGCTGACGACCGGTGAGCCCGCGGCGCGCAGGCGGCGGTCGAGTTCGAGACCGAAGACGGTGGTGGCGAGCTTGGAACGGCCGTACGCGCGACTGGCGTTGAAGTCGCGCCGCGACATCAGGTCGTCGAAGTCGAGGTGGGCGTTCTTGTGGGTGATCGAGCTGAGGCTGACCACCCGTGCGGCGTCCGCCCGGCCGAGGTTGTCGAGCAGCAGGCCGGTGAGGGCGAAGTGGCCCAGCATGTTGGTGCCGAACTGAAGCTCGAACCCGTCGGCCGTCGTGCGGGCGGGGCCGAGGAGGACCACGCCGGCGTTGTTGACCAGCAGATCGACCGCCGGGAAGTCGGCGGTCAGGTCCTTCGCGAACGCGTGCACCGACGCGAGCGAGGCCAGGTCGAGCTCCCGCACCTCGATCTCGGCCCGTGGCGCGGAGCGCCGGATCGCCTCGGCCTCCCGCTCGCCGGCGGCGGTGTTGCGCACGGCCATCACGACGTGTGCCCCGTGCCGGGCGAGTTCGGTCGCGGTGACCAGGCCGAGTCCCGAGTTCGCGCCGGTGACGACGGCGACCCGGCCGTGCTGATCGGGGATGTGATTGGCGTTCCATTCGGTCATGGGGACGACGCTAGGACGGGGCCGCCGGGATTCGGTCGTACGCGTTTCCCTGGGAACGCCAGACCTACCTTCGGCACGGACCGCACCGGCAGACTGTCGCTATGGCTGTCGACCACCCGTACGCCCGTGAGCTCGGTGACTTCCTGCGTGCCCGGCGCGGCCGGTTGCGCCCGCAGGACGTCGGGCTGGAGCCGGGGCCCCGGCGCAAGGTGGCCGGCCTGCGGCGCGAGGAGGTCGCGCTGCTGGCCGGGCTGAGCACCGATTACTACCAGCGCATGGAGCAGGGCCGCGAGGTGCGGCCCTCTGACCAGGTGCTCGACGCCATCGCCTCCGCGCTCGACCTCGACGACGAGGAACGCCGGCATCTGTTCACCCTCGCGCGGGCGGCACGCCGTCCGGCCGCCGTCCGCACACGCCGGACCCCGGACCGCGTGCCGGACAGCACCCGGCGCCTGCTGCACGTCATGAATACTCCCGCGGTCGTGCTCGGCCGGCACCTCGACGTGCTCGCGTGGAACACGCTCGCCGAGGCGCTGCTCGGCGATCCGGACACCCTGCCGCCGGGGCGGCGGAACATGCTCATGGCGCTGTTCGAGGATCCCGGGACCCGTGCACGCTGCCCCGACTGGGAGACGACCGCCTTGCAGTACATCGGCATGTTGCGCGCCGCCGTCGCGACCGATCCGACCCACCCGCGCGCCACCACGATCATCGGCGAGCTGAGCATCCGCAGCGCGGACTTCCGCCGGCTCTGGGCCCGGCACGAGGTGCGTGAGACGGTCCACGGGACGAAGCTGTTCCGGCACCCTCAGGTCGGGGAGCTCACCCTCGACTGGGACGTCTATCCCCTGCCCGGCAATCCCGGACCGGTCCTGCTCGTCTACACGGCCGAGCCCGGCACCGCCGACGACGAACGAATCCGGCTGCTCGCGTCCCTGCACGCCACCCGGGTAGCGCGGAAAGCCCAGGCCGAACGGCCTGGGCTTTCGGATGTGGTGCGCCGCCAGGGACTCGAACCCCGGACCCGCTGATTAAGAGTCAGCTGCTCTAACCAACTGAGCTAGCGGCGCAGAGCTCTTAGAGGTTATCGCAGCCCTCACAGCGAGTCCAAATCAGAGCAGCACAGTCCAAATCAGAACGGCAAGGATCGGGCTAGAGTAGAACAACATTCGGTAGCAGCGGTTGGGAGCGCACATGTGGTTCGCCTCGCCTGACGAGGTCCGGGGGCGGCTGGCGGCCGTCGACTACCTTGCCGACGACGGCATCGCGACATCGGTGTTCCTGGCCGGGGCGCTGGGCAAGCCGCTGCTGGCCGAGGGACCGGCGGGAGTGGGCAAGACCCAGCTCGCCAAGGCCGTGGCGGAGGCCACCGGCGCGCGGCTGATCCGCCTGCAGTGCTACGAGGGCCTGGACGAGGCGCGGGCGCTGTACGAGTGGAACTACAAGAAGCAGCTGCTGCGCATCCAGGCCGACGACGGCGCCTGGGACGACATCTTCTCCGAGGAGTTCCTGCTGGAGCGCCCCCTCCTGAAGGCGATCAGGAGCGAGGAGCCCACCGTGCTGCTCATCGACGAGACCGACAAGGCCGACGTCGAGGTCGAGGGACTGCTGCTGGAGATCCTGTCCGACTACCAGATCACGATCCCCGAGCTCGGCACGATCACCGCCGCGCGCCGGCCATACGTCGTGCTGACCTCGAACGCGACCCGGGAGCTGTCGGAGGCGCTCAAGCGGCGCTGCCTCTACCTCCACCTCGACTACCCCACGCCGGAACGGGAGCGTGACATCCTGCTCGCGCAGGTGCCCACGCTGCCCGCGGGCATCGCCGACCAGCTCGCCCGTACGGTGGCCACGCTGCGGGCGCTGGAGCTGAAGAAGTCGCCGTCGATCGCCGAGACCGTCGACTGGGCGCACACCCTGCTCGCGCTGGGCCGTACGGAGCTGGACGAGGCGCTGATCGGCGAGACGCTGGGCGTGGTGCTCAAGCACAACTCCGACCAGGTGCGGGCCGCCAAGGAGCTCGGCCTGCCGTCCCGATGACGACGACTCCGGCGTCCCTCGTGGATCGGCACGTGGGGTTCGTCCACGCCCTGCGGGAGGCCGGGCTGCCGGTCTCCCCGGCCGAGGGGCTGGACGCGGCCCACGCGCTCATGGTGATCGACCTGGCCGAGCGGGAGACGCTTCGTGAGGCGTACGCCGCGACGCTGGTGAAGCGGCGCGCGCACCGGCCGGGCTTCGACCTGCTCTTCGACCTGTGGTTCCCGCCGGTGATCAGCGGCACCGACGGCACCGCCGCCGAGGACGCCGAGCTGCCCGAGTTGCGCGAGCGGCTGGCGGAGCTGCTGACGGGCGATCCGGCCGATCCCGCGTTCCGGGAGTTCGCCCGGGCGATGGTCGGGCGGTTCGGGCAGGTCCAGGCGGCCCCCGGCAGGCAGTCGTGGTTCTCCTTCCCGGTGCTGCGCGCGCTGTCGCCGGAGACGCTGGTGGCCCGGATGCTGACGGCCATGCTCGACGAGCGCGGCGGCCTGCCGGAGAAGGTCGCCCGGCGGCACATCGCGCGGACCACCGAGGCGTTCACGGAGGCGGTCGCCTCCGACGTACGCCGCAGGATCGCCGAGGAGTCGGGCGTCGAGAAGATCGCCAGGTCGGCGGTCCGGCCGCCGATCGACCAGGTCGACTTCCTGCGCGCGACCAAAGAGGAGCTGGCCCGGCTGCGCCGGGAGGTCTATCCCCTGGCCCGCCGCCTGGCCACCCGGCTGTCGATCCGGCAGAAGCGGGGGCGGCGCGGGCGGCTCGACTTCCGGCGCACCGTGCGGGCCTCGCTGTCCACGGGCGGAGTGCCGCTCACCACCCACCTGCGCCCGCCCCGCCCGCATCGGCCCGAGCTGGTCGTGTTGTGCGACGCCAGCGACTCGGTCTCCACGTTCTCGCACTTCACGCTGTTGCTGACGTTCGCGCTGCGGGAGCAGTTCACCAAGGTGCGGGCGTTCGCGTTCGTGGACACGGTGGACGAGATCACCGGTTTGTTCGCCCCGGGCGCGGACGTGCTGGACGCCATCGCACGCCTGACGGAGGAGGCCGACATCGTCAGGTTCGGCCGCACCGACTACGGCCACGTCTTCGAGCGCTTCGCCGAACGCTTCCCGGACGCGGTCGGTCCCCGGACGTCGCTGCTGATCCTGGGCGACGCCAGGTCCAACTACCAGACCCCGGCGCTGGGCAGGCTGAAGCGGTTGGCCGGCCAGGCCAGGCACGCCTACTGGCTCAACCCCGAGCCCCGGGCCCAGTGGGACACCGGGGACTCCCTCGCCACGTCGTACGGCTCGGTCGTCCCCATGCACGAGTGCCGCAACGTCGCCCAGCTCGCCGCGTTCGTCGAGACGCTGGCTTGAATCGAGACCCTTCGCCCGAATCGATTCCGGCCCGCGTCCGCGTGCTCAGCTCATGCGGCGCAGGATGCGGGCCGCCGTACGGGCCAGCAGTTCGATCTGCGCCTCGGTGAACTCGGCGGAACCGTGGGTGCGGATCCAGCGGGCCACCCTGCCCGGGTAGGCGACGGTCAGCCCCTCCCCGTACAGCACGCCTCCCCTGGCCTTGATCTTCCCGCCGTGCACGGCGAGCACCGGGGCGATGGAGACCTCGATGCCGGTCTCCTTGGTCAGCAACGCGGCCATCGACCCGGCGGCGGAGATGAGCCCCTTGGCGACCGAGGTGCCGAACTTCTCGTCGAAGAACAGGCGCTCGCCGTACCGCGCGATCAGGGTGTCGGGCGACCACGCCTCGTTGTCCACGATCCAGACGCCGCCCGGCCCGATGACGAGGTGGTCGATCGACGCCTCGCCGGGCACGGCCCGGCCGTCCATCACCCGGTAGCCGTGCCGGCGCAGCCCGAGACGCAGCAGCCGTCCGGTGCGCACCTCGCCGCGGCGCTTGCCCCGCCACACCGCCGTACGCTCGTGCAGGCGCCAGGCGATGAACAGGTCCGTGCCGCCCGCGAGGGCGGCCAGCCCGAGGCCGGCGGCGAACATGTTCAGCCCAAGCCGCGGGCCCACCAGGTTGCCGACGACGAACCCCGCGAAGGTGATCGCGGCCCGCACCCGGATCCGGTTCTTGCGTCCGGCGAACCAGAACGTCTCGTACAGGTTCTGCGGCGAGGCGCCGGTGAACTTCTCGTCCCTCGGGACGTAAATGGACCCATTGGGCACGCGAACCCCCCACACTAGGCATGCGCTTTCTCCGGGATACCCGAGCGGGAATCCCAACCCTCCTAAGGTGAGGGAAGTAGCGCAATTACGCCAGTGCCGACGCTTGACCGACCAGTCGGTATGCTTGACCCGAGAGACGAAGGAGGTCGGCATGACCCGCCGCGCAGCTGGAGAGCATCGCGTAGCCGGAGAGCGCCGCGCAACGGGGGATCGCGTGAACGGGGAGCGCCCCGGCAACGGGTCCCTGGAGGAGCCGGTGCGGCAGCGCCTGCTCGCCGAGGCCACCCGGCTGTTCGCCGAGCGGGGTTTCGAGAGCACGTCGGTGCAGGAGATCGTGGCGGCGGCCGGCGTCACCAAGGGCGCCATGTACCACTACTTCGATTCCAAGGACGACCTGCTCCACGAGATCTACGCCCGGGTGCTGCGCCTGCAGATGGAGCGCCTCAACCGGTTCGCCGACGCGGAGGGCCCGGTGGCCGACCGGCTGCACGCGGCGGCGATGGACGTGGTGGTGACCACGGTCGACAACCTGGACGACTCCAAGATCTTCTTCAGGTCGATGCACCAGCTCGCGCCGGAGACGTACAAGAGCGTGCGGGCCGAGCGGCGGCGCTACCACGAGCGGTTCCGCGACCTCGTCGTCGAGGGGCAGCGCGACGGCGTCTTCCGCGACGACATCCCCGCCGAGATGGTGGTCGACTTCTTCTTCGGCTCGGTCCACCACCTCGGCACCTGGTATCACCCCGACGGCCCGCTGACCGGCCAGGAGGTCGGCCGCCACTTCGCCGACCTCCTGCTCAACTCCCTGCGCCCCTGATTAGGGGACTTTGATCACGCGGGCGCCGGGAGGTCCGCAGGGCCGGCCAGCGCCTCACGGTGGTCGCCCGGCGTGCCCAGCGCGATCTGGTCGGCCTTGGCCCGCTTGAGATACAGGTGCGCCGGGTGCTCCCAGGTCATCCCGATGCCGCCGTGCAGCTGCACGCACTCCTCGGCGGCGTGCACCGCCACCGCCCCGCAGTGGGCCTGCGCCACCGCGACGGCCACCGCCGCGTCGTCGCCGAGCGGTCCCGCCGCGGGCGCCTCCGCCAGCCGGGCGGCCGCGTTGCGGGCCGCCGCCCTGGCCCCGACGACCTCCAGCCACAGGTCGGCCAGCCGGTGCTTGACCGCCTGGAACGACCCCACCGGCCGGGCGAACTGCCGGCGTTCCTTCACGTACGCGACCGTCGTGGTGAGGCACCACTCGGCGACGCCGAGCTGTTCCGAGGCGAGGAGCCCGGCGCCGCGCACCAGGGCCTCCCACACCCACGGCACCTCCAGCCCGTCGGCGCGGGCGACGATCCGCGCCGGCGCCGACGCGAACGACACGGTCGCGATGGGCCGGGTCAGGTCGAGCGAGGTGACCGGCGTGACCCGGACCTCCGGGGACGCCTCCACCGCGCACAGCCCGGTGCCCTGTGCCAGCCGTACGGGGACGAGCAGGACGTCGGCGACCTCCGCGCCGATCACCCCGGTGACCGTGCCGGTCACCGTGCCGTCCTCTCCGAGGGTCGCCAGCGGAGCCGGCGGCGCGTACGGCGAGGCGGCGAACGACACGGCGAGCGCGGCCGTCGCCTCCCCGGCGGCCAGGCGTCCCAGCAGTTCGCCCGCCGCCTCTCCGCCCGTTCCTTGTCCGGCGGCTACCAGCAGGGCCTGGGTGGCGAGCACGGCGCTGCTCAGGAACGGCACGGGCGCCACGGCGCGGCCCAGCTCCTCGAGCACGACGGCGGCCTCGCGGGCCGAGGCGCCGCCTTCATCGGAGGCAGCGCCGCCGAGCTCCTCGGGGATCAGCAGCCCGGCCACACCGATGTCGCGGGCCAGCGCCTTCCACAGCTCCGCGTCGTACGGCGTGCCGGACTCCGCGCGGTCGAGCACGGCGGACGGGGAGCACTTGTCGGCGAGCAGGTCGCGCACGGCGGCCCGCAGCTCCTCCTCCACCTCCGTGTACAGCAGCGTCATCGGGGGAGGTCCTTCCAGGCGACGTCCTTGTCGGCGCGCGGCTCGGCGGGCAGGCCGAGGACGCGTTCGGCGATGATGTTGCGCAGGATCTCGGAGGTGCCGCCCTCGATCGAGTTGCCCTTGGCACGCAGGTAGCGGTAGCCCGCCTCGCGGCCGATGAAGTCGACCTTGTCGGGGCGGCGGAACGTCCAGTCGTCATAGGCCAGGCCGTCCTCGCGAAGCATCTCGACCTCGATGCCGGACAGCTCCTGGTGCAGCCGGGCGAAGGCCAGCTTCATCCCCGACCCCTCCGGCCCCGGATGCCCGGCGGCGAGCTGCTCGCGCAGCCGTACGGCTGTCAGGCGCATGACCTCCGAGTCGACCCAGAGCTTGAGCAGCCGCTGGTGCAGGTCGTGGGTGCGCAGCTCGGGCCGGGAACGCCAGGTCTCGGCGACGACGCCCATCATCGTGCGGCGGGCGGGAGTCCCGCCGATCGCCACCCGCTCGTTCATCAGCGTGGTCTGCGCGACCCGCCAGCCGTCGCCCACCTCGCCCAGCCGCAGCGCGTCGGGCAGCCGCACCGCGGTGAGGAAGACCTCGTTGAACTCGGCCTCCCCGGTGATCTGGCGCAGCGGGCGCACCTCGACGCCTGGGGCGTGCATGTCGCACACGAAGTAGGTCAGCCCGCGGTGCTTGGGCACGCCCGGGTCGGTGCGGGCCACGAGGATGCCCCAGCGGGCGGTGTGGGCGCTCGACGTCCACACCTTCTGGCCGTCCACCACCCACTCGTCGCCCTCGCGTACGGCGCGAGTGGCCAGCGTGGCGAGGTCGGAGCCGGCGCCGGGCTCGCTGAACAGCTGGCACCACACCTCCTCGCCCGTCCACAGCGGCCGCAGGAAGCGCTTCTTCTGCTCCTCGGTGCCGAAGGCGAGGATCGTCGGGGCGGCCATGCCGAGGCCGATGCCGATCCGGCCCGGCTGGTTGTCGGGCGTGCCCTTCAGCTCCCGGTCGGCCACGGCCTGCAGCTCCCGGGGCGCGCCGAGCCCGCCGAGGCCCTCGGGGAAGTGCACCCAGGCCAGCCCGGCGTCGAACCGGGCGCGCAGGAACTCCAGGCGGTCCATGGCCGCCGGGTCGTGCTCCGCGAGGAAGGCTCTGGCGCGCTCGGCGACCGACGCCTCATCCCATGCCACGAAATATCAACCCCCACCACATATCAGCGCATGTATTTCTTGAGCTCGCGGTAGGCCAGCGACCGCTTGTGGACCTCGTCGGGGCCGTCGGCGAACCGCAGCGAGCGCGCGCCCGCCCACAGCGCCGCCAGCGGGAAGTCCTGGCTGACACCGCCGGCGCCGTGCGCCTGGATGGCCTTGTCCAGGATCCACTCCACGGTCGCCGGACCGGCGATCTTGATGGCCTGAATCTCGGTGTGCGCGCCCTTGTTGCCGACCGTGTCCATCAGCCAGGCCGTCTTCAGCACCAGCAGGCGCAGTTGCTCGATGCGCACCCGCGACTCGGCGATCCAGTCCTGGATCACCCCCTGCCGGGCCAGCGGCTTGCCGAACGCCTCCCGCGTCAGCACCCGGCGGCACATCAGCTCCACGGCCCGCTCGGCCATGCCGATGAGCCGCATGCAGTGGTGGATGCGGCCCGGCCCGAGCCGCGCCTGGGCGATGGCGAACCCGCCGCCCTCCTCGCCGATCAGGTTGTCCACCGGCACCCGTACGTCCTCGAACACCACCTCGGCGTGGCCGCCGTGGTCGGCGTCGTCGTAGCCGAAGACGGTCATGCCGCGCCGTACGGTGAGACCGGGCGTGTCGCGCGGGACGAGCACCATGCTCTGCTGACGGTGCTTGGGCGCCTCGGGATCGGTCTTGCCCATCACGATGAAGACCCGGCAGCCGGGGTTCATCGCGCCGGTGATGAACCACTTGCGGCCGTTGATGACGTACTCGCCGCCGTCCCTCCTGATGGAGGTCGCGATGTTCGTCGCGTCGGAGGAGGCCACCTCGGGCTCGGTCATCGCGAAGGCCGACCTGATCTCGCCGGCGAGCAGCGGCTCCAGGTATTCCTTGCGCTGCCACTCGCTGCCGAACTCCGCCAGCACCTCCATGTTGCCGGTGTCGGGGGCGGCGCAGTTGGTGGCGGGCGGCGCGATGGCGGGCGACCTGCCCATGATCTCCGCGAGCGGCGCGTACTGCAGGTTGGTCAGCCCCGCGCCCTGCTCGTCCCGGGTATCGGACCGCGGAAGGAAGAGGTTCCACAGGCCGCGCGAGCGAGCCTCGGCCTTGAGGTCCTCCAGCATCGGCGGCGGGCTCCATCCGCTGCCGGCCGCCTGTTCGTGGAAGGCGTGCTCGGCCGGGTAGACGCACTCGTCCATGAACTCCAGCAGCCGTTCCCGGTAGCGGTTCGTGGTCGCGTCGAACCCGAAGTCCATCAGACCTCCATGAGCCCGCGGGCGACGATCGGGGCGACCTGGTCGCCGACCTCGGCGAAGCCCTCCCCCACCGTGAGCCCCTTCGTGTATCGGAAATGGATGCCCTCGGCGATCACCGCGAGCTTGAAGCAGGCGAGGCCGACGTACCAGCCGAGCCGGGACAGGTCGCGACCGGACGCCTCCCCGTAGTGGGCGGCCAGCTCGGCGCTGGGCGGCACCTCTCCGGCCGATCCTCGGTCGAGCGAGGAGACCTCGCCGTACAAGAGGAACAGCGCCAGGTCGGTGAGCGGGTCGCCGAGCGTGGACATCTCCCAGTCGAGCACGGCCCGCACCTCGCCGTCGGCGACGAGCGTGTTGCCCAGCTTGAAGTCGCCGTGCACGATCGCCGGCTCGCCGGAGGCGGGCACGTCGCGGGCGAGCCGCTCGTAAAGGTCGTCGATGCCGGGCACCTCCCGGCTGCGCGAGGCGTCGAGCTGCCGCTTCCAGCGGGCGACCTGTCGCTCCAGGAAGCCGTCGGGCTTGCCGAAGTCGCCGAGTCCCACGCGCTCGGGGGTGATCGAGTGCAGCGCGGCCAGCACGTCCACCAGCCCGTGGGCGAGGGCGGGGGTGAGCGGCGGCTGCCCGCCCTCGACGTGCTCCATCACGTAGAAGGACGCGCCGACGACCTCGGGGTCCCGGCACAGATGGTAGGTGCGCGGCACCGGGACGCCCGTTTCCTGGAGCGCGCTCATGACCCGGTATTCGCGGCCCATGTCGTGCGCCGTCGCCAGGACGTGTCCGAGCGGCGGCCGCCGCACGACGTAGGTGCTCGTGCCGTCCCTGACGACGTACGTCAGATTGGACTTGCCGCCCACGATCAGCTCCGCGGTGAGCGGCCCTTCGGTCAGGCCCTCGCGCTGGAGGTGCTCGGCGAGGCGGGTGAGGTCGAGGCCGGGCGGGTCAGCGTTCACGCCGTCAGCGTACCGACCAGACGGTATGCATGTCGACATGGTCACGGCGAAGTGGTCCTCGCCGTTCCGCCCCAAGTGGCCATCCGCTCTCGGCGCAGGTCGGCGATAACGTCGGGCGCATGACCGCGAAGATGCCCGCGCCGGCCGTGCTCGACGGCCGCGTCGTACGCCTTGAGCCGCTCGCCCCCGGCCACGTGCCCGACCTGTTCCTCGCCGCGCAGGACGAGGAGGTCTGGCGGCACCGGCCGGAACCCGTGCCGCAGACCGAGGAGGACATGCGCCGCCTGGTGGACAATCTGCTCGCCGACCCGCGCACCACCCAGTTCGCGGTGGTCCTCAAGGAGACCGGCCGGGCGATCGGCTCGACCGGCTACTGGGACGTCGGCGGCTTCAACGAGAGCGTGGAGATCGGCTCCACCTGGTATGGCCGGGCCTACTGGCGCAGCGCCGTCAACACCGAGTGCAAGGTCCTGCTGCTCGACCACGCCTTCGCTCTCGGCTTCGTCCGCGTGGTGCTGAAGACCGACATCCGCAACCTGCGGTCGCAGGCGGCCATCGAGCGCATCGGCGGCGTGCGGGAGGGCGTGCTCCGGAGGCAGTACCGCCGCCAGGACGGCACCTGGCGCGACAGCCCCCTCTACTCGATCCTCGACGACGAGTGGCCGGCCCACCGCGCCCGTCTGCTGGCCGCCCGGCACTGACGGTCACGTCATGACCGGCGGGGCTCACGTTCCTGTGGCGATGCGGAGGAGCTCCCGGAAGGCGGCGTCGAGCTCTTCGAGGGTCGGCACGTCCCCCGCCCCCACGACCGCGTCGAACAGCAGCCCTTCGACGTAGGCGACCATCTGCCGGCCGTGCCGCACCGGATCGGGCGAGCCGGCGGCGGCCAGCGCCGCGACGGCCTGCTCCCGGAACCGGCGCCCCATCTCGTCGTATACCTTGCGCAGTTCGGGGCGCCGGCTCGCCTCCAGCGCCAGCTCGTATCGCGCGATCGTCGTCTCGCGGTGCACGGTGATCGCCGCGTGCATCGTCGTCGCCATGAGTCCCGCCAGCCGCGCCACGTCGCCCGCGCCCTCGGGCATCCCGCCATCGGCCGGCATCGCGGCGGTGAACACGGCCTCCTCACGCTCGGCGAGCCGGGCCAGCGTGAGCTCCAGCAGCGCCGCCCGCGTGCGCGCGTGGTTCGAGGTGGAGCCCGGCGGCAGCCCTGCGGCCTCGTCCACCGCTCGATGGGTGAGGCCGCGCATCCCCCGCTCGGCCAGGATCGCGATGGCCGCGTCCGCGACGGCGACGGCCCGCTGACTGCTCACCCCCTCATCGTAGAGGCGGACTACAGGTGTAGTACGCTCACTACAGGTGTAGTGACGAGGAGGCGGGCATGGCGCACGCGGTGGTGATCGGGGCGGGCATCGGCGGGCTGACGGCGGCCCTCGCCCTGGCGCGCAAGGACTGGTCGGTGACGGTCCTGGAAAAGGCGGCCTCGATCGAGCCGGTGGGCGCCGGGCTGGCGGTCGCGCCCAACGCGCTCCGGGCGCTCGACGTGATCGGCCTCGGGGACGAGGTCAGAAAGCTTTCCGCCATCCAGGGCCAGAGCGGCATCCGGGTGCCGGACGGCCGCTGGCTGTCGCGGACCACCGCCGAGAACGCCGCCGCCCGGTATGGCGACCCCATCGTGCTGCTCACCCGGTCGGCGCTGGTCGGCATCCTCGCCGGACGCCTGCCGCAGGGCGCCCTGCGGGTGAACACGCGCGTCGCCTCGGTGGACCCGGCGACCGGACGCGTCACCGTGCCGGGAGCGGAGACGATCGAGGCCGACCTGGTCGTGGCGGCCGACGGCATCTGGTCCCGGACCCGCTCGGCCCTGTTCCCCGGGCATCCCGCGCCGGTCTACGCGGGCGTGACGAGCTGGCGGGCGATCGTGCCGCTGCCCGTCGTGACCGGCGCGTCGGAAACTGTGCTTGCCTCCGAGACCTGGGGGCGCGGGCTGATCTTCGGGGTCATGCCGCTCGCGGGCGGGCAGGTGTACTGCTACGCCACCGCGAAGGTTTCCGCGGGTTTGCGCGCTGCGGACGAGAGGGACGAACTGCTCCGGTTGTTCGGCCGCTGGCACGACCCGATCCCGGCGCTGCTGGACGCCGCCGACCCGGCCGCCGTGCTGCGCCACGACATCCACTGCCTCGACACCCCGCTGCCCGCCTTCCACGCCGGGCGGGTCGCGCTGTTGGGCGACGCGGCCCATCCCATGACGCCCAACCTCGGGCAGGGGGCCTGCCAGGCCATGGAGGACGCCGTCGTGCTCGCCGACCGCGTTTCGCCCGGGAAGGGCCTGTCCGCCGGCCTGGCCGCCTACAGCCGGGAACGGCTGGCACGGACGACGCCGATCGTCCGGCGGTCGCGGGCGATCGGCCGGCTCACCCGGTGGAGCAACCCGCCGGCGGTCGCCCTGCGCGACGGCGCGATGCGCGCGGCGGGCCGGCTCGGGCCCGGCGTCGCCTTGCGGCAGGGCGACAAGATCTTCGTCTGGTCGCCCTGAACGGGCCGAGGAGCTTGGCGGTCGAGGAGGTCAGGCCGCCTCGGACGCGCCCACCGGGGCGCCGATCCTGTCCGGCTCGGCCGGTACGGCCGCGTGCTTGGAATGGTCGGGAGCGAGGCGGCCGAGCGTGATCGTCCCGGCGATCAGCAGGCCGGCCGCGAGCAGCGCGGGGATCACCTTGCCCACTTCGGTGGGCAGCGACTCGCCCAGCAGCACGGCCCCGGCGGTGACCGAGGTGATGGGGTCGACGACCTGGACCCCGGCGTAGGCGATGCCGAAGTAGCCCACGGCGTACGACTTCTGCAGCAGCACCACGGCGCAGACCAGCAGCACCGGGATGGCCAGGGTGAACCAGTGGACCAGGCGGCCGAGGTCTCCTTCGAGCCCGCCGCCGACGACCCGGACGAACGTGGACACGGTCGCGGTGACCGCTCCGGCGCCGACCGCCATCAGCAGCGCCTTCGCCGGGCCCCTCAGCCAGCGCGCCGCGGTGAACGTGACGGCGACCACCAGGGCGACGCAGCCGATCAGCTCCAGTGCGTGCGCGTCCGACAGGACCGGGGTCACGTTGTGCGCCGGGACCAGCAACATCAGGCCGAGCAGGCCGACCGCCACCGCGATCGACCCGGCGATCTCGGCCCGGCGCGGGCGTCTGCCGTGCAGCGTCGCGGCGAGCGGCACCGCGAAGACGAGGGTCGCCACGCTCACGGGCTGGACGACGACCAGCGGAGCGAGGCTGAGCGCCACCGCGTGCAGTGACGCCCCGGTGAAACCGATGACCCCGCCGATCCACCAGCGGGGCCTTCTGACGAGAGCGAGGGTCGCCCCCTCGCTCACCGCCTCGAACTGCTGCAGCGCCGCGCCGAGGGCGTATCCCAGCGCGCCGACGAGGGCGATGGCCACTCCCACCCAGATCATGCGCGCCCGCCGGTGTGTCGAGAAATCACCACGCAAGCTTAGTTGTACCTGGCACGCGCCAAGGGAGCCCGCGACACAAGTGCGGCTTTCCGGGCAGCTCCCCGGGGACCGCTCCCCGGGATCCGCGACGGGCGCGGATCCCGGGAACGAGCGGTGTGCGCCTCAGGACACGACCTAGTCGGTGCCGCTGGACAGGGCGATGTCGATGACCCCGGCGTTCTCGGTCACCCAGGTGGCTGACAGGCCGCCCTCCTTCACCAGGGCCTCGCCGGTGACCTTGACCACGCCGATCCGCTTGCCCGCGAGCGCGAGTTCGAGGACGTTGAGGTTCTCGGTCACCCAGGTGGCCGACAGGCCCCCCTCCTTCACCAATGCCGCCCCGCCGCTCCGGACGACCCCGATGCGGTCGCCGGCCAGGACGAGCTGCTTCACGGCCGTGTTCTCGGTCACCCAGGTGGCGGACAGTCCGCCCTCCTTGACCAGCGCGACGCCGTCCGCCCGGACCACGCCGATCCGGTCGCCGGCCAGCGCGAGCTGCTTGGCGCTGTCGTGTTCCAGCACCCAGTCGGCGGACAGCCCGCCCTCCTTGACCCAGGCCCTGCCGTCGGCCGTCAGCACCCCGATGCGGTCACCCGACAGCGCGAGCTGCTTGACCCGGCCATCGTGCTCCAGCACCCAGTTCGCCGACAGGCCCCCCTCCTTCACCCATGCCTTGCCGTCCCCGGTGAGGACGCCGATCCGGTTGCCCGACAGCGCGAGCTGCTTGACGCCGCCGTCGTGCTCCAGGACCCAGTTGGTGGACAGGCCCCCCTCCTTCACCCAGGCCCTGCCGTCTCCGGTGAGGACGCCGATACGGTCACCGGCCAGCGCGATCTGGATGACTCCGTCGTGCTCCAGCACCCAGCTCGCCGACAGCCCGCCCTCCTTGACCAGGGCGTCGCCGCCGACCTTGAGCACGCCGATCCGGGGCGGGGCGACGGCCGCCTGCACGGGCCCGCGGCCCTGCGACTGCGCGCTCGACTGTGTGCCCGACCGTGTGGCCGACTGGGCGCTCGCCGAGGTCGTGCCCAACCCGGCCGGCAGCAGGCCCGCCGCACAGGCGAGTCCCGCTCCGAGGAGAACCAGGCCGGGGCGGATCGCTGATCGAGTCGTCATGAGTGCCTCCGCGTCGCATCGGGCGGGCCCCCTGCCCGCCGAAATCGATCACGGAGAGACTAGATTCAATCACGCGATGTAATCACGCTTCTTGCATCGTCAGGAGAGTCAGCCACACTGTGCCCCGCTTCAGGACCACTGGGCCCGCTTCAGGACCTCTCCGGACACACGCAGAAAAGGTGACCCTCCGGATCGGCGAGCACCACCCAGTCGCCCGGCTGGAACTCCGGCTTGGACGCCCCGAGCGCGATGTACTCCTCCACCGCCTCGGCCACGTCGGGCACCCGGAAGTCGAGGTGGAACTGCTTGTCCGGGCCAGGCCAGGAGGGAGCCTTCCGGTCGGGCACGCGCTGGAAATAGATGCTCGTCGTGCCGTCGCCGATCCCCGCGTACTCCTCCTCGGCGTACTGCACCTCGAATCCGGTGATCTGGGAGTAGAACTCGGCGAGCTTCTTCGGCTCGGCGCAGTCGATGGTCACGGCGATGAGCTTCGCGATCGTTGTCATGACGGCCATCCTTCCGCGTATACCTGTCAGGGAGTGTCAGGTAGGTGCGCCACGGAAATCGGCATCGATAGTGGGACCATGAACCGGGCATGTGGAACCAGTCCGGCAAGCGAGTCGTTGGAGCGGATGTGGCACGGGTAGGCGAATGGATCAGGCGGTTTCTGGACAAACCGGGAAGCGTCGATCTGGCCCCCTTCCAGCGGATCGTGGCCGAGGCGGGCGAGCTGGAGGACGAGGTCACCCGACGTGCCGACCTGCGCCCCGCCACCCTCGATCCCGCCTGGGTCGGCTCCGCCGACTTCTGCGCCGTGATGCGGGAGGCCGCCCGCCGGGCGCTCGGCCAGCGGCCGTACGACGTGCAGCTCGTGGGCATGCTCGCCATGCTGGAGGGCCACGTCGTGCAGATGGCCACCGGTGAGGGCAAGACGCTCGTCGGCGCGCTGACGGCGGCCGGGTTCGCGTTGCGCGGCGCCCGGGTCCACGCGGTCTCGGTCAACGACTACCTCGCCCGCCGGGACGCCGAGTGGATGGGCCCGCTGTACGAGACGCTCGGCCTCACGGCCGGATGGATCGCCGAGACCTCCGCCTCCGAGGAGCGCCGGGCGGCGTACGCGTGCGACGTCACGTACGGAGCCGTCAGCGAGCTGGGGTTCGACGTGCTGCGCGACCGCCTGTGCACCGACCCGGCCGAACCGGTCGTGCCCGCCCCCGAGGTGGCGCTGGTGGACGAGGCCGACTCGGTCCTGGTGGACGAGGCTCGCGTGCCGCTCGTGCTGGCCGGCACGGCCGACCCCGGCACGGCGCTGCCCGAGATGGCGGCCCTGGTGCGGCGGCTGTCGCGCGGCTACCACTACACGATCGACGAGGAGGGGCGCGCCGTCTTCCTCACCCCCAAGGGCACCGACACCGTCGAGAAGGCCCTCGGGATCGACCTCTACGAGCACCCCGGCGTGGTGACCCAGGTCAACCTCGCCCTGCACGCCCACGCGCTGCTGACCAGGGACGTGGACTACATCGTGAGGGACGGCCGGGTCCACCTGATCAACACCTCGCGCGGCCGGGTCGCCGTGCTGCAGCGCTGGCCGGACGGGCTGCAGGCGGCCGTGGAGGCCAAGGAGCACCTGCCGGCGTCGGAGACGGGCGAGATCCTCGACTCGCTCACCGTGCAGAGCCTCATCCGCCGCTACCCGCAGGTGTGCGGCATGACCGGCACCGCGATCGCCGTGGCCGAGCAGCTACGCGAGTTCTACGACCTCAGGGTCGCGGTCATCCCGCCCAACAAGCCGTGCGTACGAGTGGACGAGCCCGACCGGATCTTCGCCACGCTGGAGGACAAGGAGCGGGCGCTGCTGGAGGAGATCGAGACCCGGCACGCCGCCGGGCAGCCGATCCTCGTCGGCACGCTCGACGTCGCCGAGTCCGAGCGTCTGGCCGAGGCCCTGGAGACCATGGGGCTGAGCGCGGCCGTGCTCAACGCGAAGAACGACGCCGAGGAGGCGCAGATCATCGCGAAGGCCGGCCGGCGCGGCGTGATCACGGTCTCCACGCAGATGGCCGGGCGCGGCACCGACATCCGCCTGGGCGCGGGCGATCCGGACGAGGAGCAGGAGGTCGCCGCGCTCGGCGGGCTCTACGTCATCGGCACCGGCAGGCACGAGAGCAGCAGGCTGGACGACCAGCTGCGGGGCCGCGCCGGACGGCAGGGCGACCCCGGCGGCTCGGTGTTCTTCGTCAGCGGCGAGGACACCCTCCTCACCGCGTACGTGCCGGACCAGTCGCTGCCCGCGGCCGGCCACGACGGCGTCGTACGCGACGCGGACGCCGCCGGGCTGGTGGCACACGCCCAGCGTGTGGCGGAGGGCGTCAACCTGGAGATCCACCGCAACACCTGGCGCTACACCCGGCTGCAGGAGCGCCAGCGGGCGGAGGTGCTGGAGCAGCGCGACCGCGTCCTGCACGGCGACACCGGGGCGCGGGCCCTGGAGCAGGCCTGCCCGGAGCGCTACCGCGAGCTGTGCGAGACGGCGGGCGAGGAGACGGTCGAGCGGGCCGCCCGGCAGATCGTGCTGTATCACCTCGACCGCTGCTGGACCGAGCACCTCGGCTTCCTCGCCGACCTCCGCGAGGGCATCCACCTGCGGGCGCTCGGGCGGCTGAACCCGCTCGACGAGTTCAACCGCGAGGCCGTTCCGGCCTACCGGGCGATGCTCGACGAGGTCGAGCGGCGTTCCAAGGAGACCTTCGAGAAGGCCGACGTCACCCGCGACCTCGCGGAGCAGGGCCTCAAGCGGCCCACGGCCACCTGGACCTATCTGGTGCAGGACAACCCGTTCGGCTCGGAGTGGGACCGCGTGCTCAAGCGCGTGGCCGGAGCGCTCAAGCGCCGCAAACGGTAGAGGTCCGCAGGGCCTCGCCCAGGCAGACGGCCGCGGCCCTACCGCTTGCGGTGGCGGCCCTCCTGGTGTGCGGTTGCGTGGGCGGGACGGCTCAGCACGGCCTTGACGCCCACGGCGACGAGCGCGCACACCACGATCGCGACCGAGAAGGCGGGAACGGCCGCCTCTTCCGGTTGTCCGTCCACGGCCGACGCGGGGGTGAATGCCGGGGAGGCCGTCGCCTCGCCGGTCCTCGCCCCCTTCACGGTCTCCGTGGCGGTCTTCGCGCCGGCCTTCTCCGTGGTCTTCGCGGTCTTCTGCGCGGTCTCCGTGGCGGTCTTCGCCCCTGCGGCGCCGGAGAGCGGGGACATCCCGGCCGAGGCGGCCTCGGCCTGCGTGTCCGGCGAGGCAGGCGAGGTGGGCACTGCGGGCGCCGCGGACGGGGAGGCCACAGGGGCCGGGTTCTCCTTCACGCCGGGCGTGGACGTGGGAGCGGAGTCCTGCGGGGCGGCGGGAGATGCGGAGGGAGCGGGAGACTCGGTCGGGCAGGGCGGCGGGGGCTCCGGGTGGTCCTTGACCCCGTACGCGCCCGTCGAGAACGGCTTGGGCGCTCCCGTCTTGCCGAGGCCCTCGCCCCACTGGGTGATCACGTACTTCACGGGGATGTGGCCGAGCCCGCCCGCGTCCTCAACGGTGAGCGAGTCGGTGTTCCAGGTGCCGCCGGTCAGCTCGGCGAACGTCTTGCCGTCGAGGTCGAGCATGACCCCGCTGCTGGAGGGAACGCCGGGGCCGCGGTCGCCGACGAAGAAGTCGGCCTTCTTTCCCTTGTAGACGACGTAGCCCTTGGTGCCCATCGGCCAGCTCGGGCTGGCGGCCAGGCCCTTCTGCATCGGCTTGCCCGACGCGGGGGCGCCGGTGTCGCCGTTGACGCCCGACCCGTCGTCCCAGAAGTACGACGCGGTCGTCTTGCCGGCGTACAGGACGATCTGGCCTTCGGCGGTCGGGCAGCCGACCTCGGGAATGGCGGGCGCGGTGGCCGCGTCGGCGGCCTCGGGCTCCGGAGCGGCCTCCTGCGGGTGCGGGGCCGTCGCGTCGTCCGCGTCCAGGAGCCACCCGGTGGCGACGAGCGTGGCGCCGTCGGTGGGCGTGTGCTGGGAGCCCGCCGGGGCGGGGCGGGCGGAGGCGTCCTGCCGGTGCGGGGGCACGGCGGTCGCGTGGTGCGTCTCGCCCTTCGCCGGGCTCGTCTGCTCCCGGGGGGCGTCGGTGTGGGGGTCCGCGTAGCTGGAAATGGGGGATCTCCTGACTGGTCACGGTTGGGTAACCGGACACTAAGCCAAGAACACCCCAAATCTCGACATGTTGGGCGAAAGTTTTACTTTCTGGACGAATCTCCCATGAAGTGGCAAAGTCAGATGTGACGCGCCCCCCTTCCCGGGGGCTGAAGGAAAGGAGGGGCCCACCACGTATCGGGATCAGGACGACAGCAGGCGAGCCCCGCAGCCCGGCCCCGAAGGCGGTCGGCGTGCCGCTGTAGTCGCTGATCAGCGACGGGCCGGTGGAGCAGTCCCAGGTGTTCCAGGTCCAGCCGGCCGACCTGGCCGTACGGGCCGTGGACAGGTGAAATTCTCGGCCGCTACGCCTGCTCGCCGCGCAGGACCGCGGCGGGGATCGGGATGGCCGGGAACGGGTTGTCCGGCAGGAGGATCAACCGGCGCGGCGTGCCGGTGCGCTCCGCGGCGTCCAGATGCAGCAGGGCCGTCCCGATGCCCGCGGCTCCCACCATGTATCCGGTGTCGGCCGTGACCTCCCCGGGGCGCAGCCGCCGATACGCCTGATACCAGCGAAAGCCGGCCTCGTCGCCCGCGGTCGCGCGCCCGATCAGGTCGATCGCGAGCGTGCGCGCGAAGTCGAGGTACGGCTCGCGCCCCGTGGCGGCGTACAGGCCCACGAAGCACTCGATCAGCCCCGCCGTGCCACAGCACAGGCAGGCCACGTCCCAGTGACCCGAGGGACGCGACCCGGGCACGCCGCTCTGCATGATTCCGTGCGCGAGCCGTTCCACCCAGTCGAGATCGCCCGGGTCGCCGGTGACCCGATGCAGTTCGTGGAACATGCGGGCCACCCCGGCGGATCCCGAGCAGAAGCCGAGGTAGTGGAGGCGGCGGCCCTGCGGCAGGTGGTGCGGCACGAGCGCGCACCTGTCGGTGACCACGCTGACCGTCCGGACGAAGTCGGCCCCCCTGCGGGCCGCCGAGAGGAACCGCTCGTCGCGGGTCACGCCGTACAGGCGGGCGAGCAGGAACGCCGTGCCCGCCGTCCCGGACAGGAACCCGGGGGAGACGGCGTCCACGGGAAGGTCGGGGGCGGCGTCGCCGCCGAAGCGGTGCCCGGGGACGGCGAGGCCCGCGATGCGCTCCCCCGCCTCGATCGCCACCTCCTCGTACGCGGGGACGCCGAGGATGCCGGCCGCGTGCAGCAGTGCGAGCACGATCCCCCCGTCACCACGCTGCGCCGGGTCTCCGGTCCAGCCGATGCCGTCCCCGAACGGGCGGGCGTCGCGGACGAGGCGGTCGGCGGCGGCGCGGGCCGCCCCGAAGACCTCCTCGTCGCCCGTCGCCCACCCCGTCTCCGCCATGGCGAAGACCAGGCCGGCGAGCCCGTGGTAGAAGGTCGGGTCACGCTGTTCCGGCCAGGTGACGGCGAGCCTGCGGGCGCCCGCGAGCGCGTCCTCCAGGTAGGCCTCGTGGCCGGTGGCGGCGGCGAGTTCGAGGAAGAACAGCACGACGCCGGCCGCGCCGGCGTAGAGGGACGAGACGTCACCGGCCCCGGCCGACCGCCCCCGGGGATCGGGGTTGGGCCGCCATCGCCGTCCCAGGTCGTCGTCGACCGCCGCCGACCGCACCCAGCGCGCGGCCGTGACGGCGGCGGTGACAGGTGTCTCGCGGGGCCAGGCGCTCATCACCCCAGTCTCCCACAAATCTGGTAGGAAATTAAGGCTACTGTCCTTCCATTCGGAAGCCTACGGGGAGTCGTGCGCCGATCACACCGTCCGCGCGGGAACGTCCGGGTGACGCGCCGTGAGAACCGGGGTCGGCGGCGGCGCGGGCGGGAGTCCGAGCAGCGTCCTGGCGTGGTCGATCGCGGCCGGCGTGTCCGGGAAGACGAGCCCTTCACGGCGGAGGTGGTCGGCCACCCCGAGCCCGCCGAGGACCTCGTCGTGGCCCGGCCGGATGCCCGACAGCAGCACGGTGATCCCCTTTCCTTCCAACCGCCTGATCGCGTCCCCGAGGACGCCCGCGCCGGTGGCGTCGATCGTGGACACGCGCGACATGCGCAGGATCACCACCCGCACGTCGGCGACCTCCGACAGCTCAAGCAGAAAGCGGTGGGCAGCACCGAAGAACAGCGGGCCGTCGAACCGGTAGGCCACGATGTGCTCGGCCAGCAGGCGCCGCTCCTCGTCGCCGTGGTCGCCGGTCTCCAGCGGGACCTGCTCGATCTGTGCGCTGCGCGCGACGGCCCGCAGCGCGAGCACGATCGCGACGCCGACGCCGACCGCGACCGCGGTGACGAGGTCGAAGACGACGGTGACGGCGAAGGTGAGGACCATCACCGCGGCGTCGCCCCGGGTGGCGCGGGCGACGGCGCGCAGCGAACCGACCTCGACCATGCGGACCGTCGTGGCCAGCAGCACCCCGGCCAGCACGACGGCGTGCGTGAGGGCGGCCAGGCGCGAGCGGGCGCCCGAGCGCACGTTGACGGCCGTACGGGCGATCGCGGCGGTGGCGGGGATGCCGCCGAAGAGCGGGGAGACGACGTTCGCCAGGCCCTGCCCGAACAGCTCGCGGTCGGGGTCGTGCCGCTCCCCCACGCTCATGCCGTCGGCGACCGAGGCGCACAGCAGGCTCTCGAGGGCCCCGAGGGCGGCCACGGCGAGGGCCGCGGGGAGCAGCGAGGTGACGGCGCCCGGATCGAGGAAGCCGATCGACGGCGCGGGCGGCAGCCCGTGACCCGGCCGTACAGCGCCTGGCCGCACCGGTCACTCGGCCGCCTCCGCCTGAAGCTCGGCCAGCAGCTCACCCTGGCCAGTGATCATGTCGGTGAGGATCCGCCGGGCCGCCGCGAGCAGGTCCACGACGTCGGGGGTGGCCAGCGAGTAGACCACCGTGTAGACCACCGTGCCGCCCTCCCTGACCGCGCTGACCAGGCCGGTACGGCGCAGCACGGCGAGCTGCTGGGACAGGTTCGACGCCTCCACAGATCTCGTTGAGTAATTCGCGGACCGGGCGGGGGCCGTCCCGCAGAAGTTCGAGCACGCGGATGCGCACCGGATGTCCCAGGGTCCGGAAGAAGTCGGCCTTCGCCTGGTAGAGCGGGACGGGCATCGGGCTCACTCCGCCTCTCCCGCCGCCTCCGGACTGATCCCGTGGTCGGCGGCCAGGCGGTTCAGGTTGTCAAGACGACCCGAGGCGTCAGCAGCGCCGCAACCACCCGGGGCGGCCGGAGACGGGCTCAGGCGGGGCGCGATGTGAAGGAACGCTGGTCGCGTCGCAGCGGGTGGCCCTCGGGGATCTCGACCAGCACGATCGGCAGGCCGTCGGGATCCTCGATCCACATCTCCACCAGCCCCCACGGCTCCAGCCGGGGCGGGCGGGACACTCGTACCCCGGCCTCCACCAGCCGGTCGTACTCTCTCTGGACGTCTCGCACCTGCAACCAGATCGCCGGGCCCTCCTGTTCGGCGCCGGAGCCACGCGGGGAGACCTCGAGGAGCCCCTGTCCCAGGAAGAACACCACCCCGGGGTCCTCGACCGGCCCGAACTCCCGGTTGACGGCCAGGCCCAGGACGTCCCGGTAGAAGCGGCGGCTCGCGGTCCGGTCGGCCGATCGCAGGAGTATGCGGCTGCTCAGCACTTCCATGTGACCGTGGTGCCCATCTGGGGCATGCGGTTAAAGGATGGATTACGGCAAGCGGCGGCCAAGGCTTCCGGGCCCTTCGTCCCTTCGTCGAGCGACGGACGTCGGTGCCGCCGGAGGGACGGGAACGGCAGACTGGCCGCGACGCCCGTTGAGATCATCGTGGAGGTCCAGATGACTGAAGACACCGCTCCCGCCGGCATGCCGCGGCTGGACAAGCTCGAGCGCGAGGAGTGCCTGCGGCTGATCTCGCCGGGCGGCGTGGGCAGGGTCGCCTTCAACAATCCGACCGGGCCCGTGATCCTGCCGGTGAACTACACGATCGAGCAGGGCGCCATCTTGTTCCGCACCGCTCTCGGCGGTCCGATGGACGCCGACCTGCGCACGGGGATCGAGGGGGCCGACTTCATGGTGGCCTTCGAGGTGGACCACATCGACGAGAGCACCAGGGAGGGCTGGAGCGTGCTCGTCCGCGGCGGGGCCCACCACATCACCGGCGACGTGAACAAGAACGCCGTGGAGTCGTGGGCGGGTGGCGACCGTCCGCTCTACATCCGGATCTCGCCCAACGAGGTCAGCGGCCGGCGCATCCAGCACGCGTGATGGACGCCTGGGTCGTGGCCCGGCCGGGGCCCGTCGCGACACGGCCGCTGGAGCGGGCCGTGCTGCCGGACCCCGTGCCGGGGCCCGGGGAGCTGCTGGTCCGCGTCGAGGCGTGCGCGGTCTGCCGTACCGACCTGCACCTCGCCGAGGGCGACCTCCCCCCGAGACACCCCCGTACGGTTCCCGGGCACGAGGTCGTGGGACGGGTGGCGGGACTCGGCCCGGACACGGCGGGACCGCCGGTCGGCACCCGCGTGGGAGTGGCCTGGCTGCGCTCGACCTGCGGCCGGTGCCGCTACTGCCTGCGCGGCGCGGAGAACCTGTGCCCCGCGTCCACCTACACGGGCTGGGACGCCGACGGCGGCTACGCGGAACTGCTGACCGCCCCCGCGGCGTATGTCTACCCGCTGCCCGAGGACACCCCGGCCGAGACGCTCGCCCCGCTGCTGTGCGCGGGGATCATCGGATATCGCGCGCTGGTCCGCGCCGACCTGCCCCCGGGCGGGCGGCTCGGCATCTACGGGTTCGGCGCCTCGGCCCATCTGACCGCCCAGATCGCGATCGCCGAGGGCGCGACCGTGCACGTGATGACGAGGTCGGCGGTGGCCAGGGAACTCGCGCTCCGGCTGGGCGCGGCCTCCGCCGCGGGCAGCGCCGACCCGCCGCCCGCACCCCTGGACGCGGCCATCCTGTTCGCCCCGGCCGGCGATCTCGTGCCGGTCGCGCTGGCCGCGCTCGACCGGGGCGGCACACTCGCGGTGGCGGGGATCCACCTCACCGACATCCCGGTGCTGAACTACCAGCGCCACCTGTTCCAGGAGCGGACGCTGCGCAGCGTCACGGCCAACACCCGCGACGACGGGCGGGAGTTCCTGCGGCTGGCGGCCCTCCACCACCCGCGGGTCACGACGACGCCCTACTCCTTCGACGCCGCCGACCAGGCGCTGGCCGACCTGGCCGCCGACCGCGTCGAGGGGGCCGCCGTCCTGCTCATGGACAGGTGACGGACGGCACCGGCTCCAGATGGAACAGGCCGCCCTTCACGTCCGTGGGGTCGCCGGCCGGACGCGCCGTCCTCCCGGCCAGCGCCATCAGCACGTCGGTGGTGGTGACCAGGCCCCGCAGGACGTCGTCCGGCCCGAGCACGGGGACCGCACCGCAGTCGGCGTCGGCCATCAGCGCGGCGACCTCGGACAACGGCGCGTCCGGGGCGACCCGGGGACAGCGCCGCCCCTGCACGAGCGTGCGCACCGCCGTCAGGGACTGCTCGGCGGGACCGCCCGACCAGTGCGCGGCGACGTCCTCCCGCCCGAGCACGCCGACGAGCCGGCAGCAGGCGTCCACGACCGGGAGGTGGTGGACGCCGGCCCGCCACATGAGCTCCCAGGCCATCAGCGGCGACTCCTCCGGCTCCACCGTGACGAGCGTCCGGGTCATCACCTCGGACGCGGTCATGGTCTCGACGCTCATCGATCCTGCCCGCCTTCCGCCGGGCCGGTCCGCCGGGGCGCGCCCGCGGGGACGGCCCGGTCCACGTCGTCCGTCTCGTAGGTGATGGAGGAGTCGACGTCCACCACGCCGTCCACCTGCCAGACCTCTTCGATCAGGGCGCAGACCTGGGAACGCCGCTCCACGCCGCCGTCGAGGTGGACGATCCCGTCCTCGACCCGTACGGCGCAGTGCCGGGAGTAGCGCGACGCCACTTCGACCACGTCGTCGCGGAGGTCCTCCGCAGGCCGGCAGAACGCTCTGATCAGGTCGGACTGTTTGACCAGCCCGGTGATGCGGCCGGTCTGCGCGTCCACGACCGGCAGCTCCTTGATCCTGTTGCGGTGCATCAGACAGGCCGCCCGCCGCAGCGGGGTGTCCTCGATGACCGTGATCGCCGGGCTGCTCATGATCTGGGCCGCGGTGCGGCCTCTCGCCTTCCTGCGCTCCCTGCGGCGGGACGGCCCCTCGATGATCAGGTCACCGGGCCGCCTGTCGAGTTCCTTGAGCAGCAGGTCGTCGTCGCTCACCATGCCGATCACGCGCCGGTCCCCGTCCACGACCGGGACGGCCCCGACGTGGAACCGGCACATCGCGGTGACCACGTCGGAGAACGAGGCCGTCGCCTCGACGGCGACGACGAACCTGTTCATGACGTCGCGGACGGTCATCGGCATGGCGTCCTCCTTCGTCTCCCCCAGCCTTCGCCAGGAACGGCGACGGGGCGACCGGCGAACGTCCCCCTACCGTGGGACCTATGTCCCGGGGGTGCCGTTCAGCGAAGTTCCGCCAGTACCGTGTGAGTTGTGCAGAATGCCGCGATCCTCACCGTCGATGACGACCCTTCCGTCTCCCGGGCTGTGGCTCGTGACGTACGCCGCCGATACGGCGACCGCTACCGGGTGATCCGGGCCGAGTCCGGCCCCAGCGCGCTCGACGCGCTGCGCGAGATCAAGCTGCGCGGCGAGCAGGTCGCCGTCATGCTGGCCGACTACCGGATGCCCCAGATGAACGGCATCGAGTTCCTCGAGGCCGCCATGGACATCTTCCCGCTGGCGCGCAGGGTCCTGCTGACCGCCTACGCGGACACCGACGCGGCCATCAACGCGATCAACATCGTCGACCTCGACCACTACCTGCTCAAGCCGTGGAATCCGCCGGAGGAGAAGCTCTACCCGGTGCTGGACGCGCTGCTGGAGGCATGGCTCGCCACCCCCGCCGTGACGATGCCGGAGACCAAGGTCGTGGGTCATCGCTGGTCGGCGCACTCGTTCACGGTGCGCGACTTCCTGGCCCGCAACCTCGTGCCGTACCGCTGGCTGCGGGCCGACGAGGCCGAGGGCGTACGCCTGCTGGCCGCCGCCGGGATGAGCGAGGCGGACGTGCCGGTGGTGATCACCACGGACGGCAAGGCCCTGGCGCGGCCCACGGAGGCCGATCTCGCCGCGCACGTCGGCATGGCCACCACACCGGCTCGGGATGTCTACGACCTCGCCGTGATCGGCGCGGGCCCGGCCGGCCTCGGCGCCGCGGTGTACGGCGCATCCGAGGGACTGCGCACCCTGCTCGTGGAGCAGCGGGCCACCGGCGGCCAGGCCGGGCAGAGCAGCCGGATCGAGAACTACCTGGGCTTCCCCGACGGGGTCTCCGGCGCCCAGCTCACCGACCGCGCCCGCAGGCAGGCGCTGAAGTTCAACACCGAACTGCTCACCACCCGCGAGGTCGTCGGTCTCGAACGGAGCGGTTCGGCCACCCTGCTGAACTTCGGCGACGGCACCGCCGTGACGGCGCACACGGTCGTACTGGCGACCGGCGTGTCCTACCGGCTCCTGGACGCGCCCGGCCTGGCCGGACTGACCGGCCGGGGCGTGTTCTACGGCGCCGCCGCCACCGAGGCCCCGAGCTGCGCCGGGGAAGAGGTCTACGTCGTCGGCGGGGCGAACTCGGCCGGCCAGGCGGCGGTGTACTTCTCCCGCTACGCCCGCAAGGTGCACATCCTCATCCGGGGGGAGGACCTCACCCGGTCGATGTCGCGGTATTTGATCGATCAGATCGAGGCCATTCCGTCGATCGAGGTCCATCCGCGCACGCAGGTGGTCGGCGGCGAGGGTCGCGACCACCTGGAGCGCCTGATCCTGTGCGACGGGCGGACCGGCCGGACGACCACCGTGCCGGCGTCGTGGCTGTTCGTCTTCATCGGGGCGGAACCGCGCACCGACTGGCTCGGCGACGTGGTCGCCCGCGACGGAGGCGGCTACGTGCTGACCGGTTCCGACCTGCTCGCCGACGGCCGCCGCCCGGCCGGGTGGACACTGTCCAGGGACCCTTATCACCTGGAGTCGAGCATGCCCGGCGTCTTCGCGGCGGGCGACGTGCGGGCCGGATCGGTCAAGCGCGTCGCCTCGGCCGTGGGCGAGGGCGCCATGGCGGTCTCGCTCGTCCACCGTTATCTGGAGGCTCCATGACCGACCATCCGAGCGAGCCGACGCTGTCGCCTGACGAGCTGCGCACGCTGTTCCTGTTCGAGGCGCTGGACGAAGCGCAGCTCGCCCGGTTGTCGGAGGCGGGCCGGGTGGAGCGACGGCTCCCCGGGACCCGCGTCTACCAGGAGGGCGACCCCGCCACCTGCTTCTTCGTGCTGCTGCGCGGCACGGTCGCGATGAGCAGGCGGGTGCAGGGCGACGAGGTCGAGGTGAGCCGCACCGACCAGCGCGGGGTGTACGGCGGCGCCACCCAGGCGTACATCACGGGGGAGTTCTCCCAGCTCTACATGAACACGCTGACCGCGGTCACCGACGCCGAGTTCTTCGTGCTGCCCGCCGAGGTGATCGGGGCCTGCGTGCGCGAGTGGTTCCCGATGGCGATGCACCTGCTCGAGGGGCTGTTCCTCGGCATGCGCGCCACCCAGACGATCGTCGGCGAACGGGAGCGGCTGCTCGCGCTCGGCTCGCTGTCGGCCGGCCTGACGCACGAGCTGAACAACCCGGCGGCCGCCGCCGTACGGGCGACGTCGGCGCTGCGCGAGCGGGTGGCGGGCATGCGGCACAAGCTCGCCATGATCGCCGACGGGCGGCTGGACGGCAGTCAGCTGCACGACCTGGTGGAACTCCAGGAGGACGCGGTCAAGCGGTCCGCCTCCGCCCCCGACCTCACGCCGCTGGCGCGCTCCGACGCCGAGGACGCGGTCGCCGACTGGCTGGACGACCACGACATCGTCGGCGGCTGGGACCTGGCGGCGACGCTGGTGGCCGGCGGCCTCGACGCGTCCTGGCTCGACCAGATCGCCGGGGCGGTGGGCGAGGAGAACCTGGAGGCCGCGGTCCGGTGGCTCACCTACACGGTGGACACCGAGCTGCTGATGTGCGAGATCGACGACGCGGTCAACCGGATCTCCGGCCTGGTCGCCGCCGCCAAGCAGTACTCCCAGCTCGACCGTGCCCCGCACCAGATCGTCGACGTGCACGATCTGCTCGACGCCACGCTGACCATGCTGCACGGCAAGATCCCCGAGGGCGTCCACACGGTCAAGGAGTACGACAGATCGCTGCCGCCCATTCCGGCGTACGCGGCGGAGCTGAACCAGGTGTGGACCAACCTCATCGACAACGCGCTCGGCGCGATGGACGGCACGGGCACGCTGACCCTCCGCACCCGGCGGAAGGACGGCCACCTGATCGTCGAGGTCGGCGACACCGGCCCCGGCATCCCGCCCGATGTCCGGCCCCGCATCTTCGAGCCGTTCTTCACCACCAAGCCCGTCGGGGAGGGCACCGGCCTGGGCCTGGACATCTCCTATCGGATAGTGGTCAACAAGCACCACGGGGACATCAGGGTGGATTCGCGTCCCGGCGACACCCGGTTCCGGGTCTACCTGCCGGTGGACCAGGCGACGCGGGAGCCCGTTCGATAAGGCCGCCCGTACGGCCTGGCCGTACAGTGTGGACATGGGCATGGTCAGCACCGTGGGTCTCGTCCTGCACCCGCAACGCGACTCCAAGGAGGCGATCGACACGATCGTCGAGTGGGCGCGCAAGCGGGACTGCACGGTGCTCGGGCTGCCCGACGAGGTCGGGCGCATCGACTGCAGCGCGATCGCGGTGGACGCCCCGACCCTGGTCAGGCGGTCCGACCTGCTCGTCAGCCTCGGCGGCGACGGCACGATGCTGCGCACGATGCGCCTGATCGCCGGGCGGCCGACCCCCGTCCTCGGAGTCAACCTGGGACGGCTCGGCTTCCTCGCCGAGATCGACGTGGACGAGCTGGCGCCCGCGCTGTCCGCCATCGACGAGCACAGATACACGGTCGAGCCGCGCATGGCGGTCCGGGCGACCAGCCACGACGGCCGGATGGTGACCGCGTTCAACGACATCGCCCTCGTCCGCATCCCCGGCGACGGGCTCGCGGCCGTCTCCGTCTCGGTCTACGGCGAGCCGTTCGTCCGGTACGCCGCCGACGCCGTGATCGTCTCCACCTCCACCGGGTCGACCGCGTACAGCTTCTCCGCGGGCGGCCCGATCGTCTCCCCCACCGTCGAGGGCTTCCTCGTCGTCCCGGCCGCCGCCCACTCGGCGTTCAACCGGGCGCTGGTCCTGTCGGCCGACGAGGAGGTGACGCTCGACGTGCTCCCGAGCAGCGGGCAGCTCGCCCTGGAGGTCGACGGGACCATCGGCGGCCACCTGTGTCCCGGCGACCGGCTCACGGTGACCGCGCTGCGCGCCGCCGCCCGCGTGGTGCGGCTCGGGACGACGACCTTCTACGAGCGGGCCCGCCGCAAGCTCCGCGTGAACGGCAGCGCCGAGGTCGACTGACCGCGGCGCCCCTCACGCCGCCGGATCACCGTGACGGCGTCGGCGACCAGAGTCCTGCCGCGGTCCCCTCGCGCAGGTGCCCGCGATAGGTGACCACCTTGTCGTGGATGACGGCGAGGCTCGCGTCGAGCTCGGCGATCCGTGCCCTGACGGTGCGCTCGTGCTCCTCCAGCAGGGCGAGGCGCTCGTGCTCGTTGCCCGGCCCCGACCGTACGAGCTCGGCGAACCTGCGCAGGGTGGCGATGGACATGCCGGAGTCGCGCAGCCGGTTGCACAGGACCAGCCACTGCACGTCCGCCGGGTCGTACACCCGCTGCCCGCCGGCCGATCGGGGAATCGGACGGAGGAAGAGCCCCTCACGCTCGAAGAACCGCAGCGCGTGCACGCTCAGCCCGGTCGCCTCCGAGACCTGCCCGATCGACAGGGCACCCGTATTCCCGCTCATGCGGCGGATCGTACAGCTTGACCTAGAGCACACTCTAGTTTCTAGCGTCCTCCTCATGACGACACAGCACAGGATCGGCAGTGGTTTCGGCGCCCGCAGCACCGCGCGCGAGGTGCTCGAGGGGATCGATCTGTCCGGGCGGACGGCCCTGGTCACCGGGGGGTACTCCGGGCTCGGCCTGGAGACGACGCGGGCGCTGAGCGCGGCGGGAGCTCAGGTGATCGTCCCCGCGCGCAGGCCGGCGGCGGCGAAGGAGGCGCTGCGCGACATCCCGGGCACGGAGACCCGCGAACTCGACCTGGCGGACCTGCACAGCGTTCGCGTGTTCGCGGAAACGCTCGTGGAGACCGGCAGGACCATCGACATCCTCATCGCCAACGCCGGCATCATGGCCTGCCCGGAGACCCGTGTCGGCCCGGGGTGGGAGGCCCACTTCGCGGTCAACCACCTCGGTCACTTCGCCCTCGTCAACCGCCTCCGCCCGGCCCTGACCGCCGGAGGGTCGCGGGTGGTGTCGGTGTCCTCCGCCGGCCACTTCGCGACCGGGATCCGATGGAACGACATCCACTTCCGGGACGGGTACGACAGGTGGCTGGCCTACGGCCAGTCGAAGACGGCGAACATCCTGTTCGCCGTGCGCCTCGACGCGCTCGGGGCCGCCGCCGGCGTACGGGCCTTCTCTCTGCATCCGGGCGAGATTCTCACTCCCCTCCAGCGGCACATCCCCCGCGAGGAGCAGATCGCCCTGGGCTGGATCTCTCCCGACGGCACGGCGGCGGAGGGCTTCAAGACTCCGGAGCAGGGCGCGGCCACGACGGTCTGGGCGGCGACCTCTCCCCTGCTCGCGGATCACGGCGGGGTTTACTGCCAGGACTGCGACGTCGCCGAGCTCGCCACGGCCGACGACATGGCCGGAGGGGTCAAGCCGTGGGCGATCGACCCCGAGGAGGCGTCCCGGCTCTGGGACCTGTCGTGCGAGCTCACCGGCGTCGACGCCTTCTCCTGAGGCGGACGGCCGGGGCGGCGCACGTGTGCCGGCCCCGGAACCGCGTCCGCATGGCCTACAGCAGGCTTTCGATCTCGGACAGCTCCTCGGCGGTGAGCGGGGGCGCGTCGAGGGCGGCGACGTTCTGTTCGAGCTGCTCGACCGAGCTCGCCCCGACCAGCACGGACGTGACCCGCCGGTCGCGCAGGATCCATGCCAGCGCGAGCTGCGCGAGCGACTGGCCGCGCTCCTGGGCGATCTTGTTCAGGCCGCGCAGGGTCTCCAGCAGTTCAGGGGTGAGCCGGTCGCGCTTCAGGAAGTGGCCGATCGCCATCCGCGAGTCGGCCGGCACCTCGCCGTCGAGGTAGCGCCCGGTGAGCAGGCCCTGCGCCAGCGGCGAGTAGGCGATGCACCCCGCCCCGGCCCGCTCCAGCGTGTCCAGCAGGCCGTCCTCCACCCAGCGGTCCAGCATGGAGTAGCGCGGCTGGTGGATCAGGAGCGGGGTGCCCAGCTCGCGCAGCACGGCGGCGGCCCGCTCGGTCTGCTCCGCTGAGTAGTTCGAGATTCCCACGTAGAGCGCCTTGCCGGAGCGCACCGCCGTGTCGAGGGCGCCCATCGTCTCCTCGATGGGGGTGTCCGGGTCGGGCCGGTGGGAGTAGAAGACGTCGACGTAGTCGAGGCCCATCCGGCTCAGCGACCGGTCGAGACTCGCCAGCAGATACTTGCGCGACCCCCACTCGCCGTACGGCCCGGGCCACATGTCGTAGCCCGCCTTCGTCGAGATGAACAGCTCGTCGCGGTAGGGCCGGAAGTCCGCGCGCAGGTGGCGGCCGAAGTTCTCCTCCGCGGAGCCGTACGGCGGGCCGTAGTTGTTGGCCAGGTCGAGATGGGTGATGCCGAGGTCGAAGGCCCGGCGCAGGACGGCGCGCTGCACGTCGAGCGGGTGGCCGTCGCCGAAGTTGTGCCACAGCCCGAGGGAGATCTCGGGAAGCAGCACGCCACTCCTTCCGCTGCGCCGATACCGCATGTCGTCGTATCGAGCGGGGGCGGGGACGTAGGGGTGCGGGATCATCCGTGGCCTTTCTTGCGCGACTGGGCCGGTCCTTTGCCGCGGCCTTACTCAAGGACTACCAGCAAACCGCACATGTCAACGGCCCGCCCACCGCCCTCGGCCCGGTGCGCAGTCAAGCGCTCAGGAGCTCAGCGCACGCCTCTCGGGCGGAACTGGACGCTGATGCGGGCGCCGACCACCTTGGCCGACTTCGGGATCGCGTGCTCCCAGGTGCGCTGGCAGCTCCCGCCCATGACGATGAGGTCGCCGTGGCCGAGCTCGTGCCGCAACGTCGGGCCGCCCCCGCCACGGGGGCGCAGCAGCAGCGGGCGCGGGGTGCCGACCGACACGATCGCGACCATCGTGTCCTGCGTGCTCCCCCGCCCGATGGTGTCGCCGTGCCAGGCGACGCTGTCCCTGCCGTCGCGGTAGAGGCACATCCCGGCCGTGCGGAAGGGCTCGCCGAGCTCCTCCTCGTAGTGGGCGTTGAGCGCGTCCCTCGCCTGGGCCAGCACCGGGTCGGGAAGCTCCTCGTCCTCGTCGTAGAACTTCAGCAGGCGGGGCACGTCCACGACCCGGTCGTACATGTGCCTGCGCTCGGCGTGCCAGGGCACCGCCTCAAGCAGGCGTTCGAAGAGCGCGTCGGCCCCCTCGATCCAGTGCGGCCGGACGTCGATCCAGGCGCCGCGCTCCAGGGGAGTGCGCCGCACCGACGAACCGAGCGGGCCGACGTGAACGTCCTCACCCCAGTCCAGGAGCGAAGCCTGAAAAGCCGTCATAGGCCCATCATATTAGAACATCTATTCGATCATGCTGCGGGCGAAAAGGAGCGCCGTCCCAGCCGCCACAGCGCCACGGTCAGCCACACCGCACCGAGTGCGATCAGCACGCCATGGGCGACGCGGATCGCGGGCGTGCCGAAGAACTGGGGGATGAAGAGCAGGAACCCCGCGGCGAGCGGAGCGGCGCTCCACCGGGGGAGCATCCCCGACCGCGCGGCGGCGATCGCGGCCAGCACCGCGCCGGCCCCGAGCAGCGCGAGCCCGATCAGGAACATCGCGCCCGCCACCGGGCCGTACCGGAACTCGTCGGCCAGCGCCAGCAGTGACGCGTCGTCGTCCCGCACCGCCCTCGCGGCGATGACGTTCAGCCCGAAGACCTCCGCACCGTAGTACGGCAGGGTCAGCCCGGCGCCGATCCACGTCACCACGGCGGCACGCAACGCGAGCGGACGGTCCAGCACCGGGTCCAGCAGCAGGTGCAGCCCGAGCACTCCCAGCGCGAGCAGGACGAACCCGGCCACCGCGAAAAGGTGCGCCGCCACCCAGGCCGGTGACGCCATCGCGGCGGCCCCGGACAGCGAGGTCTCGTCGGAGTACGGCCGGACCACGGGATACAGGACGAACGAGATCCCGGCCCCGAGAAAGGACAGGCCGGTCAGCCGGGCACGGGCAGGCAGGACGGAGGTCATGGCGGCTCCCATCGTCTGGACACGACAAACGGAGCCGGTCATCGCTCCGCTTCGAGAGCAATGCTCTCTTTGCGGAACAGCGATGTCAACAGGTTCGACCTCGTCAAGGTTCTCCGCTTACACGGTTCCCCGGTTCCGCCTGGCCGGCTACCGGCAGGGCCGTCTCACGCCGCGCGGGCCGCGAACGCGGCGCCGAGGCCAGGAGCCGGGGTCATCGCGGCCGGTGGACCATGATGACCAGATCCGTGGCCGTTCCGTCCGGCTCGCCGACGGCACCCGCGAGCACGTCGGTGACCGCGAAGCCCTCGGACTCGTAGAGCGCCCGCGCCCGCCGGTTGTGCGCCTTGACGTCCAGCCAGACGCGGCCGGCTCCGTGGTGCTCGTAGGCACAGGCCAGGGCCGCTCTCAACAGTGCCCGCCCACGGCCTGCACCCCGTTGGGCGGGACTCACCACCATCCGGCGAAGCTCCAGGACACGGTCTGTTCTGCGGATGCCCGCGAGCACGGCGAAGCCCGACAGGGCGCCGTCGCGCTCGGCAAGGATGTGATCTTGATTCGGATCGGCCAGCGCACGCTCGTGCCAGTCGCGGCCGGTCTCGCCGAGCCAGACCGAGGTGTCAGGGTCGGTCTCCCACTCGACGAGGCGGGCGAGGTCCTCGTGGACAGTGGGGCGAGTCCGCAGCATGCGGCCAGGCTATCTTCGGTTGATCGACCGAGCTCGTCACCGGACGTCGAGGTCGACACCCGGCGGCAGCCCGGTGACGGTGGCGCGACCCGACGCGTCCACGGCGACGCTCACCTCCGCGCCCGCCACCCGCAGCCCGCTGGCCGACAGCGCCCCGAGCGGCGCCCCGGCCATGGGCCGCAGCAGCACCCGCCCCGCCGGCACGTCGGGATACAGGCCGAGCGCGGCGTGGGCGATCGTCACGGCCGCGGCGGCCGACCACGCCTGGGGACGGCAGGCCGCCGGGTAGGGCATGGGCCTGCCGAGACCGGGGCGCGGACCGGCGCCGTCCCCGGCGTACAGCTCGGGCAGCCGGTAGCCGAACGCCTCCCCCGCCGCGAGCAGCCCTTCGGCGAGCCCGGCGGCCTGCGCGCCGAACCCGGCCCTGGCCAGCCCGGCGAGCACGATGGCGGTGTCGTGCGCCCAGATCGAGCCGCAGTGGTAAGACAGCGGGCTGAAGCCGCCGTCGCCGGACGACATCGTGCGCAGCCCGTAGCCGCCGCTCATCATCGGGGCGGCCAGCAGCTTCGCGACCTGGGCCGACTCCTCCTCCGACAGCAGGCCGGTGCCGAGCAGGTGGCCGATGTTGCTGGTGAGCGCGTCCACCGGCCGCTTGTCGGTGTCGAGCGCGAGCGCGGGGAAGCGCCCGTGCGGGCCGTCCACCCAGAACCGGGCGCGGAACCGCTCGGCCAGCGCGTCGGCGTGCTCGTTCCACCGGCCCGCGCCGGGCCGGCCGAACGCCTGCAGCAGCGACGCCGCGTTCCTGGCCGCCTCGTACGCGTAGCCCTGCACCTCCACGAGCGCGATCGGCGGCTTGGCCTGGCTGCCGTCATGGAAGCGGATGGAGTCGCCGGAGTCCTTCCAGCCCTGGTTGGCCAGACCGCTGCCGGAGGTGTCGATGTACTCCACGAACCCGTCGCCGTCGGGGTCGGCGAAGTCGGCGAGCCAGCCGAGCGCGGCCTCCATGTTCGGCAGCAGCGCCGCGACCTCACGCTCGGGCATCCCCCACCGCCAGGCGTCGTGCAGGAGGCTGATCCACAGAGGGGTGGCGTCGATCGTGCCGTAGTAGGCGGCGGGCAGCCGCAGGCCGTTGCCCTCGACGGTGAACTCGTGCCGCCGCAGCTCGTGCATGATCTTCCCCGGCGCCTCGCCCGAGGTGGGGTCCACCCGCGTGCCCTGCCGGCGCGCGAGCACCCGCAGTGTGCCGGCGGCGAGGTCGGTGCCGAGTGGCAGCAGCATCCGAGCGGCCCACAGGCTGTCGCGCCCGAAAAGCGTGAGGAACCAGGGCACGCCGGCGCCGAGGAAGGTGTCGCCGGGCGCGCCGGCCTCCGCCAGCCGCAGCGACCGCAGGTCTTCCAGCGACTGGTTCAGCAACCGGGTCAGCCGCCGGTCGGCGGCGGTGACCTCGGGCCTGGTCCACTCCAGCGTCCTGGCCGGCGTGACGACGACGGCGGCGGGGTCGTCCACGACGACCTCCCAGCGCAGCGTCGCCGACCCGCCCGGCGCCAGGCTCAGCTCCCAGCACAACCGGGCGCCGTCGCCGGTCTCCGCGCGGGCGTCCTCGCCCACGGCCGTGACCCGGATGCCGCCGTTCCGCCACGACACGCCGCCGGGACCCGGATCGGGGCCGCCAGGCTTCGCCGGCGCGGTGTCGCCACCCGACTTGACCACCTCGATCGGCGCGAAGTCGCAGGCCAGCTCGACCGTGACCGAGGCGGTCACGGCGACCGATGCGGTGGAGGTGATCTCCACGCGCTCGCTCATGCCGTACGCGCCGACCTCGCGGACGCGTTCGAGCCGGACGGTGGGGTCGGGGTGGGGGTCGCCGAGCCAGCGGGCGAGCGAGACGAACCGGGTGCGCCCGGCCTCCTCGTGGACGTGGCCGATCGCCTCGGGCTCGCGGCCGTTCACGAGCAGCGTCGCCTGCGACAACGCCCGGTGATCGGCGTGGAAGAGCCCCTGGACGCCGAAGGGGCGGATCTGGCCGTCAGCGCCGCTCAGCGCCCCGGTCGGCGCCATGACGGTGCTGACCAGCTCGTGCAGTGGCGGTTGCAGGCGGTACGCCTCGCCGGTGGCGAACTCGCCACCCGGACCGGGCGTGGCTCCGACGAGCACCGATGGGCCCTCCTGGATCGAATCGCCGGCCTTGACCTTGACATGTGGTCGCCGGGGGTGCACATTGCGAAACACTCAGTTTATTTTGATCGATCTAATCATGCCTTACTCCTCCTTGAACGTTCAAACCCCTAGAAGGGCAGGACATGACCGAAAAGGTGACGATCGCCGATGTGGCCCGGCTCGCCGGCGTGTCACGCCAGACGGTCTCGAACGTCCTGAACAGCCCCGACGTCGTGCGCGAGGAGACCAGGCAGCGGGTGCTGCGGGCGGTGGAGGAGCTGGGCTACCGGGTCAACCAGGCGGCCCGCCAGATGCGCACCGGCCGGTCCCGGCTGATCGCCATCCGGATCGAGCCCGACCGGGACGGCATCAACGGCTCGGTGCTCGACCGCTTCCTGCACGGCCTGACCGAGTCGGCGGCGCGGTCCGGCTACCGGGTGCTGCTCTACACGGCCGACGACGACCAGGCCGAGGTCGACACGTTCGAGGACCTGCTCGGCGCGTACGAGCCGGACGCGTTCGTGCTGACCAGCACCCACCACGGCGACCTGCGGACGGCCTGGCTGCTGGACCACAAGGTGCCGTTCGTCACCTTCGGACGACCCTGGAGCGCGAACTCCACGGGCACCTCCCATGCCTGGGTGGACGTGGACGGCGCGGCCGGCACTGCCGCGGCGACCCGCCACCTGCTCGACACCGGCCATCGCGTGATCGGCTTTCTCGGCTGGCCGTCCGGCTCCGGGGTCGGCGACGACCGCCGCGAGGGGTGGGCGCGCACGCTCGCCGCGGCGGGCGTGGACCCCGCCGGCCTGAGCCGGGCCACCAGCGACGGCGTGGCCGACGGCGAGAAGGCCGCCCACGACCTGCTGCGGTCGGACCTCGGGGTGACCGCGCTCGTCTGCGCCAGCGACTCGCTCGCGCTCGGCGCGCTGCACGCCGCCCGCTCCCCCGGCCTCGCCTGGCGGCCGGGCAGCGACGCGGCGGAACGGCCGGTCGCGGTGATCGGCTTCGACGACACGCCGGTGGCCAAGGCCGTCGGCCTGACCAGCCTGAGCCAGCCGCTGGCGCAGGCCGCCGCGCACTGCGTGGCGCTCCTCACCACACTTCTCGACGGCCAGACGGACCCCGGCGAACCGCCGGCGAACGTGCTGCTCGAACCCTCGCTGGTCGTCCGCCAGTCGGCGTGAACCGGCGCGTCCCCCTCAACGAAGATCGGGAATCCTCATGAAGAACAGAACCGTACGGACGGCGGCGCTCGGCGCCGCCTGCGCCGCCCTCCTTGCCTCGGCCGCCTGCGGCAGCGGTTTCGACGACGACAAGGCGGCCGCTCCCGCCCAGCAGAGCAGCGGCCCCGCCGAGCTGCAGATCCTCATCGGCTCCTCGGGCGACGCGGAGACCACCGCGGTGAAGGACGCCGCCGCGGCCTGGGCGACGAAATCGGGCTCGAAGGCGACCGTGACCCCGGCGCAGGACCTCGCCCAGCAGCTCGGCCAGGCGTTCGCGGGTGACAACCCGCCCGACGTGTTCTACGTGGACGCCTCCCGGTTCGCCGACTACGCCAGCGTGGGCGCGCTGGAGCCGTACGCCGACAAGCTGTCCGGGGCGTCGGACTTCTACCCGAGCCTGCGCACCACGTTCACCTACGACGGCAAGTTCTACTGCGCGCCGAAGGACTTCTCCACCCTCGCCCTGGTGATCAACGACGACCTGTGGGCCAAGGCCGGGCTGGGCGAGGGCGACGTGCCGACCACCTGGGACCAGCTCACGGCGGTGAGCGAGAAGCTCAAGGCCAAGGGCGTCACGCCGCTCGCGATCGGCGACACACGCGACCGGGTCGGCGCGTTCCTGGTGCAGGCGGGCGGCTGGATCACCAGCCCCGACGGCAAGCAGGCGACGGCGGACACCCCGGAGAACCTCAAGGCCCTCGAGTACGTCCAGTCGCTGCTCAAGGACAAGCTCGCCCAGTTCCCCAGCCAGCTCGACGCGGGCTGGGGCGGTGAGGCGTTCGGCAAGGGCAAGGCCGCGATGACCATCGAAGGCAACTGGATCAAGGGCGCCCTCAAGGCCGACTTCCCGGACGTGAAGTACAGCGTGCACGAGCTCCCGGCCGGGCCCAAGGGCAAGGGCACGCTGTCGTTCACCAACTGCTGGGGCATCTCGGCCAAGAGCAAGTACAAGCAGCAGGCGATCGACTTCGTCGAGGCGATGACCACCGTCGACCAGCAGATGGCCTTCGCCAAGGCCTTCGGCGTCATGCCCTCGCGGCAGTCGGCGAAGGGCGCCTACACCAAGGAGTTCCCCGCCGACGGCCCGTTCGTGAACGGCGCCGACTACGCCCAGGGCCCGGTCAACGCGCCGAAGATGGACAGCGTCCTGGCCGACTTCGACACCGGCATCCAGAAGCTCACCTCCAGCGACCCGAAGGCGCTGCTGGAGCGTCTGCAGAAGAACACCCAGGCCGCCCTCGGCTGACGCGAGAGCCGACGCGAGACGACGGGCCCCGGCCGGTGACGGCCGGGGCCCCGCCGACCGGAAGGAGTGACCGTGGCCGACACCGCACCCGCACGGGCCACGCGGCCCGGGCCCCGGCTGAGTGCCGCCGTGCGGGAGAACATCGCGGGCTGGCTGTTCGTGGCGCCGGTGGTGGTGATCCTGGGCCTGTTCATGCTGCTGCCGATCCTGATGGCGATGTGGGTCAGCCTCACCGACTGGAACGGCCAGGGCAGCCCGTTCCGCTCGGGCGTGCCGTTCGTGGGGACGGAGAACTACACCCGGCTGTTCACCGAGGACGGCCTGGCCCGCCAGGACTTCATGACGAGCGTGCGCAACAACTTCTACTACGTCGCGATCGTCGTGCCGGCCCAGACGGTCCTGGCGCTGGGCCTCGCCCTGATCGTGAACAGCCGGATGCTGAAGGGGAAGACGTTCTTCCGCGCCGCGTTCTTCTTCCCCTCGGTCACCAGTTCGGTGGCGATCAGCGTCGTGTTCCTGTTCATCTTCGCCAACTCGGGCGCCGTGACCAGCCTGCTGAAGCTGTTCGGGATCGACGGCCCGCAGTGGTTCTCCGACTCGCGGGGCGTGCTCCACCTGCTGCTCGGTGGGCTCGGCCTGGTCGACCCGGCCGACCCGCCGGCGGCGCTGACGGACGGCGGGCCGTTCGGGCTCTCGTGGTGGGAGTGGCTGTCCGGGCCCAGCGTGGCGATGTGCACGATCATCATGCTGGTCGTATGGACGACGTCTGGAACGTTCATGTTGATGTTCCTGGCCGCCCTCCAGGACATCCCGGTGACGCTGGAGGAGGCCGGCATGCTCGACGGGGCCGGGCGCTGGCAGCGGTTCCGGCACATCACGCTCCCGCTGCTGAAGCCCACGCTGTTCCTGGTGCTGACGCTCGGCCTCATCGCGACCTGGCAGGTCTTCGACCAGGTCTACGTGATGAGCCAGGGCAACCCGGCCAAGACCACCCTCACCCCGGCCTTCCTGTCGTACCAGACGGCCTTCCGGAGCTTCGAGTACGGCTCGGGGACGGCCATCTCGTTCGTGTTGTTCGCCATCATCGTCGTGCTCGCGCTGGTCCAGCGGTGGATCATGCGCGACCGCGACCCCGCCCGCCGTACGAGGAGGTCGTGACCGTGCACCGCCGGGACCCCCGCTCGCTCGCCTCCACCTTCGCGGGCTACTTCGTGCTGGTCTTCTTCGCGCTGGTCTTCCTCTACCCGTTCGTGATCCAGGTCGCGAACTCGTTCAAGACCGAGCCTGACGCCGCCGCGAACGCGCTGTCGCCCATCCCCCACCCCTTCACCACCAGCGGTTACGAGAAGGTCTTCCTCAACACCGACCTGCCCCTCTGGCTGGGCAACTCGGTGCTGGTGACGATCCTGGTCACCGCCGGGCGGGTGCTGCTGTGCTCGATGGCCGGGTACGCGCTGGCACGGATCCGCTTCCGCGGCCGCAAGGCGCTGTTCTCCGCGGTCATCGGGGTCATGGCCGTGCCGCCCGTGGTGCTGTTCGTGCCGAAGTTCCTGGTGCTCAACCAGTTCGGCCTGTACGACAGCTACACGGCTCTGATCCTGCCCCTGATCGTGGACGCCGCGGGCGTCTTCATCATGAAGCAGTTCTTCGAGTCGGTCCCGGTGAGCGTGGAGGAGGCCGCACGCATCGACGGCGCGGGGGTGTGGCGGACCTTCTGGTCGGTGGTGCTGCCGATGGCGCGGCCGGCCCTGATCACCCTCACGATCATCTCCTTCCAGGGAAGCTGGAACGAGTTCGCGCACACGCTCGTGGCGGTGCAGAGTCCGGAACTGTTCACGCTGCCGCGAGGGATCGCCGACCTGGTGAGCGGCTCGCTCGGCAAGGGCACGCAGTATCCGCTCAAGCTGGGCGCCGCCGTGCTCGCCACGGTCCCGGTGGCGGTCATCTTCGTGGTGTTCCAGCGCTACTTCGTACGCGGCGCGAACGAGGGCGCGGAGAAGGGCTGACGCCCTGCCGACGTCCCCCGGACCGGCCCCCGGCCGGGCCGGTCCGGGGATCTCTTTCAGTGGCCGTCGAGCAGGCGGACCGGGCAGCCCGGCTGAGCTGAGTGGAGCGGGATTTGCGCACTGATCCGGGGTTGGCGGGGCGGGCTGGTGTACCTGCGCACGGCGAAGGCCGGCCGGGCCGAGCCACGTCGTGAGGGCGGTCCGGAGAGCGTCCGGGTCCGGCCGCTCGCGGGCGCGGGTGACCCAGGCGACATGTCCGTCGGGAGCGGATGAGTACGGCGTCCGCGCCGAGATCGGAGCCCTCGGCAGGACGGGCGCGGACGAGATCGACTCGGTCCGCCCAGCCGTCCACGACCTCGTCGAGCGGCGGTAAACCACCGAGATCCATCCGCCGGCCGAGGAGGTCGTCCGTCCCCTCCATCGGATACCTGATGTCGGTCGCCGTGATCATGCCGGCCAGGCGCAGCCGTGCCTCATCGATGCCGATGAGATCGCCCAGCACCTCGCGCAGCGCGGAGGTGTGATCGTCCACCCGCCAGAGGGCGGTCTGGGCGCGGGTGTTGTGCAGGACGCGGGCGGCGACGGGTGGCGTTCGGCCTGGTAGGTGCCGAGCAGCACATCCGGGGCCTGGCCGCGGACGACGACGGCGAGCTTCCAGCCGAGGTTGACCGCGTCCTGCACACCCGTGTTCAGGCCCTGACCGCCCGCCGACCGCCCGCCGGGAAGTGGATGTGCGCGGCGTCGCCGGCGAGGAGAACCCGGCCCTCTCGGTAACGGCCGGCCTGGCGCGCCGCGTCGCCATGGCGGGAGAGCCGGCGCGGCGAGTGCATGCCCTAATCCGTCCCGGCGATCCTGATCAAGGCCGTGCGGAGGGTCTCCAGGGTCACCGGTTCGTCCCGGTCGGCGACGTGATCGAACTCGTTGGTCAGCACCCGGCGCCAGCCCGCGCCGAATGACAGCACCGAGAAACTGCCGTGCTCGCGCCGCTCCTGGAAGATGTCGTCCGCGGGCGGCTCGGCGAGCTCGATGTCGCCGAGCAGCGCGGTCATCGTGGCCGGGGTGCCGGGGAAGTCGATGCCCGCGAGCCGGCGCACGGTGCTGCGGCCGCCGTCGCAGCCGACGAGGTAGCCGGCCCGCACGCGCGACCCGTCCGCGGGCTCCACCGTGACACCCGTCTCGTCCCCGCTGATCGAGCGTCTCCATCGTCCGTATGTGCAGGCCTCCGGCCCGCGTGACGGACATGCGCGATGGCGACCTCTGCCGCCCGCTCCTACCGGCTGATCTGACGCGGCACCGCCACCGCGAGAAGTTTGTCCGGGTTCCGGATGGCGTAGAAGTTGGTGATCTTCCCATCGGCGATCTCGATCAGGAAGACCCCTTCCAGGCGCTCGCCGCTGAGGACCATCGCGGGCGTGTTGTTGCAGTTGACCCTCTCGATCCGCAGGTCCGCCAGCCGCTCCAGACGGAACAGGTTCATGAGGACCGCGGCCACCTTTTCCGCGCCCACCACCGGCCGGCGCGCTGCGGTGGTCTTGCCGCCGCTGTCGGCGGTCCAGGTGACGTCCGGCGCGAGCAGCGAGAGCAGCCCTTCCAGGTCACCGGTGGCCGCCGCGGTCATGAACCGCTCGGTGATCCGCGCGGTCGTGGCGGCGTCGGCGGGCTCGAAGCGCTTGCGCCGCGCCCGTACGTGCTCGCGAGCGCGATGCGCCACCTGGCGCACCGTCGCCACGGATTTGCCCACCGCCGCGGCGATGTCGTGGTACTCGAAGCCGAACACCTCGCGCAGCACGAACACCGCACGCTCATCGGGGGTGAGCGTTTCGAGTAGGACGAGCATCGCCATCGACACCGACTCGGCGAGCAGCACATCGGTCGACGCGTCGTTCTCGTCGAGCAGCAGCGGCTCGGGCAGCCACGAGCCGATGTAGTCCTCGCGACGGCGCGCGCTCGTCCGCATGGCGTTGAGCGCCTGCCGGGTCACCAGCTGTGCCAGATACGACTTGGTGTCCCGCACCGTCGCGAGGTCGACTTCCGCCCACCGCATATAGCTGTTCTGCAGCACGTCGTCGGATTCGGTCACCGAGCCGAGGATCTCGTAGACGATCGTGAACAGCAGCGGCCGCAACAGGGTGAACCGCTCGGCGTGCTCGTCGGTGCTCACGGGGAGGTGACCACCCGCGCGGCGGAGGCCGGCTGCTCAAAACGCGGGCCGCCCTTGGGCCAGGTCATGGAACCCGGCTTGCGCGCCTCGAGGCGGATCCGCTTCGCCACCACGAACTTGCAGGTCACCTCCTTGATCACCGCGCCCATGCGGCCGCCGATGAAGACGTTCACCGCGGTGTCGTCCTTGCGGGCCAGCTGCCGGATCCCCGCGCGCCGGCCGAGGCTGACGCACGCTCCCGTGAAGGCCAGGTCGATCACCGCCGGTTCGGTTCCCGCGATCCGGCTCAGCACGGTGTCGGCGGCCCGTGCCCCGAGCGGCCCGGCGGCGTAGCCGCTCATCCGCAGCGGCTGACCCGACGGCGCGGCGGCGTCGCCGGCCGCGACGACGCGATCGTCGTCGACGCTGGTCAGCGTCTCGTCGGTGAGCAGCCGGCCGAGCGCGTCGGTACGCAGCCCGCTCGCGGCGGCCAGCGCCGGCACGCCGAAACCGGCCGTCCAGATGGTGAGCGCGCTCGGACGCACCCCGCCATCGGCGGAACCGTCGGAAAGGACGACCGCGTCCGGCCGCACCTGGCTCACCGCAGCGGCCTCGAGCACGGCGACACCGTGCCGGGTCAGCCATTTGGCGATGTATCGGCGGCCAGGTGCGCTGAACGTCGGGGCCAGGGCGCGGCCGCACACCAGCGTGACCCTGCGTCCTTGCTCGGTCAGCTCGGCGGCCGTCTCTATGCCGGTCAACCCGCCGCCGATCACGGTGACCGGAGCATCGAGGGGCAACTCCTCCAGCCTGGCGCGCAGCCGCCGCGCGGATTCCAACTCAGCGATGTCGAACGCGAATTCGCCCGCGCCGGGCACCGATGAGGGTGTCGCCGCCGTGCTGCCGACCGCGTAGATGACGTAGTCGTAGTCCAAGGTACGACCCGACGCCAGCCGTACCCTGCGCGCGGCGGTGTCGATGCGCGTGCCGCTGTCGACGACCAAGCGGACGCCCTCGCCGAGCAGCGTGCCGTAGTCGATCGTGGCGTCGCCGGTACGGGCCACGAACTGGTGCAGCCGGATGCGTTCGACGAACTCCGGACGGGGGTTGACCAGGGTGACGTCGACGTCATCGCGCGCCCGCAGGCGATTGGCCGCGAGCGTTCCGGCGTAACCGCCACCGATGACCACGACCTTGTGGAGCGTGTTGTGTTCGGTCATGCCCTCAGGACACCGCTGATCACTGAGACGTGACATCACGCGATGTGACAGACGTCACTTCCCGTAGCGCGGGCACATCCACTCCGGGACCTCTTCAGCGCCTGTCCAGCAGGCGGGCCCGGCAGTTCAGCTCGGCGCCCACCCGGTCGAGCAGTACGGCGAAGCCGTCGCGCGTCCGCGGACCGAGCTGCCGGAAGAACCCGTTGACGAGGGGCACTCCCCAGCGCAGGCTCTCGGCCACGTTGCGGACCTGGTGGACGAGCAGCGTGCCGGTCGGATCGGGCGCGAGGCGGTATTCGCCCCGATACCACCAGCCGCCCTGCGTGGCCAGCAGGTCCGGGCCCACCTCGACCGTCATCGTGTGGCCGGGCGCGGCGAGCACGAACCGGTCCGGCCCGCCCGTGAGCGTCCCGCCGTGCTCCGCCAGCGGGAAGCAGTTGTCACGCCCCACCGGCCCCGGCCGTACGTGCAGGAGCAGGCCGGCCACGCGCTCGACCGGCGCCTCGACCACGCCGCGCACCTCGCACAGAAGGGTTCCCGCGGACGTCACGGCGTGCCGATCCGCGTGTTCTGGAACGACGCGAAGCGCCAGCCGTCACCCTCCCTGACCGCGGTGAACGTCATGATCGAGTCGCGGCCCGGGCCGGCCGTGCCGTCCGGCAGGGCCGAGCCCCCGGTGGTCACGACCAGCGCCACGTCCGGGCTCAGGAAGCGGATCTTCCGCAGTGGCGGCGCGGTGGCGGGCCCGCCCAGCCGGGACCCCTTCAGCGGGCCCTCGAACAGCGCCCGGTGGCTGTCCTCGATGGCCCGGCGGCCCTCCATCCGGGCCCCGAAGTACGTCACGTAGTCGGCGTCCTCCGTGAACGTCCCGGCGAAGGCGGCGGCGTCTCCGTCATTCCAGGCCGCGGTCAGCGCGTCGAGCAGGCGGTGGATGTCGTCGGACATGGTGTGCGGCTCCTCTCGGATGACCGCGAAGCCGCCTATCCTTCGGAGTGCGAGCCCTGATCGGCCGCTTCGCGGTGGTCGGGTCCGGCGCCGGCCGGATGTTGGCGCATCCGGCCGGCGCGTCACTGTCGGTCGAGCTGTCCGCTGTTCGAATCGGCGCTCCAGGAGATCTGGCCGGACCGGATCTCGGCGAGGGTCGCGCGGACCCACTCCAGCTCGGCGGCCTTCATCGCCCGGTCGTACTCCACTTCCAGGACCAGCACGCGCGGCAGGCCGGATCCGGTGAGCGCCGCGATGTGCGCGTCGGCGGAGACGATCGCGCCCTCCAGCGTGGCGGCACGGGTGCTCAGCGCCCGCTCCGCCTCGGGAACAGGAAGGCATCCCATCAGCGACACCGCGGCCAGGAAGACCTTGGTGTCGCCGTCCGGCTGTTCCAGGAGGCGGCGGAGCCGGGTGCTCAGCTCGGCCCGCCCCTCCTCGGTCACCCGGTAGACCGTACGCTCCGGCCGGCGGCCCTCCCTGCTGGTCTCCACGGGGGCGATGAGCTCCTCGCGGGCCAGCCGGTCGACCGCGTGGTAGAGGCTGCGCGGCAGGCCGCCGATGTAGTCCTTGTGCGTGTCGATGACGAACCGGTGCAGCTCGTAGGGATGGGCGGGCCGTACGGACAGCAGGGCGAGCACCGTCAGCCCGACCAGGTCCCTGTCCGCCCGTCCTCGTGCCATCACTCCCCCATTGCCTTATTGCAATCCGCACTATAGCGAGATGCACCTGAAGCGGAAAGCCCCCACCCGGAGGCCGACGCGCGAGACGGCGACCCAATCAGCTACAGCTGCGCCAACCAGTCGGCGATCGCCACGAAATCGACATGGGTCAGCCCGCGACGAGGATCAACGCGATGGAGGAGCGCCTGTCCGTGATGATGCAGGGACATCCAGGCACGATCAGCCTGAGTGATTTCGTCGTCGACCCAGACGAACGGGCGCTCACCCGCCCAGGCGACCAGGCCGCGAGTCTTCCAGTGCACCGGCCCACCCTCATCCGAGTCCGGCCAGTCCACCACCGGCAGCTCAGGCAGGCCGAGCAAGGGGCTGATCACCTCGTTCGCATCGGCCATCCAGGTCGTCGCCCACACGATGTCGCACGGCAACGACAGCCGTGCCCCGTTCCGGGGATCGATCCTCGCCAGCAGCGGGTTGGCCCCTTCCGGTAGCGATGACCACGCCGCCCGGTCGCCTGGGTGCTCCCGGAGGCGCCACTCGGGGACCCCGAACGGAATGAGCGGACCGTCGACGTCGAGAAACAGCAAAGGACGGTCGGTGAGATCCGGCACCGACTCAGGATAGCGGGGCCGCTGACGCGGAAGGCGCGCTCGACGAAGCGGCAGCAGCACCGCAGGCTCACATGACAGACATTTCCCAATAAAGCGGCATTAGGTCGAAATAGTCGGCATTGTTCTTTGTTGCCGAACAGATATTTACAGCGGTAATCATTCGGGAGCGGAAACGCGTCCAACACCGTTACACCCGTGACCACGAAACGGCCCGAGCCGCAGCGAGGAGAAGGTGCACCCGATGAATGATCAGACCTCCGAGGCCCTTGCCGCACCCGATGCCACCCCGGCCGCCATCAGGAATGAGAGCGACGCGCGCGGGACCCGGAAGGCGTCCGCCACGCCGCGGACCATGCCGAAGTGGGAATCCGAGGCGCGCAATCGCATTCGCACCGCGATCCGCCGGTACGGCAAGCCGCTCAGCGACCTCGTCGCCCGCGACGCCAACGAGGGCGACACCCGGCTGCTCGTCACCGATTTCCTCTGCGAAGGACTGGGATACGACAAATACGAAGACCTCACGACCGAATACCAGGTCAAAGGAGAATTCGCCGACTACGGCATACGCGTGGACAAGCAGCTCGCCGCGTTCATCGAGGTCAAGCGGTGCACGCAGAAACTGGGCGTCAAACACCTGCGGCAGGTGCAGATGTACGCGGTGAACGAGGGCGTCGAATGGATGGTGCTGACGAACGGGCAGGTGTGGCAGGTCTACCACCTCACCGGCGGCCTCCCCGTCGTCATCGATCTGGCCCTGGAGGTCGATCTCCTGGACGAAGGCGGGCTCGGCGGGAAGGCCGACGCGCTCTTCTACCTCAGCAAGGAGGCGTTCAAGCGCCGCCTCATAGACGACCTCTGGAAGGCCCGCGCGGCGACGGCCCCGAAGTCTCTCGTCCGAGTTCTTCTCACGCCGGTGATCCTCGACGCCGTACGGAAGGAACTGCGGCGGCAGACGGGACACAATGCGGACGAGAAGGAGATCGAGCGCATCCTCCAGACGGAGGTCCTTCGGGCCGATCTCCTCGTCTGAACAGCGGAGGGCCGGGCGGATGGACCTGTTGCAGATCAAATTCTGGGAAGCGGACGACTACCGGCCGGGCACGAAGGGGCACGAACGCCGGTGCAGTTGGGGTGGGTCGTCGTGTCCGTCGCCGGCCGAGTTCACCGTCACCGATCGCGCAGGCGCCGACAACGGCGCCTGCGCGGTCCACGTCGTCGACTACATCAGAGACCGTCTCCGGCACGGCCGCTGACCGCGCCGCGGCCCCCGGTCACCCGGCGGCGGCGGGGTCGGCGGCGAACTCGGCGATCAACTCGGCCTGAGCGGCCAGAGCGGCGGCGAGGGCCTCGGGGTCGTCGGCGTCGAGCGTCATCGCGCATCCCATGCGGATCGCGTCGAGGTCCACCGGCCCGCGCCTGGTCGCCCACCAACGGCCGACGTCCGACCGCCAGATGATCCAGCCGGTATGGACCCGTGCGATGTCCTCCAACGTGGTCATGTCACCCATCTCCAACGGCTGCTCGCGGAAGTGGGCCAAGCTAAGCGCTTTTAGAGCGGTTGGAGTATCAGCCAGAGGACGTCCAATCACAACCAGTAGCCACGCGAACACGGAATCTCCCGTAGTGTCAGCGTGTCACGCTGACGCAGTGTGCTGGGGGTGCGACATGCCGGCCAACCACCGCCATCCGCCGAACCGCCAGCTCGCGTGGGAACGCCTGCAGCGCGGGTGGTCCTACGAGGAGCTGTGCGAGCGCATCCGTACGTCCATGCGGTCGTGCGACGAGAAGGACACCGGCCTGACGGCCAACACGGTGCGGCGGTGGGAGACCGGCGAGCGGTGGCCGGATCCGCGCTACCGCAAGCATCTCGTGACGATTTTCGACAAGCCCGCGAGCGAGCTGGGACTGCTCACCCCCGACGAGATGGCCATGCGGCCCGTCACGGAGGTGGTGGACGAGATACGGAGGCTGCTGAGCATGATCGTCGCAGAAGGCATCGACCGCTCCACGTTCCTACGGGGGCTCCTCAGCGCGGGCGTGCTCGCTCCGCTCCTCGGTGAGGGCGGCGAGCGTCTTCCCGCGGCGGTGGAACGCGGGCGCGGGGTCGACGCCGAGTCGGCCGAGGCGTTCGCCCGGGTCGTCGACAAGCAGGCCGCCCTCTACTGGACCTCGCCGCCGGACGACATCTTCCAGGCGTCGGTCGCGCACACCCGGCTCGGCATGAGCCTGCTGCGTGCGGCGCCGGAGGGAGCGGTCAGGCAGACGCTGGCCGAGGCGGCCGCGCGCTCGGCCCTGCTGTCGGGCAGGGTCGCCTTCTTCGACCTGAACGACAGCCCCACCGCCGCGCGGCTCTACCGGATGGCCCTGTCTGCCACCCGGGAGTGCGGCGACCATCCGCTCGCCGCCGCCGTGCTCGCCCACGCGGCGTTCGTGCCGGGGTTCGAGGGCAACCGTACGGACGCCCTGGGCCTGCTGGACGCGGCCTTCGCGCACGCCTGGCACGGCGTCGGCCCGCTGACCAGGGCGTGGCTGCACTGCGTGGCGTCGGAGATCTCGGCCCGCTGCGGCGAGCCGAAGGAGTGCATGCGCCACATCGACCGTGCCGACCACATGGTGGACGCGGGCGGCGACGACCCGCACTGGCTGGACTTCTTCGAGCGGGCCCGGCTCGACGGCTTCGCCGGCTACAGCGCGCTGACGGCGGGCAACCACGAGGAGGCGGCCCGCCGGCTGCGCAAGGCGCTCGACGACCTGGGCCCGAACGGCGGCAAGCAGCGCTCGGTGCTGCTCGCCGACCTCGCCGCCGCCCACGCCCCCACCGACGGCGATCAGGCCGCCGAACACCTCAGGCAGGCGGTCGAGGCGCTCGAGGACCAGTGGTACGTGATCGGGCACGACCGCGTTCGCGGCGTGCTGAAGGTCCTGCCGCCCGCGGCGGACACCCGGGCACTGAACGAACGGCTGACCGACCTCGGCCGCTCCAGGCACCCCGAGCTCACGATGTGACCGCGGCCCCCGCCCGCCACGCCGCGCGCAGCGCCTCGATCTCGGCCGGAGAGCTCTCGCGGGCGATGAACGGGATGTCCAGCAGGTGTCGCGTCGCGGCGGCGGACAGGCGTTCGCGCACGACGGCGGAGTCGTCGAGCACCTGGCGGTAGAGCGACGCCCCGTCCATGCAGAAGACGTCGACGAGCACGATCCTCCCGTCCACCGCCCGGCGGACGTTGCCGTGGTTGAGGTCGATCCCGTCCCACCACGGCATCCGCGCCCGCCATTCCTCGTCCACGGCGAGGGCGGTGCGCCGTACGGCGTCGAACGCCTCGTCGCCCGCCCCCTCGCGCCACCGCCGGGCGACCTGCGCCGCCTCGGCCTGCTCGGCCGGAGCCAGGAACTCCAGGACCGTGAGCGAGCCGCCGCCGTCGAGTGCCTCCGTGAGCGCCACCCGCGGCAGGTGCGGGTTGCCGGGGCAGCGGCGGCACAGCTCCAGGAAGGCGGGGTACGCCGGGTCGAAGGGGCAGATCCGCGCCGCGAGCAGGCCCCCCGGCGAACGCAGCCCGACGGCCCAGTCACCCACCCCGCACGGCGTCCAGCCGAGCCCGACGAGGTCGGCCAGCGCGTCCCGGTGGGTAGCGGTCCCCCATGCCCGGCCGAGCAGTGGCACGAGGTCATCGTCATGATCAGCGGTCACCCCGGCAACTCTAAACGCTCATCGCTCGGCTGAGCTTCTCCCAGCCGTCCAGGTCCGCGCGGAGCATGTCGTGGTGGGCCCGAATGCCGTCGACCGCGTCGTCGCCCAGGGCGAGCCGCAGCGGAGGCTCGTCGTGGTCGAGGACCTGGAGGATCGCCTGCGCGGCCTTGGCCGGGTCCCCCGGCTGGGTGCCGTCCATGTCGTCCACCGACGCCCGGGTCGCGCCCGTCGACACCTGGTAGGCGTCGATCGGCTCCGAGCGGTGCATACGATGGCCGCCGAACTCGGTGCGGAACGCGCCCGGCTCCACGATCAGCACTCGTACGCCGAAGGGCGCGACCTCGGCGGCGAGCGCTTCCGACAGTCCCTCCAGGGCGAACTTGGCGGCGCAGTAGGCGCCGAACCCCGGCATGCTGAGCTGTCCGCCCATCGAGCTCATCTGGACGATCGTCCCGCTCCCCTGCCTGCGCAGATGCGGCAGGACCGCCTTGGTCACGGCCACCGCTCCGAAGAACATGACCTCCATCAGCGCGCGCAGATCGGCCATGTCGAGCTCTTCGACGGCTCCCACCGACCCGTGGCCGGCGTTGTTCACCACGACGTCGATCCGGCCGAACGCCGACAGGGTCTCGGCCACCGCCGCGTCGACGGACGCGGCGTCGGTGACGTCCAGCCGGGCGGTGCGCACCCGCTCGCCGCCCGTCTCCACCAGGTCCGCCAGTGTCTCGGGGCGTCGCGCCGTCGCCATCACCCGGTCCCCCGCGGCCAGAGCGGCCTCGGCCAGCTCCCGGCCGAAGCCCGCCGAGCATCCGGTGATCAACCACACCCGTCCGGTCATGGTCCCACTCCTCGTCTTCGTGATCAGTGCGACCACTCTCCCCCGTGCCGGTCCCCCGCGGCCAACACACGTTCCCTGCAGCGGTTACAGTCAGAGCCTGTGACCCCCGAGCTGCGTCATCTGCGATATTTCGTCGCCGTGGCCGAGCATCTGAGCTTCACCGTCGCCGCACGGGAGCTGCACATCGCCCAGCAGTCGCTGTCGCAGCAGGTCGCGGCGCTCGAACACGCCCTCGGCGCACGGCTGTTCGACCGCGACACCCGGGGCACGCGCCTGAGCGAGGTCGGCCGCGTGTTCCTGCCCGAGGCGCGGGCCGTCCTGACTCGCGCGGACGCGGCCCTGGAGACCGCCCGCAAGGCGGTGCGCGGTGAGATCGGCCGGCTTCGGGTGGCCTTCCTCGTCTCCACCGCGAACTACATGATGCCGCCGGTCGTCCGCGCGTTCCGGGAGCGGTATCCGGACGTCGAACTGCTCGCCGAGGCCGTAGGCATCGCCGACCTGGTGGCGGGCCTGCGCGAGGACCGGTACGACGCGGCGTTCACCCGGCCGCCGCTGGTCGACGACCTGGCGACCGCGACGCTGGTCGCCGAGCCGGTCTGCGCGGTCCTGCCGGTGGGCCACCCGCTCGCCGGGCGGGGCACGCTGCGGCTCGCCGATCTGGCCGGCGAGCCGTGGGTGCTCACCCCGCGCGGCTCGTGGGAGCCGTGGCATCGGAAGTACGACGAGGACTTCCGCGCGGCGGGCTTCGAACCGCGAGTGGTGCAGCGGGCCGACGGCGTGCCGAGCCTGCTCGGCCTTGTCGCCGCCGGCGTCGGCGTGACCCGGCTCGCCCGGTCGGCACACAGCCTGCGGCGCACCGGGGTCGTGTTCGTGCCGCTCACCGATGAGCAGGCCGAGACCGTCATGGCCTGGCATCCCGCACGCGACCGGCAGGCCGTACGGAACCTGCTCGACGTGGCGGCGGAACTGGCCGCCTCGATCGACCTCACCGAGGCCGGCTGAGCGATCAGTCGCCGTTGTGCTTGCGGATCAGGGCGGGCAGCTCGGCCAGCGAGTCGACGTGGAACAGACACGCCCGGGCGGCCCGCTCGTCGCGGAGGATGTGGCCCCACGGACCCCGCCGTACGAGGGCGGTGCGCAGCCCGGCCTTCTGGGCGGGCCGGATGTCGTTGTCGAGGCGGTCGCCCACGTAGAGGACGGACTCCGCCGGGCAGCCGGCCTCCGCCACCACGCGGTCGAAGAAGGACGCGTCCGGCTTCTCCACGCCCCAGCCGTCGGAGGTGCCGATCACGTCCACGGGCAGGTCGAGGGCGCGCAGGATCCCCTCGGCGCGGGCGGTCTGGTTGCCGGCGAGGCCGACACGCAGCCCCATCTCTCGCAGCTCGGCCAGGCAGGGGCGGGCGTCGGGGTAGAGGTTCTCCTCGCCGAACGTCTCGGCCTGACCTTCCCCGGCCCGGCGCTCCCGCTCGGTCTGGAGGTCGAAACCGGGCCGGAAGTGCTGGAAGGTGTCCCGGTAGTCGCCGCCGCGCGCGATCACGGCGCCGAACACGGCCGAGAAGGTGTGCCGCGGGACGCCCAGCCAGTCGGCCCAGGTGCCGTACTCGCGGGTCTCGTCCACCAGGGTCTCTCCGACGTCGAAGAAGACCGCCTCCAGCCGCATCGGTACCTCCCGTCTCTCACGCTGCATGCACCTTACGCGGATTCGGTCGGCCTCCACTGCCCTGTTGGACAGGGCCGAAGCCATCCGAAGCCACGAGGAAACCGAAGATGATTCGGTTCCGGCATGGACAGGAGACGGGGGCCGGAGACAGGCTGGACGGGTACGACTCACGAGCCTTGGGAGCCGCGATGAGCCTGTCCGACCTGCAGCCCGTGCCCGCCGACCAGCTCGCCTTCCGGCTACCGCGGAAATTCGACACCGTGGAGGAGGAGCGGCGCCACCGCAAGGAGCGGCTCGCGGCGGCGCTGCGCCTGTTCGGCAGGCTCGGCTTCGAAGAGGGGGTGGCAGGCCACATCACGGCCCGGGATCCGGAGCACACCGATCACTTCTGGGTGAACCCGTTCGGCATGTCGTTCAAGCGGATCAAGGTCAGCGACCTGATCCTGGTCAACCACGAGGGCCAGGTGGTGGAGGGCCGCTACCACGTCAACCAGGCGGCGTTCGCCATCCACTCGATGGTCCACCAGGCCAGGCCCGACGTGGTCGCCGCCGCCCACTCCCACTCGGTGTACGGCAAGGCCCTGTCGGCGCTCGGCACGCTACTCGAGCCGCTGACGCAGGACGCGTGCGCGTTCTACGAGGACCACGCCCTGTTCGACGACTACACCGGGGTGGTCGTGGAGACCGAGGAGGGCCGCCGCATCGCGCAGGCACTGGGCTCGCACAAGGCGGTGATCCTGCGCAACCACGGGCTGCTGACCGTGGGCGACAGCGTCGAGGCGGCGGCCTGGTGGTTCATCACCATGGAACGCAGTTGCCAGGCGCAGCTCGTGGCCAAGGCCGCCGGGCCGACGGTGCCCATCTCGCACGAGAACGCCAAGCTCACCCACGGCCAGATCGGCAACGACTTCGTCGGCTGGGTCAACTTCCAGCCCCTGCTGGACCAGATCCTCGCCTCCGACCCCGATCTCCTCGATTGACCGGCCTCCCTGGCCCCGGCCGGCGCCGGGGCCAGGGAGGATCGGCTACGGCATCGGCACGGTGTCCTTCCACGTGGTGCCGGAGCTCCGGAAGGCGTTCACCCTGGAGGTGATCTCGGCCGGAGCGACGACCTCGTTCTTGCTGAAGTAGAACCAGTCCACCTGCTGAGTGTAGGCACGCGGAGTGGCGCTGCCCAGCAGCCCGCCGCCGATGAACCAGAGGTTGAAGTTCACCGACTGCGGCGTCTCCGGGTAGTAGTCGCCGCCGTGCTCGGCGAACAGCGTGCCGTCGATGTAGTAACGGACCGTGCCTCCGGAGACCTGCAGCACGAGGTCGTGCCAGCCGGCGTAGCTCGCCGTCCGCTCGGTGTGCGTGTTGACCGCGAGCCAGGGCTCGTTGCGGTAGGTCTCCCAGGTGGTCGTGTACATGATCGGGCCCTGCGCGCCCCAGCCGCCGTTCGGCAGGTATTCGAAGTCCTGCTCGCTGTAGTCCGGGTCGAGGTCGTACGCCAGGGGCGTGATGGTGAAGAACGTCTCCACGATGTTGTCGCCGTCCGGGCCGCTGTCCGGGGCGTCGGCGAACTTCACCCGCGCGGCGTACGTGCCCTCGAAGAACTTGCGCTGGTGCAGGAACTCGGCCTGCGAGGTCCCCCCTGCGGTGCCGTCGGTGGCCGCCCGCAGTTGCAGGGCCTTGTTGCTTCCGCTCACGACGGGGAAGCTGACGTTGGACGCCGGCCAGCTCGCCCCGGGGACGCCGGGGCCGCCGCTGTTGGTCCGCACGGTCCAGTTGTGCGCGGTGATCTGCGGATCGGACGAGGAGGCGTAGGCGAAGTCGTCGAAGACGACCCCGCTGCCGCCGCCAGGCCCGCCCGGTGAAGGCGAGGTGGAAGGCGACGGGGACGGCGAGGGATCGGTCACGCCCGCGGGCGGGACGCCCCACACCAGCGTGCCGCCCTGGTGGACCGTGACCTTGTCCCAGTCGCCGTACGTCGTCCTCGCCGGGCCGAAGGAGTAGTCGTCGCTCTGCCGGATCGTCTGCCAGTCGGAACGGTAGAAGCGCAGTTGCATGTCGCCGGTCGAGGCGCCGGCCGCCAGGCTGCCGGAGGTGAAGCCGACCTCCAGGTAGCGGTCGGCCGTGGCCGTGCCGGGCGAGATCGTCTGGAAGGTCCCGGTGATGGCCGAGCAGGAGACGACCGCCCACGAGCAGGCGAAGCGGTACTGCTGGGTGGGCGAGTCGGCTTTGAAGTAGTAGCGGATCTTCACGGTGTTCAGCGGCACCGCCGTGGTCCCGCTGTTGACCAGGTCGAACCACGGCTCCACCTGGTCGGCGGTGGCGCCGGTGGCGCTGGTCTTGTAGCGCAGGCGCAGCGACTGGGCCGCCTGCGCGGGCAGGGCCACGACCAGCGCGGCCAGCAGGACGGCCGCGAGACCGCCCCATAAGAGCTTTCGTGACACCGCAGTCTTCCTTTCGTGGGGGGTGGACCCTTTCGGGCGGATGCGGAGTTCAGGGGATGACCGGCCCCGGCCGGACCCCCAGGGACTCCAGATGGGGGGTGAGCCTGTGGAGGAAATCGCGGTAGTCCCCCGCCGTGCCCCAGGCCACCTCGGCGAAGGCGCACAGCCGGGGGAAGGCCATCGCCTCGACGCGCTCGGGCGTGGGCATGTACTCGGTCCACAGCTGGCACTGCACGCCGAGGATCCGGCCGGTGGCGCCCTCGGGGGCCGGAGGCGGCGTGAACCCGTAGACGTCGGAGAGGGAGAGCATCCGGCCGTGCGGCCCCGGGGCGTCGGCCGGATAGTCGAAGTAGGTGCTGGTGTGCGGGGCCAGCACGACGTCGAGCCCTTCGAGCGCCGCCCGCGGACCGCTCTCGTGGTCGAGCCAGGTCATCGCCGCCACGCCGGGAGCGCCTCCGGGCCCGTCATACCAGTGGATCGGGCGCCGGCCGCGGGAGGTCACGTACGCGCCGACGGTGGCGATGAACCACGCCCGCGCCGCGTCCGGGCCCGGCAGCCCGAGCCCGGCGATCCGCCGCAGCGCCGCCTCGCTGTGCTCCCACTCGTCCGCCGGGCACTCGTCGCCGCCGAGGTGGACGTACTCTCCGGGGAACAGGTCCATGACTTCGTCGAGCACGTCCCGGCAGAAGCCGATCGCCGCCTCCTCCAGGTTGAACACGTGCGGGCTGATCCCCCACGAGTCCCAGACCGGCAGGTGGCGCGACGGCTGGTTGCCGAGCCAGGGATAGGCGGCGATGGCCGCCTGGGCGTGCCCCGGCATCTCGATCTCGGGCACGATCGTGACGAACCGGTCGGCGGCGTACGACACGATCTCCCGGATGTCCTCCTGGGTGTAGTGCTCCCCGCTGACCTCCGTGAGCCGGGGATAGCGCTTGATCTGCAGCCGCCAGCCCTGGTCGTCGGTCAGGTGGAGGTGCAGCCGGTTGAGCCGGTGGGCCGCGAGCAGGTCGATCAGCCGCAGCACGAAGTCCTTCGGCATGAAGTGTCGGGCGACGTCGAGCATCACCCCGCGCCAGGAGTGCGCGGGCCGGTCGGTGATCCGGCCCAGCGGCGTCTCGGGGCCGAGCGCCGCCAGGGTGCGCAGGCCGTAGAAGCGCCCGGCGGGTCCCCCGGCGGCGAGTTCTGCGCCGTCGGGGGTGACGTCGATCCGATACCCCTCCTCCCCCAGCCGGGGATCGTCGGGCGCGTGCCGCACGAGGCCGTCGTGGAGCGTGACGGTTCCCCCGAGCACGGCCACCTCGCGGGGCCGCGGAATCATCATCTGGGTCATCCCTTCACCGCGCCCGCGATCACCCCGGAGGACACGCGGCGCTGGAGCACGAGGAAGACGAGCAGGACGGGAAGCATGAACAGCGTGGCGGCGGCCATGGTGGCGCCCCAGTCGGTGCCGAAGACGTTGCTGAACCCGGACAGCCAGATCGGCAGCGTACGGTCGCCCTGGTCCTTGATCATGAGGGCGTTGGCGAAGGCGAACTCGTTCCACGCCGTGATGAAGCCGAACAGCGACGTGGACATCAGGCCCGGCGCGAGCAGCGGCAGCACCACCCGGCGGAACGCCTCGGCCCGGCCGCACCCGTCCATCAGCGCGGCCTCCTCCAGCTCCGGCGGGACCGCCGCGATGAAGCCGCGCAACGTCACGATCGTGAACGGCAGCGTCGTGACGAAGTACACGAGCGTCAGCGTCGGCAGCCGGTCGAGCATGTCCGCGTCGCGGGCGATGATGTACACCGGCACGAGCAGCGCCGACCAGGGGGCCGTCTGGGCGACGAAGACCATCAGGAGAAACCCGCGCCGTCCCGTCCAGCGCAGCCGGGCCACGGCGAAGGCGGACGGCAGCGCCACGACCAGCGCGAGCAGCACCGCGCCGGCGGTGACGGCCAGGCTGTTGCGCCAGAACGTCCAGAACCCGGCCGCCCGTACGGCCGTGGCGAAGTGGTCGAGGGTCGGCCGGGCGGGCCAGAACGCCGGGGTCTCGGTGAGGATGTCGACCGTCGGCTTGAACGCGGTGATCACCATCCAGTAGACGGGGAACACCGACACCGCCAGCACACCCAGGGCGGCCAGATTGAGCGTGGCCCTCTTCACGCTCCCTCCTCTCTGAACATGCGGCGCAGGTGGACGACCAGCACGGCGAGCAGCATCAGCACGGTGAGCGTCGAGACGGCCGACCCCAGGTCATACCGGTGCAGCGACTGCGCGATCTGGAACGCGTAGACCGGCAGCGTGGCGGTGGCGCCTCCGGGGCCGCCCTTGCTGATCGCCCAGATCTGCGCGAAGCAGGTGAAGACCCAGATCACCTCCAGCGACGTGATCAGGCCGAACAGCGGCCGCAGGATGGGAAAGGTGACCCGGCCGAAGACCTGCCACGGTCCGGCCCCGTCGATCCTGGCCGCCTCATACAGCTCGCCGGGGATCGTCGTGAGCCCCGCGTAGAGAGTGAGCGCCGCGAACGGCACCGACTGCCAGACGACCAGCGCGACCAGGATCGCGAACGTCGCCCCGCCGTCGGCGAACCACGTGTAGTCGCGGAAGGAGTCGAAGCCGAGGCGGACCAGCAGCCAGTTGACCACTCCCAGGCGCGACTGGAAGAGCCACTGGAAGATCGTGGTCGCGGCGAGCACCGGCGTGGCCCACGTGAGCACCATCCCGCTCATGACCGCCAGCCGCATCCGCCGCCCGAGGTGCGGCAGCATCAGCGCGACGGCCGTGGAGATCACCATGATCAGCACGACGTTGGCGGCGGTCCACAGGAAGGTCCGCCGCACGACCGCCCAGAACTCCGGCCCGCCGAGGGCCTCGGCGTAGTTGGCGAGCCCGGCGAAGTCCGCTCCACCCCTGATCAGCTCGCCCAGCCGGAAGTGCTGGAAGGAGATCACGACGCTGCGCGCCAGCGGGTAGACGAGCAGGCACGCGAAGGCGGCCAGGGCCGGGGCCACCAGCGCGTAGGGCCAGAGCGCGCCTTTTCTGCGGGTTCTCGCCTCGATCACGAGGGCGGGACGGGCCGTACGGGCGAGGGTGCGCGCCATGTCAGGACTTGGTGTTGAGGATCGTGGTGATCACGTCGGAGGCCGCCTTCGCCTCGGAGGCCGCGTCGCCTCCGGTGAGCACCTTGGTCATGTACTCCTTGATGACGTTTCTGGCCTCCACGGCAGCCCAGTTGGGCGAGTTGGGCGTGGCGTGCCCGACCGCGGCCCCCGCCGCCATCGCCGCCGTGGCCTCGTCGCCGCTCAGCACCCCGGCGTACGAGGTGCGGTTGGGCACGTAGCTCATCTCCTTGGCCATGTCGAGCTGGAACTTCTCCCCGGCCAGGGCCTTGACCACCTCGTACGCCTCGTCGGGGTGAGCGGACGCCTCGGGGATGATCAGGTCGGACCCGCCGGTGAAGACGGCGCCCGGCTTGTCGGCGGTCTTGCCGGGGATCGGGAAGAAGCCCAGCTTGCCCTTGAGGTCCGGGTTGGCCTTCTCGATCGCGACCGCGCCGCCGGGGGCGGAGATGATCTGCGCGACGTCGCCCTTGCCGAAGACGTCGGCCTGCGGTGGCCTGGCCTCGTCGGAGTCCCTGGGCCCCTTGCCGAGCGCCTGGAGACGCTGGTAGAACGCCATCCCGGCAAGCGCCTGCGGCGTGTCGAGCACGCCCTTCCAGCGGTCGCCCTCCTTGACGGCGAGGTCGCCGCCCTCGTCCCAGACGAACCCGGCGAACGTGTACCAGTTCTGGCCGGGCAGGTAGATGCCCTGCACGCCGCCCTTGTTCAGCTTCGCGGTGACGTCGATCCACTCGTCGCGGGTCTTCGGCGGGGTGGTGACGCCGGCCTTGGCGAACAGGTCCTTGTTGTAGATGACCACCCGGTTGGCGGCGTACCAGGGGATGCCGTACTGCCTGCCGTCGATCTTCCCCGGCTCGGCCAGGCCGGGCAGCCAGTCGGAGCCGCCCAGGCCGGCGACCTCGCCGGTGAGGTCCCTGACCCCGCCGCTCGCGGCGTACTCGGCGACCTGGGTGTTGCCGACCTCGATGACGTCGGGGGCGTCCTTGCTGGCCAACGCGCTGGTGACCTTCTGCCCGATGCCGTCCCACTCCTGGATCTGGACGTTCAGGGTGATCCCGGGATGCGACCGCTGGAAGTCGTCCGTGAACCGCTTCACGATCGCGTCCGACAGGCTGTCGCGCATGAACCACACGGTCAGCGTGGTCGTGCCGGTCTTTCCGGATGTCCCGGGCTCGGACGCCGAGCCGCATCCGGCGAGCGCGAGGCTGAACGCGGCCGCCGCGGCGAGGAGGCGTAACCTCATCGGTCCTCCCACTGGTCAGTTATTGGTAAACCGTTGAGAGGAGAGTGGTCTTAACCAGTCGGGCTGTCAAGAGGCGAAATATCGGGTATTCGCAGGCACGACGATGGGAGGAGTGGTCAACTACTGGTAAGGTCTGGGACGTGCAGAGACTTCCAGCAGGCCTCAAACGCGACCGGGTCAGAGACGTCCTGCTCGACCTGATCGCCGACAAGGACCCCGGCACCGCCATCCCCTCGGAACGCGACCTGTCCCGGGAGCTCGGCGTCTCCCGACCGACCCTCCGCGCGGCGATCGACGGGCTCGTACGGCAGGGCATGCTCGTGCGGGAGCACGGGCGGGGGACGTTCACCGGCCGCCGGAAGGTCACCCAGCCCCTCGCGGCCGGCGACGACTCCTTCCATGCCCCCGCCGCCGAGGGAAACTGGCTCAGCCGCATCCTGGAGTTCGACTCGGCCCCGGCCACCGCCCGGCTGGCCCATCGCCTGCAGGTCTCCCCCGCCGACCCGGTCCTGCGCGTCGTACGGCTCCGCCTGGTGGACGACGAGCCGATGGCGATCGAGCGCATCCATCTGCCGCATCGCCTGGTCGAATCCCTGCGGCCCGACGACATGGTCTCCGGCTCGTTCTACCGGTTCCTGCGCACGAGGTTCGGCATCGACGTCCGCCGCGCCACCCAGAGCATCGAGCCGACCGTCACCGACGAGACCGAGGCCGAACTGCTCGGCGTCCCCCAGCACGCCCCCGCCCTGCTCATCGAACGCACGGCCCGCGAGGCCGGCGGCCGGGTCGTGGAGTTCACCCGGTCCATCTACCGCGGCGACCGCTACCGCATCACCTCAGAACTGCACTTCGACGACACCTCCGGCTGACGCGGGCGCATCCGAGTGCCGGTTCGCTGACAGCGTGGGCAGGGGCTCTTGCCGGGGGCCGGCGCGCTCCGTACGGTCCGGGCATGGCCACTCTTCCTTCGACAGAGCCGGCACTGGCGGTGGTGCGGGCCGCCACGGGCGACGAACGGCAGGTCCTAAAGGCGTTCCTCGACTTCCTCCGCGCGATGGTCGTCCGCAAGGCCCAGGGGCTGTCCGAGCAGGACGTACGCCGGCGTCACGTGCCGTCGGCGACGACGCTGGCCGGGCTGGTCAAGCACCTGACCCTGGTGGAGCGGAACTGGTTCGAGCGGGTGCTGGCCCAGGACCCGGCCATGGCGCCTCCTTCGGAGAAGGACGCCGACGGGAGCTTCGCGGTCGGCGACGACGACACCGTCGAGTCCCTGATCACGGCGTACGAGGAGGCCTGCGCGGCCTCGCGGCGCATCGCCGCACGGTTCCCGCTCGACCACGAGGTGCCGCACGAGCAGGTCGGCCCGATCTCGTTGCGCTGGATCTATGTGCACATGATCGAGGAGACCGCGCGGCACGCCGGGCACGCGGACATCCTCAGGGAGCTCACCGACGGCGCCACCGGATCCGTCGTCTGAGTGGACGCGGCGACGCCGGACCCCTCACGGGGCCCGGCGTCCTCTCCGCGCTCAGCGAGTGATCAGCGGCAGGCGACGCGGTAGGCGTCGAGTTCGAGGCGCTTCTTCAGTGAGTTGAAGTTCTGCGCGTTGGCCTTGCCGCAGAACTTCGAGGTGGCGAGGTTGTACTCCACGTTGAAGACGGCCTTGCCCGCCTTCACGAACTGGTCGAGGCCGTAGTCGCCGTTCTGCGCGGTGGTGCACTCACTGAACTCCCAGCACTGCTCGTTCAGCGCCCAGTCGAAGTACGGCAGGAGCTGCGGGATCTGCTCGTTGTCGTTCTTCAGGCCGGCCGACAGCCCGCGGGCGTGGGCCTCGTTCGCCAGCCAGGCGTTGTAGCGGAGCTGGTCGTCCGCGGTGAGCGGAAAGCCGGTCTTGTTGGTGTAGCCGTCGACGTTGTCGAACTCCACGGCGTCGAAGCCCTTGGCCTTGCACATGTCGAGTCGCGCCCGCATGATCTGGCCGAGCGTGCCGCCGTATTGCCGGATGTCGAGCCAGCGCTCGCCCGCCCAGCCGTCGAGGGCCTTGCCGAGCACCGAGGCGGGGAAGGAGGTGGCGTCGGGCCGCCAGTCCTCGTAGGACCCGGCGCTGATGTAGCAGACGACCGTGCGGCCGGTCTTGGTGGCGTGCAGCCGCTGGACGGTCGCCGCCGTGGCGTTGAAGCCGTCGATGTCGTACATCGCGACGTCCAGGAACGGCTCCGCCGGCACCGAGCTGAGCTGCCACTGCCAGCTCGTGTTCAGCGGGGGGTGCCAGCAGCCGGCGCACGAGACGGGAGCGGGCAGTGCCGTCGCCGCGTTCGCGGCTGCCTGGGCGCCGACGAGCGCGCCGAGGAACGCCGTGGAGGCGGCGAGCATCGCCGCCAGGTATCGGAGAATGCGCATGTTCTTCCTCGCAGTGAGATCGGCGGGGCGCATGCGTGCTGTTCCGCACTCTCCACATCGCCTCGCCCCCGGGGGATGCGACGGTGTGGAGTGGCGTGACCCAGGGAGGTCGGCAGGGCGCACGCCAGCACGGGGTAGGGAACCTCCTCTCCCTCTCGGGGAACTCCGGCGGCGCGATCAGCCGCCGGAGAACCGAGCGGTCGGGAAACTCAGCCGCCGGAGAACAGGGCGTTGACCTTCTGGTTGGCCGCGGTCAGCGCGGTGCGCGCGTCCTTCTGGCCGAGCCAGACCTCCTCCATCGCGGTGGAGACGATCTGGTTGATCTCGTCGCCGTGGTCGCTCACCGGCAGCAGGAACGTGCCGCCGGGCGCCTTGGCCTCGTCGACGAACATCTGCACGTCGCGGCCCGCCGCCTTGTGGGCCTTGAGCGCCCGCTCCACCGAGGAGGTGATGGCCGGGAAGACCACCGCGTTGTCGGCGACGATGTCCTGGCAGGCCGTGGAGCCGAGGAACTTCACCCACTTCCAGGCGGCGTCCTTGTGCTCGGTTCCCGCGTAGATGACGTCGGCGAGGCCGTTGAAGGCGGACTTGCGGCCCTGCGGCCCGGTCGGCAGCGGCGCGAAGGCGAACTTCTGCGACTTCGAGTCGAGGTAAGTCCTGATCATCCAGGAGCCGGTGATGCCGAGCGCGCCCTTGCCCGCGTTCAGCATTGTGTCCGGGCCCAGCGAGCTCGTCTTGTCGTACGGCGTGGCGTACCCCTTGTCGGCCAGGCTTCTGAACCAGTCGGCGGTCTCGGCGAGCTTGGGGCTGTCGTAGAAGTAGCGGGTGCCGAAGGGGTTCTTGTCGATGAACGTGAAGCCGTTGGAGACCGCCAGGTCGCCCCAGCCGTTCTGGCCCTGCGAGCCGTCGTTCAGTTCGGGCACGATGCCGTGCACGGCGACCTTGGTCTTGTCGAAGCCGGGCTCGTCGCCGCGCTTGCCGTCCGCGTCCACGGTCAGGCGGGCGATGGCCTTCTCGAAGGTGCCGCCGTCGGTGGGGTTCCACGTGAGGTCGGACATGTCGACCCCCGCCTTCTTCGCCATGTCCACGTTGTAGACGATCGCGATCGTGTCCCAGTCCTTGGGCAGGCCGTACCGCTTGCCGTCCTTCACCCAGAGGTCGGCCAGGCCTGGCCAGTACTGACTCAGGTCGATCTTGTCGGCCGTCACCATCGGCTGGATGTCCAGGAGCTGGCCGTTCGCGACGAACTGGGGATAGTACGACGCCTGCATCGTGATCACGTCGGGGGCGCCGCCGGAGACCATCTGGGTGGTGAGGTTCTGCCAGTACTGGTCCCAGGCGCTCTGCGAGATCTTGATGGTGATGTCCGGGTTGGCCTTGTGGAACGCGTCGGCGCACTGCTGGTAGGCGCCCTGCTGGACGTCGTCCCACAGCGCGTACGTCAGCGTGACGCCGCCGGCGTCCGCCGAGCCGCCGCCCCCGCCGCAGGCCGCCGTCAGGAGCAGGGCGGTCACCGCCATGAATGCCTTCTTCACCGTCAACCCTTCATGCCGGAGAACTGAATGGAGTCCACGAGACGGCGGCCGAAGAAGACCACCAGCAGCAGGACGGGGACGACCGACAGAGCGGAGCCCGCCATCAGGCCGGTCCAGTCGGGCGAGGTGTTGGGCGACTGCTTGAGGAAGATGCCGAGCGCGGCGGTGAGCACGCGGGTGTCCTCGCCGGGCGCCACGAGCAGCGGCCACAGGTAGTCGTTCCAGGTCCACACCGCGGTCGTCAGCGCAAGGGTGAACAGGGGCCCCTTGGTCATGGGCAGCACCACCCGCCAGAAGACCGTCCACGGCCCGGCTCCGTCGATGAACGCCGCCTGCTCGACGTCACGCGGGATGCCGAGGAAGAACTGGCGCAGGAAGAACACCGCGAACGGCGTCATGAGCAGGCTCGGGGCGACCAGGCCCTGGTACGTGTTGAGCCATCCGAGCTGCTTCACCAGGGCGAAGTTGGGCAGCAGCGTGAAGATCGGGGGCACCATCAGCGCGGCGACGAACATGGTGAACAGGGCGTCCCTGCCGCGGAAGCGCAGCCGCGCGAACGCGTATCCGGCCATCGCGCAGAAGAGCGTCTGGGCGCAGGTGATCAGGCCGGTGTAGACGACGGAGTTGCGCAGGTAGAGGAAGAAGCTGAGGTTCGCCCCCGACCCGCCGGCCGCGCGGGCCTCGTCCCGGCTCACCAGGCCGAGCACACGCTCGAAGTTGATCAGCGTGGGGTGCCGGGGCAGCAGCCCGGCGTTGTCCGACGGCAGTTCCGGGCCGGGGGTGATCGCGGTCCGCAGCATCCAGTAGAGCGGGAAGAGCGAGATCCCGAGGGCGAGGATCAGGCAGATCCAGGCCGGCAGACGGCGCAGCCTCCGGCGGCCCACGCTCGTCGGCGCGCTCATGCTCACCGCCGCGCTCATGCGAGATCCGACCGGGAGGCGCGCAGGAGACGCATCTGGACGAAGGTCAGCAGGCCGAGGATGAGCACCAGGCTCAGTGCCAGCGCCGAGGCGTATCCCATCTTGAAATGGGTGAACGCCTCCTCGTAGATGTAGTAGTAGACGACGCGGGTGGCGTCCACCGGCCCTCCCTTCGTGGTCACCGCGACGGCGTCGAACAGCTGAAACGAGTCGATCAGCGAGACCACCAGGACGAACGCCAGGATCGGGCGGAGCAGCGGCAGGGTGATGCGGAAGAACTGGCGCACCTCGCCGGTGCCGTCGAGCGCCGCCGCCTCGTAGATCTGCCGCGGCACCAGCAGCATCCCGGCGTACAGCAGCAGCGTGGTGTATCCCGTGGCGCCCCAGGCGTTGATCGCCGCCACGCTCGGCATCGCCAGGTCGGGCGAGGTCAGGAAGCCCTGGTTGTCCAGGCCGAGGCTGACCAGCAGGTGGTTGAGGAAGCCGAGGTTGGCGTCGAGCAGCCACATCCACAGCAGGGCCGAGGTCACGTTGGGCACCAGCCAGGGCACGACCAGCAGCGAGCGGAGCACGAGCGACCGGGTGAGGCGGTGCATCAGGGCGGCCAGGCCCAGGCCCACGACGATCTGCATCCCGACGGTGAGCACCACGTAGTAGGCGGTGACCTTCAGCGAGTTCCAGAACAGCGGGTCCCGGACGAGCTCGGCGTAGTTGTCCAGGCCGACGAACCCGGGCTCGGACAGCAGGTTCCAGTCCGTCAGCGAGTACCAGGCTCCGCGTACGGCGGGATAGACGTAGAAGGCGGCGAACCCGATGAGCACGGGCGCCAGGAAGGCCAGCGCCACCCTGCCGTCCCCGCGTCTGCGGCGGGGCAGGACGGCGCCCGCGGGCTCCGTTTTCGTGAGGGTCGCGGTCGTCATCGTCGCGGCATCTCCAGACCTCCTGAGACCACCGGGACGAGCCGGTGCGGGCGGGATGTTGGAGACCATAATGGTCCCTTTCGAAACCTTGTCAATACCTTCGAAGACGCCACATCCGCCGCTTTCTGCGCTGCTTCCAGGGTGGTTTCGCAAGACTTGACAAGTTATCGAAGGTGCTGGGAGCGTTCCGGTCCATGGGGAGACCAGATTTCGACCTGCTCGTCGTCGGTGACGCGAACCCCGACGTGGTCGTCACGGGAGCGCCGCGCGTGCCGGAGTTCGGCCAGCGCGAGCGGCTCGTCGAGGCCGGCGCGCTGGTGCTCGGCGGATCGGGGGCGATCACTGCCTGCGGCGCGGCCCGGCTGGGCCTGCGCACCGCCTTCGCCGGCCGGGTGGGCGACGACGCCGCGGGCGCGTTCGTGCTCGACGTGCTCACGCGCAGCGGAGTGGACGTCTCCGCCTGCGTGGTGGACCCCGAGGCTCCGACGGCCCTCACCGTGGTGCTGACCGACGGCGGCGACCGGGCCATCCTGACCGCGCCTGGCTGCCTGGACCGGCTCGGACCGGGCGACGTGCCGTCGGCGCTGCTGGAACGCGCCGCCCACGTCCACGTCTCGTCCTACTTCCTGCAGCCCCGGCTGGCCGCCGGCCTTCCCGCCCTGTTCCGTACGGCACGGGCCGCGGGGGCCACCACGTCCCTGGATACCAACGACGACCCGTCGGGCCGCTGGGAGGGGCTCGACGAGGTCCTGCCGCTGACCGGCGTCCTGCTGCCCAACGAGCGCGAGGCCCTCGCCATCGCCGGACGGGCCGACGGCGACCTCGAAGGCGCCGTACGCGACCTCGCCGCCCGGGGCACCACGCCCGTGGTCAAGTGCGGCGGCGACGGCGCGCTGACCATCCACGAAGGCGAGCCGCTCCGTGTGCCGGCCGACGCGGCCACCGTGGCCGACACGGTCGGGGCCGGCGACAGCTTCAACGCCGGCCTCCTCGCGGCCCGCCTGCGCGGGCTCCCGCTCCGCCGCGCCCTGGAGGTCGCGGTGGCCTGCGGCACCCTCTCCACCCGAGCCGCGGGGGGCACAGCGGCGCAGCCGACCTGGGAGGAAGTCACCCGATGAGGAACCCGAAGATCGTCTTAATCGGCGCGGGAAGCGTCGTCTTCACCCAGGGCCTGCTCGCGGACCTGCTGGCCTACCCCGAGCTGCGGGAGGCCCGGATCGCGCTGCACGACATCGACGCCGAGCGGCTGCGGGTCGCCGAGACCGTCGCGCACCGGATCGCGGCGGCCCGCGGGGCCCGGCCGACGATCACCGCCGATCTCGACCGCCGGGCCGCGCTCGACGGCGCCGACTTCGTGATCAATATCATCCAGGTGGGCGGGCACGACGCGACCGTCACCGACTTCGAGATCCCCGCCCGGTATGGCCTGCGGCAGACGATCGCCGACACGATCGGCGTCGGCGGGATCTTCCGGGCGCTGCGCACCTTCCCGGTCCTGGACGCCCTCGCGGCCGACATGGCCGCCGTCTGCCCCGACGCCCTGCTGCTCAACTACACCAACCCGATGGCCATGAACGTCTGGTATCTCAGCGGAAAGGTGCGCAACGTCGTCGGCCTGTGCCACTCGGTGTACTGGACCATGCGGGGGCTGGCCGACCTGGTGGCCGTGCCGTACGAGGAGGTCGCGTACCTGGCCGCGGGGGTGAACCACCAGGCGTGGGTGCTGCGGTTCGAACGGGACGGCGAGAACCTGTACGAGCGGCTGGACGACGCCATCGCGCGCGACCCCGAGCTGCGCCGCCGGGTGCGGGTGGAGATGTACCGGCGCCTGGGCCACTACCCGACCGAGACCAGCGAGCACTCGGCCGAGTATCTGCCCTGGCTGCTGCGCCACGACGACGAGATCGACCGGCTGCGCATCCCGGTGGGCGAGTACGTGCGGATCAGTGAGGAGAACGTGCGCGAGTACAAGCGCACCCGCGACGCCGTACGGCACGGCGGGGACCTGCCCGTGGAGGGCACCGGCGAGTACGCCCCGCAGATCATCCACAGCATCGTGAGCGGCACCCCGCGCGTGGTCTACGGCAACGTCGTCAACGACGGGCTGATCGCCAACCTGCCGCCCGGGTGCGTGGTGGAGGTGCCGTGCGCGGTGGACGCGACCGGGGTGCTGCCCACCCGGGTCGGCGCCCTCCCGCCGCAGTGCGCCGCGCTCAACCGGGCGTACGTCAACGTCAACGAGCTGACCGTGCGGGCCGCGCTGGAGGGACGGCCGGAGCACGTGCGGCACGCCATGATGGTGGACCCGAACACGTCGGCGACGCTGTCGCTGGAGGAGATCTGGCGGCTGTGCGACGACCTGACCCGGGCGCACGGCGACCTGCTCCCGGAGGCGCTGCGCGTGCCCCTCGCGACCTGACGCGCCGGGATGTGGCGCCAGGCGGCGTCAGGCGGCGTCAGGCGGCGATCTCCACCTTCAGGCCGCGATCGCGGAGCACGGCCACCGTCGCCGGGTCGGCCGCCTCCCCCGTGATGAGCAGGTCGATCTCCGACAGCGGGCAGATCGGCGCCATCCCGATCGCCCCGAGCTTGGAGGAGTCGGCGACCACGATGCGGCGGCCGGCCGCCCGCAGCATGCGCTGCTTCATCTCCGCGTCGGGCAGGTTCACGTTGGTGATCCCGACGTCCGGGTGGACGCCGCCGCAGCCGATGAAGACCGTGTCCACCCGGATGCCCTCGATGGCCTTGCCGCCGAGCGGATCCACCAGGGAGTGCTGCTGGCGGCGCAGGCTCCCCCCGGTCACGACGACGGCGAAGCGGGGCAGCGCGGGCTCCAGTTCCAGCGCCGTGCGCAGGCCGTTGGTGAAGACCGTGACCTCAGTGAGGTCGGCCCGGGCGACGAGTTCCCTGGCCACGTAGGCGGTGGTGGTTCCCGCGCCCATCATCACGCTCTCCCCCGAGCCGACCAGCCGGGCCGCCGCCTTGGCGATCAGCGCCTTCTCCACCGCCGCCGTGCCGAGCGACAGCTCGAACGACGGCTCGGTGCGCCGCGGCGGGCCGGCCGCGACGGCCCCGCCGCGGACCCGGCGGATGCGGCCCTGCTCCTCCAGCGCGTCCAGGTCGGCGCGTACGGTGACGCTGGAGACGCCGAACGCCTCGGCGAGCTCGGCGACCCGGGCGAACTCCTGCTCCATGAGCATGCCGAGCATGCGCTCCCGCCGCACCTCCGTGGGCATGGAGTCGGTCATGGCCTGCTCCCGGCCCTGCTCCCGGTGGGGCGGACGCCCTCCGGCAGCAGGTCGCCGTGCGCCTCGATCAGCTCGTCGCAGAGCGCCTCGATCGCGGGCAGCGGCAACGTCGCGGCGGTGTTGGGGTCGAGCATCGCGGCGTGGTGGACGTGCCGTCGGTCGCCGTCGAGCACCGCGCGCACGGTCAGCTCGACGACGTTGAGGAACGTGCGGTTGAGCGCCACGAGCTGGATGGGCAGCTCTCCCACCGGCCGAGGGTGGACGCCGTCGGCGTCGACAAGGGCGGGCACCTCCACGCAACAACCCTCGGGCAGGTTGCCGATCAGCCCGTGGTTGGGGACGTTGACGTAGACCTCCTTCTCCTGGCCGGTCAGCATGGCCAGGAGCGCGGCGGCGGCGGGCTCCTGGTGCTGCCAGCGCACCAGCAGCGACCGGCCGGCCGACAGCGCCCGTCGCGTCTCCTCGTACAGGTGCAGGCTGTGGCCCACCCGCCGCAGGTACTCCTCGGGACGCACCCCGAGGCGGGCGGTCTCCTCGCTGTGCCGCATGAACCACGGCACGTACTCGGCGGCGTGCTCGCTCGACTGGGTCGGGTAGTAGCCGAACCTGCGGTAGAGCTCCACCCGCACGTGCCGCCGCAGCTCGGGATCGGCGTCGAGCACTTCGTCGAGGTCGGGATACAGCGAGCGGCCCTCGGCCTCGAACCGCAGCACGAACGACTGGTGGTTGAGACCGGCGCTGAGGAACGTGACCTCGTCCAGCCCCCGGCCGACCAGATCGGCCAGGTACGCGTGCGTGTCGCAGACGGCGTGGCACACCCCGGCGAACCGCGTGAAGCCGGTCGCCTCCTGCACCGCCCAGCCCGTCATCGCCATCGGGTCGCTGCAGCTCAGCAACCAGGCGTCCGGGCACAGCTCGGCCATCTCGCGGCCCAGCTCGACGAAGACCGGAATCGTCCGCAGCCCGCGGAAGATGCCGCCGATGCCGATGGTGTCGCCGATCGTCTGGCGCAGGCCGTATCTGTGCGGGATCTCGAAGTCGCGCAGGGTCGCCTCGAACCCGCCCACGTCGATGTGGCCGACGACGAAGTCGGCGCCGTCCAGCGCCCTGCGCCTGCTCGGGCAGGTGACGATCGTCGCCACCGAACCGGCTTCGGCGTCGAGCGCGCGGACCAGGGCCTCGGTCGTCGCGAGCTGCCCGGGGTTCTCGTCGTGCAGCACGATTTCCAGCTCGCCCCGCAGCGAGGGGGCGAGGAGAAGATCCGAGACCACCCTGCGCGTCAGCTCCACGTCCCCGACGCCGACGAAGACGATGCGCGCCATCCCCACCTCCCGCCCGGTACGTGCGCGAAGACTACTTCACCCGATGCTCCCACGCACCCCATGAAAAGGCGATGCGCAATCTTGCGCGCAATCCGCGATTTCCGCTCACATCATGTCGTCGCCTGTCCTGGTCCGTTGGCGTTCGCGACGCCCGCACGGCGTCCTCCATTGCTCGAATCTGCTCGATAGTGCTACAAATCTTGCATCAATGAGCACTGGAGGGCCCGTGAGTCACACCGAGACCGAGATCGCGTCCCAGCCCGCCTGCTGGAGCCGAGCCGCCGGCCTGTCCTCCTCCGGCGCCCTGCCGGCGAGGGGCGAACGGGTGGCGGTGGTCGGCTGCGGCACCTCGTGGTTCATCGCCCAGGCGTACGCCGCGCTCCGCGAGGGCGCGGGGCACGGCGAGACCGACGCCTTCCCCGCCTCCGAGGCCCCGATCGGCCGCCCATACGACCGGGTGCTCGCGCTCACCAGGTCGGGCACCACGACCGAGGTGCTCGACCTGCTCCGCCGCGTCCGCGAGCAGGGCGGGGAACGGGCCCGGACGGCCGCGGTCACCGCCGATCCGCACACGCCGGTCATGTCCCTCGCCGACGAGGTCGTCGTCCTCGACTTCGCCGACGAGCGGTCGGTCGTGCAGACGCGGTTCGCCACGGCGCAACTCGCCATGCTGCGGGCGCACCTCGGCGAGGACCTCACCGGGGCGATCGCCGACGCGGAGCGCGCGCTCGCCGAACCGCTGCCCCCCGGCCTCGTCGCCGCCGAGCAGTTCTCCTTCCTTGGCACCGGCTGGACGTACGGCCTGGCGCGGGAGGCGGCGCTGAAGATGCGGGAGGCCTCGCAGTCGTGGACGGAGGCCTACCTCGCCATGGAGTATCGCCACGGCCCGATCAGCATCGCCGCGCCCGGACGCGTCACGTGGGCGTTCGGCTCGGTTCCGCGCGGCCTGCGGGGCGAGGTGGAGGCCACCGGCGCCACGTTCGTGGAGGGCGGCCTCGACCCCATGGCCGAGCTGATCCGGGTGCAACGGCTCGCGGTCGCCAGGGCGCACGCCCGCGGTCTCGACCCCGACACGCCGGCGCACCTCACCCGATCGGTCATCCTCCCCGAATCGCCGTGACCGGCGTGATCCTCACCGTCACGCTGAACGCGGCGCTCGACGTCACCTACGGCGTCGACGACGTCGACTGGGACGGCGTCAACCGTGTGCGCGGCGTGCACCGCAGGGCGGGCGGCAAGGGGGTCAACGTGGCCCGCGTCCTCACCGCTCTCGGCCATGAGGTCCTCGCCACCGGCCTGGCCGGCGGCCCGACCGGCGACGCCGTGCTCGCCGACCTGGCCGCGGCCGGCGTCCCCGCCGCGTTCACCCCCATCGCGGGAGAGACCCGCACCACCCTCGCCGTCCGCACGGCCCGGCGGACCACGCTGTTCAACGAGCCCGGGCCGATGGTCACCCCGGAGGAGCTGGCCCGGTTCCTCGACGCGTACGAGGGGGTCCTCGGCCGGGCGTCCGCCGTGGTGATCTCCGGCAGCCTCCCGCGCGGAGTGCCCGCCGACCTCTACGCCACGCTGGCCGCCGTCGCCGCCCGGCACGACGTCCCCGCCGTCGTGGACGCCGACGGCGCTCCCCTGCGCCACGCCCCCGCCGGCCGGCCCGCCGTGCTCAAGCCCAACGCCGAGGAGCTCGCCCGCGCCCTGGACCCGGACACCGGGGCGGCGGTGGACATCGCCGCCGGGGCCCGCCTCCTGAGAGACGAGGGCGCCGGGTCGGTCGTGGTCTCGCTGGGGGCGGACGGCGTGCTCGCCGCGACCCCGGAGGGGACCTGGCGGACCCGCATGCCCTACCCGGTGGAGGGCAACCCGACCGGCGCCGGCGACGCGCTGGTGGCCGGACTCGCGCTCGGCCTGGTGGAGGGCACGCCGTGGCCCGAACGGCTCCGCCGGGCGGCCGCCCTCGGCGCCGCCGCCGTCGCCGTCCCCGTCGCGGGCGACTTCGATCCCGGCGTCTACCGGCGTGTCCACCCCGGCGTCACCGTCGAACCCCACCACCCCTGACCGGACCTTCGGAGGCCCACCATGCCCCTCGCCGGCATCGGCGACATCATCCGCGACGCGCCCCTGGGCGTGGGCGCGTTCAACATGATCCAGCTCGAACACGCGGAGGCCATCGTCGCAGGCGCCGAGTCCGCCGGCGTCCCCGTGGTGCTGCAGATCAGTGAGAACTGCGTGCGCTACCACGGCGCGCTGGCCCCGGTCGCGCTGGCGTCGCTCGCCCTGGCCCGGGCCGCCGCCGTCCCGGTGGCCGTGCACCTCGACCACGCCACCGACAGGTCCCTGGTCGAGGAGGCCGTCGGCCTCGGCCTCGGCTCGGTGATGTACGACGCGTCCGCCCTGGACCACGAGGCCAACGCGACGGCCACGGCCGAGGTGTCGCGCTGGTGCCACGAGCGCGGCGTGTGGGTGGAGGCCGAGCTCGGCGAGATCGGCGGCAAGGACGGCGTGCACGCCCCGGGCGCCAGGACCAGGCCGGACGAGGCGGCCGGCTACGTCGAGAGGACCGGGGTGGACGCCCTGGCCGTCGCGGTCGGCAGCTCGCACGCCATGACGACGAAGGACGCGGTTCTCGATCTCGGCCTGATCGCCGAGCTCCACACCGCCGTCCCGGTCCCGCTGGTGCTGCACGGCTCCTCCGGGGTTCCGGACGAGACCATTCGAGCGGCCGTACGGCACGGCATGAAGAAGATCAATATCGCGACCCATCTCAACAAGGCGTTCACGGCGGCGGTCCGCGACCGCCTGACCGCCGACACGTCCGTGGTCGACTCGCGCAAATATCTCAAGGCGGGCCGCGACGCGGTCACCCGGGAGGTCGCCCACCTCCTCGGCGTGCTGACCTCGTGACAGAGCCCCCGGCGCACGCGACCCGGTACACGGGACCGATGCGTGCGCCCGGAGGTCTCTCAGGCGCGTACGACCTTGACACCCGCGTCGGCGAAAGGCGCCGTCTGCTCCTCGGTCGCCGCGCTGTCGGTGACGAGGATGTCGATCTGGTTCACCGGGCAGATCCGGGCGAACGCCCGCCTGCCGAGCTTCGAGCTGTCCGCCACGATGACGACCTGCTGCGCGCGGGAGGCCATGATCTGGTTGACCGCCGCCTCCCCCTCGTTGTGGGCGCTCGCGCCGTGCTCCAGGTGCAGGGCGTCGACTCCCAGGATCGCCAGGTCCAGGGCGACGCGCTCCAGCATGCCGGCGGCGATCGGCCCGATCAGCTCGTATGACTGGGGCCGGGCGGAGCCGCCCGTGGTGACGACGTGGATCTGCGGGCGGAGCACCAGCTCGTTGGCGATGTTCAGGGCGTTGGTCACCACGGTGACCACCGGGCCCCGCTGGTCGGTGTTCAGGTCGGGGCGCGTGGCCAGCGCCCGGCCGACCTCCGTCAACGTCGTACCGCCGTTCAGGCCGACGGTGGCGCCGGCGGGGACCATCGCGGCCGCCGCGGCTCCGATGCGCTGCTTCTCCGGGGCGTGCCTGGCGACCTTGTATCGCAGGGGCAGGTCATAGGTGACGCTGTGCGCCGACGCCCCGCCACGCGTGCGGGTGAGGAGTTGCTGGGAGGCCAGCTCGTCGAAGTCCCGCCGCACCGTGGCGGGCGACACGCCGAGGTGCTCGGCGGTCTCCTCCACATCCAGGTGTCCGCGCTCGGCGAGCAGCTCCAGCAAGGTGTTCCACCGCTCGTATCTGCTCACGGCCACTCCTTGCTCACACCGCTGCCTGCGCGACCCATCATGCCCGGTCCTGGAGGTTCCGGGCCCAGGTACGCCTCCGGATCAACGGCCTCCCTCTGCGATCTTTCCGCGTACGTCGAGGACGGCCCGGTCGGCGGCGGCGCGGCCGGAGATCCAGCCCTCCCGGTTGCTGACCGCGCCCGCGCCGATCATGGTCAGCGTCGGGAAGATCTCCTCGACCTTCGCCTCGACGGCCTGTTCCCGGGCCGCCAGCACCGGCAGCAGGTCGCGCCCGGCATCGGCGGCGGCCTCCCGCACCGCCTGTCCCGCCGCTTCTTCCAGCCGCTCGCCGATCCGCTGGGCGTACGCCGCGAGGAACGACTGCCGGAACGACCGCGTGCGGGAACGGCCGGAGCCGTCCCGGCGAGATCCGGTCACTCTCATCGCGGTCGTGGCCTGCACCAGCAGGGAGGTGAACAAGACCTCCACCGCGGCCAGGTCCGCGGGGAATCCGAGCACGGTGGCGAACCCGAAATGCCGGCTCCACACGGAGCGGCAGTGGTTGGCCGAGGCGATGACGTCCAGCAGCATCGCCTTCGGGCCCTCGTAGGGCGCGTCGACACCCAGCCGGCGACCCTCCGGCCGACCGGCTCCATCCGGGCCGGCCGCCCCGGAGGCGAGCAGCGCGGCGTCGATGCTGTGCCGGGCCATCAGCGCCTGCGCCGCGGCGGTGAACGTCTCGGCCTCCGCCTCGAACTCGGTCGACTCGGCCTTGGCCAGCAGGGCCCGCACCCGGGCGAGCATCCGCTCGTCGACGGCGCCCCCGCGGGAGCCGGGCGTACGGCGGGCCGTTCCCGGCACGGGGCACAGCCGCTCCAGCGGCGGCAGCGTGGCCAGCAGATGGATCACCCGGAGCGCGCAGGCGACCATCGCGGTCCGGTCGCCGTTCTCACGGAGGTACTCCTCGTCGCGGCCCCACCACACCGTCGCGCCGATGGCCTCGAGCTGGTCGAGCCAGCGGTCGTCCACGGTCGCCGCGGCGTAGGCGCGCATCTCGGCCGCGACGGCGTCGGTCACGAGGCGGACGTGGCGGGCCTCCAGCCGCCGGCCCGCCAGCCGGACGACGTCGGCGGGCTGCCAGCCGCCGTGCCAGGCGTGCGTCACCTGCCGGTTCAGGGCGTCGAGCAGGGCGCGGTCCACGGCCTGGCGCAGCCCCTGGCCCTGCGCGAGGACCTTCACGCATCGCCGGAACTCGCCCTCGTCGAGGCGGCGCCGCGCCTCCAGCGCCGCGGACAGCAGTCCGGCTACCAGTTCCTCGGCCGCCTCCCCCGGAGAGCCGGACGACCAGGGGAAACTCCAGGCGGCGCCGCCCGGCGGCCCGAGGCTCCACCGCCGCCGCGCGTCCGCCCGCTCTCCGCCGCTCATCCGCTCGCCCTCCCCCGATCGACGCCTCCCGGAATCCTCGACGGCCGCCCCGGTCGGTCGTGCGAGCGATTCTGTCAGCCCCGGCCGCCGGTGCCGTGACGTTATCCACAGGCCGGCGGGAGTGGCTGTCAGGCGGGCCCGGCGGAATCTCATCCGAGCAGGCGGAAGCGTTCGGCCACGATCGGCGTGTCGTCGTCGATGACCGGGGTTCCGCCCAGGAAGGCGGACATCTCCGGGCCGGTCCAGAAGCGCTCGTGCGCGGCCCGCCACTGGGCGACGGTGTCGTACCCCTCACCCTCGTCGCGGGCGAACGCCTCGTCGATCTCCCGCATCGGCACCACCCGCACCTGCGTGGTCTCCAGCAGCGCCACTCGCCGCCCGGCCGAGTCGATCAGCGCCGTCCACCGGCCGACGACCGGGAGGGGATCACCGCAGTGCTCGTAGTCCGCCAGCAGACCCGCGGTGGCCGTCTTGTCCCCGCTCAGGATCGCCGCCACCAGGCGATCGCGAAGCGGCCCGGGGAAGGCGAACTCGGCCACCGGCGGCTCACCCAGGGGGAAGAACCCCTCCGCTCTCCAGCTCTCGCCGTCGAACACCCGCAGCGTCACGCCGCTGACGAGCGTCGTCACGGGTGGGCCGGCCGTCAGCTCGGCCGCGACCCCGGCGACGGCCTCGCCGCCGACCTCACCGCCGACCTCACCGCAGAGGCCCTCCGCGACCGTGAGGTGCGGCACGATGTCGCCGAAGCGGCCTCCGTACGGCGGCGCCTCCGGCCAACGGCCCACCACCGCCTCGGTGAGCTCGCGCAGCGGGCCGTCCGGTGCCGGTGCGAGGTAGAGCACGCCAGGGAAGCGGCCGACCTCCCCGAACGCGACCTCGAACGGCCGCCGCGCCGCGAACAGGTCCCGCAGTGCGGCGAGCACGCCGTCGTCGAGGCGTTCTCGCGGGAGGAACGGATACAGGAGGGTGACGTGCGCGGGCATGCCGTACGCCGCGGAGGAGTCGTAGCGTTCCCGCAGGCCCCGGACCAGGGGCTCGGCCGAGGGGACCTCCACCACCAGGGCGGTCTCACCGATCTCGAAAGGTGCCATGACCGACATACTCCCGCGAGATCGTCACGCGTACGACCAGATGCGACTGCGGGGAGTCACGTACCGCTCTGGGCATTTACATGGAGGATTCGACCAGATTAAATCTTTATTTCCAGATACGGAGTGATCTGGGCCACATTGGTGCCGTGCCTGATCGTGCGAGGAGTGGTGCCCCATGGTGTTCTCGCTGGCGAAGCGAATGATCTTCGCTCTCGGCCGGGGATTCGTGCGGCTCGGACGGTACTGGGCCGCCCAGTTCGGCCTCGCCTACGCGCTGACCTGGTCCCCCGACGCGCCCCACCTCGCGCATGAACAGGAGGAGGCCGAGCACTGGGACTGGTCGATCCCCTACCACTGGTACGAGACCTCTCGTTGACCGCCGCCCCGCCCGCCCTCCCGGCACGGAAGCGGCGCGTTCAGCGATCTCGGGCGACGAGCCGGGTCAGGAGCCGGGTCGCGAGCCGAAGGCCGGCCGGAAGAACGCGGAAGGCCCAGGTCAGCTATGCCGAACCGGGCCTTCTCGTGGTGCGCCGCCAGGGACTCGAACCCCGGACCCGCTGATTAAGAGTCAGCTGCTCTAACCAACTGAGCTAGCGGCGCCCGCACCACAAGAGTAGCGGCATCCGGAGGTGCTCCGCGCCACCGGCGCGCTCGTCTTGCCGGAACACGGGCGACCAGATCATGTCCTGCCCTTACGTGTCCGGGATGTTCCCCTTCTCACCTTCGGGTACGTGCAGTGACGACGAAGGGAGTGACCACCATGACACCGGATCTCTGGTCGTATTCCGACACCGTGTCGGGCACGGGACAGCAGATGGACATCGCCGGATACGACGTGCAGGCCGTGGACGGGAAGATCGGTTCCGTGGACGAGGCCACCTACGAGGCCGGCCAGAGCTACATCGTCGTGGACACGGGCCCGTGGATCTTCGGCAAGAAGGTCATGCTCCCCGCGAGTGTGGTGACGAGGATCGACTTCCAGGATCGCAAGGTCTTCGTCAGCCGCACCAAACAGGAGATCAAGAACGCGCCTGAGTTCGACGAGTCGGCGATGAGCGACCCGGGCTATCGGAACCGTGTCGGGGAGTACTACGGACGTTTCCCCCGCACTTCGTCCATGTGAGTGACATGTGGAAGGGGGCCGCGCCGTGTCACGGCACGGCCCCTCTCCACGCCGCCGAGCCGGACCCCGCCCGGCCCCTCCTCCGCATGGACCGGGACGGCGGGCCGGAGTGCGGCGTTCACGGCCAGGTGCTGTCCGGCCGAGGTGACGTAGGGGCGATGATGCGCAGCCGCTCCAGGAGCGTGACGAACGTCGACGCGTACGGCGACGGCGCGGCGACCGAGGCGACCCGGTCCCAGTCCACCTGCTCCCGCATGGCGCGGACCATGGGCAGCAGCGAGCCGTAGTCGCAGGCGTGCTCCGACAGCGGCAGTATCCAGGAGATGACAAGATCGGTGGCCTCGAGGACGGGCAGGCTCAGCGCGGCGGTGTTGATCGGCTCGGCTCGAGCGATCATGGCTTCGGTCACAGGCCTGTCGGCCAGCGAGAAGATCAGGTCGACGAGGATCCCTTCCTCGTCGAACGCCTTGACCAGCCAGTCCTCCGGTGGTTTCGCGGTCCGGAAACCCAGGCTTTCCAGGGTTTTCAGCGCGAGCGGGACGTCTTCCTCGACCAAGGCGAAGTCGACGTCGTGCAGTGACGGCGCGGCGCCCCTCGCGTAGCCGGCGCAGCCTCCGGCCAGAGCGAACCGCACCCCGGCCTCCTTGAGACCGGCCCCGGCGCGCTTGAGCGTCTCAAGAATCGCGTCGGTGACTTCGTGACTGTGACTACCCACTCACGTCGCTTGCCCAGCCATGTTCGCCGCAAACAATCCCGGGTAGGGCGCGCTCATGACCGAGACCCTCCAGGAGATCAAGCGCGAGTACGAGGGGCAGGACAACCGTCCGCTGGCCTCGTACACACGGGTTCTCGCGGTGTACGGCGGGGCCGTCACGGCGCTGCTCGCCGCGGCGAAACTGACAGGCCGCGAATGCCCCGAGAAGATCAAGGTGATGGACCTCATGCTCATGGGGCTGTTCACGCACCGGCTCTCGCGGACGCTCGCGAAGGACCCTGTCACCAGTCCCATCCGCGCCCCCTTCACCCGTTACGAGGGCGTCTCCGGCCCGGCGGAGCTCAAGGAGAAGGTCCGCGGTCACGGACTGCAGCACGCCGTGGGTGAGCTGCTGACCTGCCCGTTCTGCCTGTCCCAGTGGGTCGCGACGGGATACGCGGCGGGCACCGTGTTCTTCCCGAGGCTGACCCGGCTCGCCGGGGCGACCATGGCGGCCGTGGCGATCTCCGACTGGCTTCAGCTCGCCTACGCGCGCCTGATGAAGAAGGCCGAGGAATGAGCGAGCGGAGCGAGCGAATCGATAAGCACAGCGCGCTGGGTGGGGTGCTGATCTGCGCGCCTTCGGCACGACCCCTGTCTCGCGCGCCTTCGGCACGACCCAACCCCGAGCCGCCAGGCGAGGCAGCGGCATGAGTGAGGTGCTCGAGCCTCTGGAGAACACCGACGAGAGCCCGAAGGAGCGCGTCGACCGCGAGCTCGGCGAGCTGCTGCAGGGTCTCCGAGTGGCCGCGACGGGCGTGCAGGTGCTGTTCGCGTTCCTGCTGACGCTCCCGTTCTCCTCCGGTTTCGGCAAGATCGACACGACCGGGAACTGGTTGTTCTACCTGGCGGTCGTCAGCGCGGCGGTCGCGTCGATCTGCACGATCGCCCCGGCGACCCAGCACCGGATCCTGTTCCGGTCGGGGCTCAAGGAGTTGCTGCTGCGCCGGGCCAACCGGCTGGGCGTGGCCGGCGGGCTGGCCCTGGCCGTGTCCATGACCTGCTCCACCGCCCTGGTTCTGGACGCGCTGACCAGCCCCGGGCCCGCCGCGCTGGTCGGCGCGGGAGTGGCGCTGCTGTGTGCCTGGCTGTGGTTCGTCCAGCCGCTCCTGTCGCTGCGCCTGGTCAAGAACGAGGACCAGAAAATGTGAGCGCGCGACCGCGATACCCGCGGTCGCGCTCTTGTCCGCGTCGCGTCAGCGCCGCTCCCCCAGACGCGTCAGCGCCGTTCCCGCAGGCGCGGGAGGATCTGCGTCGAGTAGAACTCGAAGAATCCCTCCTGCTCCTTGCCGATCTGGGAGATGTAGACCTCGTCGAAGCCGGCGTCCACGTACTCACGGATCGCGCTCAGGTGCGCCTCCGGGGAAGGCCCGCAGGGCGTCGACTGGGTGGCTGCCTCCTCCGTAACGAGCTGCGAGAGCTGCTCGAAGTGCCGCGGCAGCGGCAGGAGCTGGGCGGCCTCGCCCGGGATCCCCTGGTTGGGCCAGAGCCGGTGAACGGTCCTGCGCGCATCGGCCTCGTCGTTCGCCCAGCACACCTTCAGCCCGGCCGCGCTCGGCTTGCCCTCGCCGCCCGCCTTGTGGAACGCCTCGACCATGTCGGCGGCGGGCGCGGTGTGGATGTAGCCGTCGCCGAGCCGCCCCGCGAGCTCGACGGACTTGGGCCCGAAGCCCGAGATGTAGATCGGCGGAGGCTGGTCGGGCAGCGAGTACAGCCGGGCCGTGTCCACCTCGTAGAACTCGCCGCGGTAGGTCACCAGCTCGCCGGTCCACAGCTCCCTGATGACGTCCAGGGCCTCCTCCAGCATGCGCTGACGCTCCTCGGCCGGTGGCCACTGGTCGCCCAGGATGTGCTCGTTCAGCGCCTCACCGGTGCCGACCCCCAGGCGGAACCTGCCGTCCAGCAGGATCTGGGCGGTCGCCGCGGCCTGGGCGATGATCGCCGGGTGGATGCGGATGATGGGACAGGTGACCGCGGTGGTCACCGGCAGCGACGTGGCTTGTGAGACGGCCCCGATGACGGACCACACGAACGAGCTCTCGCCCTGCTCGTCCAGCCACGGGTGAAAGTGGTCGGAGATCCACAACGCCTCGAAGCCGGCTTCCTCGGCGAGTTTCGCCTGACGTACCAGCTCCTTGGGGTCATGCTCCTCGCTGGACAGAAAATATCCGAAAGTGGTCATGTATCACCACATGCCCGAATAGTGTCAAGCAAACGTAACAATGGGTGCTTCCGCCGCAAATTCGATCGGCCCCAGGACTGGATGATGTTACGAGCCCCTTTGTAGGGGCAGTGGAGGGCCATGGCTACTCTGCTTTGGATCATCGCCGTGGTACTGGTAATCGCCGGGATCTACGTCATCCTGGCCCGTCGGGACATCCTCTGGGGGATCGTCCTCATCGTCCTCGGATTCCTCGTCGGCCCCGGGGGCGTCAGCATCTTCAATCCCTAGCCCAACCTCGCCCACACTACTCGCGGACACCGAGACGGCGGCCGGCCGAAGTGGCCGGTCGCCGTCTCGCGATGAGAACGCGGCGAATCAGCAATGGTCGCCGTTCAGGCAGTAAACGGTGTAGGAGTGCTTGATGACTGGAAGGGCGACATTCCGCACCCGAATGCCTCCCGGAGTGACGCCCTTTTCCGTGCCCGCGTGCGCGTGACCGTGAATGAAGAGATCCGCGCCCTCGGCGTCGGCCGCCTCCGCCAGCATGTAGCTGCCGAGGAACGGATAGATTTCCGGCGGCTCGCCCATGAGCGTGTCCTTGACCGGCGAGTAATGGCTGAGCACGATCTTGTGGTCGGCGTCCAGCTCCTTGAGCGCCCGCCGCCACCGCTCGGCGATCTCCTTCGTGTGCCGGACGAACGCCTTGGTCTCCGGCTCCCCGAACTCGCTCGCGCACTTCCCGGCGAAACCGCCGCCGAAGCCCTTGCCGCCGGCGACTCCGAGCCGTACGCCGTCGATGGGGACGACCGTGCCCTCGTCGTCGAGGACGGCGATGCCGGCGTCGCGGAGGAGGTCGATGATCTCCTCGTTGCGGTCGGAGTGGTAGTCGTGGTTGCCCAGCACGGCGATGACGGGGATGGGCAGGCCGCTCAGCTCCTCGGCGACCACCCGGGCCTCGGGGATCGTGCCGTGCCTGGTCAGATCGCCTCCCACCAGCAGCACGTCCGCACGGCGCTCGATGCCCTCGATCTTCTTGCGATAGTGGCCGCGCAGGTCCTCGCCCAGATGGATGTCCGCGACGGCGGCGATCCGCAGCTCCCTCACAGATGCTCCTCCTCTCCCGGCTCCCGCACCTCCACCAAGGTGATCTCGTTGTGCATCCGCAGGCCCGGAGCCGCCTCCCGGGCGACGTTCTCGATCTGGTGCCGCCGCTCGTCACAGGAGACCTGGCCGCGCAGGTAGACCTCTTCTCCTCGCACGTCGACCCGAATGCCCAGCTCGGTGGTTCGTTCGTCCTCCGCGAGAGCCCGCTGCACGCGGGCCGCGACATAGTGCGGCGTCTCCATCTCTTCCCCTCGTGTATCCCCCTCGGTTCCGTATGGCTAGCGCTGCCCGGCCCTTTCCGGGCGAAACCACTGGTTTGACGGGCGCTAGGGTGGATATGGTTCTTGGTATTCCTGGTGCCTAAGACGCAGGTACCTCCTTGGCGTGAGCATGCCGTGATGGAGGAGCGTCTTGGGAACGTGTGACCGGACTTCACCCCGCCCTGAGTCAGCCTTCAAGCGAGGCACCGCGGGCACCGGCAGCACCGCCTTCCCCACCTCTTCCACCGGCACTCCCTCCACCGGCCCCCACATCGCCGCCCGTCCCGTACGGGCCGCCTCCGGCGCCGCCCCCCGCTTACGCGCCGCCGTCCCCGCGGGCCACGCGCCCGCCCTCCGCCGTCCCGCCGCGGCCCGCCATGCGTGCGCCGCCGTCGTCGCGGGCCCTTCCGCCCCGGGGAACCGCCGTGGCCGCGTCCGCGCCGGCCGCTTCCTCGCACCGCGACCGGCCGCCGCCCACGCCCCGGTCGCCGGGCCTGCACACCTGGACTCCCTGACCCCCGAGCCGGGTACTCATCACCGCCGCTCTTGGAGGAACCCCCAGTGAAGATCGCCATGGTCTCGGAGCACGCCAGCCCGCTCGCCACCCTCGGCGGTGTCGACGCCGGCGGCCAGAACGTGCACGTCGCCGCCCTCGCCCGCGAGCTGGCCCGCGCCGGGCACGAGGTCACCGTCTACACGCGCAAGGACCGCGAGGACCTGCCGGAAACCGTCGCCTTCGGCCCGGGTGTGAATGTCGTCCACGTCCCCGCGGGCCCCGCCTCCGAGATCCCCAAGGACGAGATCCTCCCCTGGGTCCCCCACTTCGGGAAGTGGCTGCACGACCGGTGGCTGTTCGACCGCCCGGACGTCGTGCACAGCCACTTCTGGATGAGCGGCCTGGCCGCGCTCGCCGCGGCGGAGAAACTGCGCATCCCGGTCGTCCACACCTACCACGCGCTCGGCAGCGTCAAGCGGCGTCACCAGGGCCCGGCGGACACCAGCCCGCGCGAGCGCATCGAGGCCGAGGCCCACATCGGTCGCCGCGTCGACGGCATCATCGCGACCTGCACCGACGAGGTCGACGAGCTGATCCGCATGCGGGTGCCGCGCCGCGCGACCCGGGTCGTCCCCTGCGGAGTGGACGTCAGCACCTTCCACCCCCACGTCGAGCCGCTGGAGCGGCCGGAGCGGCCGCGCCTGCTGTCGGTCGGCCGGCTCGTGCCGCGCAAGGGCCTGGAGACCACGATCAGGGCGCTGCAGTATCTGCGGGACGCCGAACTGGTCATCGCGGGCGGCCCCCCGGCGGCCGAACTGCACCACGACCCCGAGGTCACCCGGCTGCGCTGGCTCGCGACCCAGGCGGGCGTCTCCGACCGGGTCCGCTTCCTGGGCCGGGTCGAGCGCGACACGCTGCCCTCGCTGATGCGCTCGGCCGCCGCCGTCGTGTCCGTGCCCTGGTACGAGCCGTTCGGGATGGTGGCCCTCGAGGCGATGGCCTGCGGCGTCCCGGTCGTCGCCTCGGCCGTCGGCGGCCAGAAGGAGACGGTGGTCAACAACGTGACCGGCCTTCTCGTGCCGCCCCGCAAGCCCGCCGTGCTGGCCAAGGCGCTACGCAAGCTGCTCGACGACCCGGTGCGGCGCACGGCGTACGGCATCGCGGGAGCCGACCGGGCCCGCGCGAGGTACGCCTGGAGCCGCATCGCCGCCGAGACCCTGGCCGTTTACGACCGGGTCCTGTCCACCCGGGAGCTGGAAAGGAGCGCCTCTTGATCCTGCCTACCCCTGGGGTGAGCCGGTGACGTCGACTGCCCTCGTGCTGCGCTCTGACGGCATCGGGGGTCTGCTCACCGTGGTGCCCGCGCTGCGCGCCCTGCGCCGCCACGGGCTGCGCGTCGTCCTGGCCTGCCCGCCGGAGCTGAGCGAACTCGCCGCGCTCACCGGCGCGGTCGACCGGATCCTGCCCGCGTACGGGCTCGCGCCGCTGTCGTGGCCCGGGCCCGGCGAGGAGGACGCCGATCACCCGCCGCTCCTGCCGGACCTCGCCGTCAACCTGCACGGCCGCGGGCCGCGCAGCCACCGCATCCTGCTGAACCTGCGCTACCGGGGCGAGGGGACGAGACGCCTGTGGGCGTACGCCAACCCGGACGTCCCCTGGGTCAGGGGGCCGTGGTGGGACCCGGGCGAGCACGAGGTGCTGCGGTGGTGCCGGCTGCTCCAGTGGCATGGCGTGCCCGCCGATCCGGATGACTCGGCGCTGCCCACTCCCCTGACCGCGAGCGCCGCGCCGGGGGCCGTCGTGATCCACCCCGGCGCGGGCGGCACGTCGCTGCGCTGGCCCGCCGACCGGTTCGCCGAGGTTGCCCGGATGCTGACGGACGAGGGCCTGCCCGTCGTGATCACCGGCAGCGCGCGGGAGCGGCCGATGGCCCTGCTCGTGGCGACCCGGGCGGTGCTGCCGCCGCAGATCGTGCTCGCGGGCCGCACCTCGCTCCGGGAGCTGTGCGCGCTGGTCGCCGGGGCCCGGCTGGTCATCAGCGGCGACGTCGCGATGACGCGGCTCGCCGCGGCCTATCGGACGCCCTCGGTGCTCGTGTCCACGGCGGACCGGCGGCACCCGATCCTGCACGAGGTGGACGGCGCCGACCATCTCGACGCCGCGGTCCCGGCCGCCCAGGTGGTCAACGCCGCCGTGCGGGCGCTCGGCGCAGGAGTTCGATGACGGCCTCCTCGACCGGCCCGTGGGTGGCGAGCCGGCCCTCGCCGGTATCCTCACCCAGCCGTTCGAGGGGGATCGTCCGTCCTTTCTCGTACAGCGCGACGATGCGCGGGTCCACGTAGGAGGCGCGGCACACCGACGGCGTGTTGCCCAGGTACTCCGACACCTCCTTCATCACCCTGGAGACCGCCCGCTTGCGCCCCGCGCCGCTGCGTACGGGGCGGGAGACGGCGAGCCCGACCGCCGCCAGCACCGTGGCGTGCCAGGTGCGGAAGTCTTTGGCCGAGACGTCGGTGCCGAATGTCTCCTTCAGGTAGGCGTTGATGTCCGCGCTCCGCACGTCCACCCAGCCCTCGTCGGTGCGGTAGCGCAGCAGCTCGCCCCGGTGCCCCTTCGACAGCGACGTCAGCACCTCGCACACGTCGGCGTCCGCCAGCACCTGCTCCCGCTCCTTGCGGCCCTTGGCCAGGTAGCGGCACATGACCTTGCCGTCGCCGCACTTCACGTGCGAGGTCTTCAGCGTGGCCAGGCCGTAGGAGTCGGTGTACTCCTCCCCGCCGACGCGGAAGAAGCCGATGTCGAGCATGCGTGCGGCGGTGGCCAGCACGCGCTCGCGGCTCAGCTCGTCGCCGCGCAGGTCGCGCGCGACCCGCTCGCGGAACGCGGGGAGCCGCTGGGCGATCTCCAGCACGTGGTCGAACTTGGCCTCGTCCTGCTGCCTGCGCCATTCGTCGTGGTAGCGATACTGCCGCCGGCCCGCGGAGTCGGTGCCCACGGCCTGGAGGTGGCCGTTCGGATGGGCGCAGATCCACACGTCGGTCCAGGCCGGCGGGATCGCGAGGGACTTGATCCGGCGCAGCGTGGCGCGGTCCTTCACGGGCCGGCCCGAGGCCCAGATGTAGCTGAACCCGCGCCCCCGGCGCCTGCGCCGGATGCCCGGCTCGCTCGGGTCGCTCGGCCGCAGTTCGACGGGCGGCGTCTCGAAGACCTTCGCCTTCTCCGCGAGACTCTTCTCCGCGACCGCCTTCTCGGCGACGGCGCTCATCGCAGCAGGTCCCACGCCTGTTCGAGCACGTCGTCCACGCTCACGTCACCCACCCACGAGACGTCTCGGTGGCCGCACTCCCGCATGCCCAGCTTGGGGTCGGCGGGTGTCCCGCAGACCGGGCAGCCGGACGTCCAGGAGATCAGCGGCCGCTGGTGACCTCTGCTCAAAGGGCCCCAGTTGATCATGTTGCCGCACCAGTAGACCCCCACGGTGGGAGTGCCGGTCGCCGCCGCCAGGTGGCGCGGCCCGGTGTCGTTGGAGACGAGCAGGTCGCAGGCGGCGTACAGCGCGGTGAGCCCGCCGAGGGACAGCTGTCCGACGACGGCCCTCGCCGGGGTCTGCATCTGCGCGACGACCTTCTCGACGACCTCCCGCTCCTCCTCGACGCCGGTCACCACCACCGGCCGTCCGAGGCGGTCGGCGACCTCGGCGAAGCGTTCCGGCGGCCATCTCCTGCGCCGGTCCCCCGCGCCCGGGTGGATCGCCACCAGCCCCCGCGGCACCTTGCCGAGCGTGCGGTTCAACTCGGCCCAGTCCTCCCTGACGACCGCGACCCTCGGCTCGATCTCGTTGGTGGCCGCGCCGAGCAGCCCCGCCACCTCCAGATAGCGAAGGGTCTCGTGCTGGTAGTGGACGTACGGCACCCAGCGGTCGAGCGGTGCGGCGTCGGGGGTGCGCAGGCCTGCCGTCACCCGCGCGCCGAGGCGGCGGATGAACGGATTGGAGTTGCGCCCGCCGCCGTGCATCTGGACCGCCAGGTCGAACCTGCGCTGCCGCAGGTCCTCGTACAACTCCTCGGGGGCGACGGGCCCGTCCGGCGGGGAGGAGACGCCGGAGATGGGCGGCAGCGCCACCACCTCGTCCACCGGGCCCGGGCGGTCGCGCAGGAACCGCGCGTGCCACTCGCGGCCGAGCAGGGTGATCTTGGCGGCGGGATAGGCCCGCCTGAGCGCCTCGATGGCGGGCAGTGCCAGCAGCAGGTCGCCGAGGGCGTTGGCCCTCAGCACGGCGATCCGCTCGACTCCTTCGATGAGCAGCGCGCTCATGCCACCCCCTCGCCCATTGGACACCCCCCCATTCGTCCGGCCCGCCGGCTGATCCCCGGCCGAGCGCTCGTGTGGAGCGACGTCTGATCCCGGTTACCCCGGTGCGGCGGCCCCAAACCGGGCGGCCGGGTCTGCCGTGCCTGTTGTTTCCCCTGCGCCTGCGGGGGTAGCCGCCGATGTATGACGGAAGAGACGCTCAACCGTTTCGGTGAAGTCACAGCCGTCGTCGTCGGGGACGTGATGCTCGACTCGTGGCTGCGGGGCCGCACGAAGCGCATGGCGCAGGAGGCCCCGGTGCCGGTGGTGACCGTCGAGCAGATCGAGGACCAGCCGGGCGGCGCCGCCAACACGGCCGTGAACCTGGCCGCCCTCGGCGCACGGGTCCACATGGTGGGCGTCACCGGCGCCGACCCCGCCGGGGCGACGCTCAACGCGACCCTGGGACGGCTCGACATCGAGGGCCTGGTCATCGTGCGGAGCTGGCGGACCTCGGTCAAGCGCAGGGTGCTGACCGACGGCCAGATCGTGGCGCGGTACGACGAGGAGGACGAGGCGCCGCTGCCGGAGGCGGCCGAGCGCGAGCTCATCGAGCAGATCACCCGGCTCGCGGCGGACGCCGACGTCATCATCGCCTGCGACTACGGCGGCGGGGTGTGCACCCCGAACGTCCGCCGGGTGCTGTGCGACCTGAGCATCGACCGGAGCGAGGGATCGCGCGGCGCGCCGATCCTCGTGGTCGACGCCCACGACGTGGCCGCCTGGCGGGACTGCCGGCCGACGGCCGTGCTGCCCAACTACGCAGAGGTGCGGCGGTTGCTGGGCGAGGTGCTCGGCGACCGCGACGACCATGACAGGGTCGCGTTCCTGTCCGCGCGGTCGGAGGACCTCATCGAGGCCACCGGCGCCGGCCTCGTGGTCACCACGCTCGACGGCGAGGGCACGCTGCTGCACCGGCGTGGCAAGGAGCCGCACCGCACGTACGCGACCCCCGCGCCCGACACGATGAGCATCGGCGCGGGCGACACCTTCACGGCGGCGTTCTCGCTCGCCCTGGCGGCCGGCGCCGAGCCCGAGCGCGCCGCAGACATCGGCCAGGCGGCGGCGAGCGTGGTGGTGCGCCGGCAGGGGACGGCCGCCTGCTCCCACGAGGACCTGCTGCAGGCGCTGCGCCCCGACACCGCGCTGCCGCCCGAGCGGCTGGCCGCGTGCCTGGAGCGCGACCGCGCCGAGGGCAGGCGGATCGTCTTCACCAACGGCTGCTTCGACGTGCTGCATCGCGGCCACGTCGCCTGCCTGGAGGAGGCCGCCCGGCTCGGCGACGTGCTGGTCGTCGCGGTGAACGGCGACGACGGCGTGGCCCGGCTGAAGGGGCCGGAGCGCCCGATCAACCGGTGCGAGGACCGGGTGGCGGTGCTCGCGGCGCTGGGTTGCGTGGACTACATCACCGTCTTCGACGAGGACAGCCCGACCGAGCTGCTGCGGCTCGTCCGGCCGGACGTGTACGTCAAGGGCGGCGACTACCACCCCGACCTGCTGCCCGAGGCGGAGCTGGTCAGGGAGCTGGGCGGGGAGGTGCGGATTCTCGGTTACGTCCCGGACCGCTCCACCACGGCGATAGTGAACCGGATTCGAGGGTAGAGGGGCCTCCATGACCGAAGAACAACGCTCGCCGACGGGCAAGCCCATGGTGGAGGCGACCCCGATGGATGTGATCCGCATCCGCATCGGGTCGTTCGCACTGGTCTTCTGCGTCGCCGTGCTGGTGCTTTCCTTCGTCGGCCGCCTGTGGTGGCTGACCGGGATCGTCGTGGTGATCATGGCGGGCATCGGCCTCAGCATGGCCTTCGCCGTGCGCAAGCAGAAGAGACTTGGCGGCGGGCCGCAATCGAGAGGATGACGAGGTGAGCCTGAAGGACAAGGTCGTCGTGGTGACCGGCGCGAGCGGCGGGGTGGGCCGCGCGGTGGTCCGGCAGCTCGGAGCGGAGGGCGCGAAGGTCGCGCTCATCGCCCGTGGAGAGGCGGGCCTCGCCGGCGCCGCCGTGGACGTCGGGGCCGAGGGCGGCACCGGGAAGACCTTCGCCGCCGACGTCTCCGACTACGACCAGGTCCGCCAGGCCGCCCAGCGGGCCGAGGCCGAGCTGGGCCCGATCGACGTGTGGATCAACATCGCGTTCACGACGGTGTTCGCGCCGTTCCTGGAGATCACACCAGAGGAGTACGAGCGCGAGACCAAGGTGACCTATCTGGGCTACGTCTGGGGCACCCGGGTGGCCCTGGAGATGATGAAGCCGCGGGACAAGGGCGTCATCGTGCAGGCGGGTTCGGCCCTGGCCTACCGGTCGATCCCGCTGCAGTCGGCGTACTGCGGCGCCAAGCACGCGATCGTCGGGTTCACCGAGTCGGTGCGGACGGAGCTGCTCGCCGAGGACTCGGGCGTGAAGATCACGGTGGTGCAGCTCCCGGCGCTGAACACCCCGCAGTTCGACTGGGGGCTGAACCGGATGCGGCGGCACGCGCAGCCGGTGCCGCCGATCTACCAGCCGGAGGTGGCCGCCGACGCGCTCGTCTACGCCGCCGAGCATCCGGAGCGCAAGGAGTACTGGGTCGGCGGGATGACCGCGGCCACGATCATGGGCCAGCGGGCGGTGCCCGCCCTGCTCGACCGCTACCTCGCCAGAACCGGGGTGAAGTCGCAGCTCACCGGCGAGAAGGCGCCGACCGGGGTGTCCAACCTGTGGGAACCCGCGGACGAGGACAAGGACTACGGAGCGCACGGCAGCTTCGACCGGCGGTCGCACGGCCGCAGCGTGCAGTTGTGGATGTCGCAGCACCGCCGCCTGGTCACCCTCGCCGGTCTCGGGCTCGCCGCCGTCGCCGGTCTCGGCCTGCGCCGCCGCTGACGACTGCGAAATTCCCGACATATCGAGGTACGCACCTTTTGCGGCGATACGAAGGGGAGTACGGGGGTAGTCGGGGGCGATGGACGAGCTTGACTACCGCTTCCTGTGCGAACTCGCGGCCCAGCTCCGGGTGGACTCGGTCCGGGCCGCCGCGGCCGCCGGCTCGGGGCATCCGACGTCCTCGATGTCGGCGGCCGAGCTGATGGCCGTGCTGCTCGCGCGTCACCTGCGCGTGGACGTCGCGGATCCGGCCAACCCGGCCAACGACCACCTCGTCTTCTCGAAGGGGCACGCCTCCCCCCTCCTGTACGCGATGCTCAGGGCCGCCGGGGTGGTCACCGACGAGGAACTGCTGACCTTTCGCAGGCGCGGCAGCCGCCTGGAGGGCCATCCCACCCCGCGGGTGCCGTTCGTCGACGTGGCCACCGGTTCGCTGGGCTTCGGCCTGCCCGTGGGGGTGGGGCTCGCGCTGACCGCGCGCAGGCTGGACCGCCTGCCCTACCACGTGTGGGTGTTGTGCGGCGACAGCGAGCTCGCCGAGGGATCGATGTGGGAGGCGTTCGAGCACGCCGGGCACGAGGGGCTGAACAACCTCACGGCGATCATCGACGTGAACCGGCTCGGCCAGCGCGGCCCGACCCGGCACGGCTGGGACCTCGGCGCGTACGCCGCCAGGCTCGGCGCCTTCGGCTGGCACACGATCGAGATCGACGGCCACGACCCCGGCCAGATCGACTACGCGCTCGCCGACGCCCGGGCCACCCGGCGCCGTCCGACGGCGATCATCGCGAGGACCTGCAAGGGCCGCGGCGTCTCGGCCGTGGAGAACCGCGAGGGCAAGCACGGCAAGCCGCTGGAGGACGCCGAACAGGCGCTCGGCGAGCTCGGCGGGCCCCGCTCCCTCACCGTCGAGGTCGCCCCGCCCGACGCCCCGGCCGCGCCCTACCGGTACGCCGACGGGGCCCTCGACCTGCCGAGATACGAGGTGGGTGAGCAGGTGGCCACGCGGACCGCCTTCGGCGAGGCGCTGGCCGCGCTCGGCACGGCGCGAGGCGACGTCGTCGCGCTCGACGGCGAGGTGGCCGACTCGACCAAGCTGGAGGCGTTCGCCAAGGCGCACCCGGAGCGGTTCTTCGAGTGCTACATCGCCGAGCAGCAGATGACCGCCGCCGCCATCGGCATGGCCGCGCGCGGCTGGACCCCCTACGCCGCGACGTTCGCCGCCTTCCTCACCAGGGCGTACGACTTCGTCCGGATGGCGGCGGTGAGCCGGTCCGGGATCTGCCTGGTGGGGTCGCACGGCGGGGTGTCGATCGGCGAGGACGGGCCCTCCCAGATGGGCCTGGAGGACCTCGCGGCGTTCCGCGCGGTGCACGGCAGCACCGTGCTGTACCCCTGCGACGCGAACCAGACGGCCCGGCTGGTCGCGGACATGGCCGGCCTGGAGGGCGTCCGCTACCTGCGGACCACGCGGGGCGAGACGCCGGTGATCTACGGCCCTGACGAGGAGTTCCCCGTGGGCGGCTGCAAGATCCTGCGCACCGGTGGGCAGGCGACCGTCGTCGCCGCGGGCGTCGCCGTCCACGAGGCTCTGGCCGCCGCCGACCTGCTCGCCGAGGACGGCGTCTCCGTCACCGTGATCGACGCGTACTCGATCAAGCCGCTCGACTCGGCCGAGCTGGTCGAGATGGCCCGGGCGACCGGGAAGGTCGTCACCGTGGAGGACCACTGGCCTGAGGGCGGGCTCGGCGACGCCGTGCTCTCGGCGCTCGCGGACGCGCCGGTGCCGGTGCCGGTGCGCAAGCTGGGCGTGTCGCGGATGCCCGGCAGCGCGACCTCCCAGGAACAGCTGGAGGACGCCGGCATCGACAGGGGCGCCATCCGCGAGGCCGTCCTGTCCCTGCTCCGATGAATACCGCTACCGGCGGGCGGCGAGGGCGCGGGCCGTCGGCGTCCCCGCGTCCGGCGGGTAGTCCGCGACGTGCCCCTGGTAGAGGACGTTCCCGCCGTGCCTGCCGGGGCCTGGCCCGAGATCGATCAGCCAGTCGGCCTGCCGGATGACGTCCAGGTTGTGCTCGATGACCACGACGGTGTGCCCCCGGTCGACGAGCGCGTCCAGGACCCGGAGCAGGCCGTCGATGTCGCTCATGTGCAGGCCCGTGGTGGGTTCGTCGAGCACGTACGTCGTGGGCCGCTCGGCGTCGCGCAGCTCCTTGGCGATCTTGAGCCGCTGGCACTCCCCTCCGGACAGCGTGGTGAGCGACTGGCCCAGCCGGAGATAGCCGAGACCGGCCTGCGACAGGTGCCGCAGCGCCCGGTCGACGGCCTTGTCGGGCAGCCGGTGCCTGGCCTGGTCGACGGAGAGTGCGTCGACGTCGGCGATGGACAGGCCGTCGACGGTGTACGCGAGCACTTCGGGGGTGAAGCGCCGCCCTTCGCATGCCTCGCAGACGACCTCCTGGCCGTCCATGAAGGCCAGATCGGTGTAGATGATCCCGAGTCCGTCGCACTTCGGGCAGGCGCCGTCCGAGTTCGCGCTGAACAGCGCGGCGGAGACGCCGTTGCGCCGGGCGAACAGCCTGCGGACGGCCGACGCGATGCCGGTGTAGGTGATCGGCGTGGACCGGCGGTTGACGCCGACCGGCCTCTGGTCGATCACGACGGCGTCGTGCTGCTCGACGAGTTCGGCGGCCAGGCTGGACTTCCCCGAGCCGGCGACGCCGGTGAGTACGGTCATCACACCGGTGGGGATGTCCACGGTGACGCGCCGCAGGTTGTTGCGCGTCGCCTCGGCGACGGTGATCGCCGCCTTGGCCGTACGCGGGGCCGTCTTGATGGGCGCGGGCCGGGAGAGCGCGCGTCCCGTGGGGGTGGCGGCCCGCCGGAGCTCGGGGAACGTGCCCTGGAAGACGAGCCGGCCTCCGTCGGCGCCGGCGCCGGGACCGATCTCGACGACCTGGTCGGCGACGGCCATGACGGCGGGGTCGTGCTCGACGACGAGGATGGTGTTGCCCCTGTCGCGCAGCCGCTCCAGCAGGCTCGTCATCGACTCGACGTCGGTGGGATGGAGCCCGGCCGTGGGCTCGTCGAACACGTAGAGCATCTCGGTGAGGCTCGACCCGAGATGCTTCACGATCTTGATGCGCTGGGACTCGCCGCCCGACAGCGTCGTCGTCGCGCGTGCCAGGCTGAGATACCCCAGGCCGATGGCGTCCATGGCGTCGAGCCTGGCGGTCAGCGCGGCGACGACGGGAGCGACATCCGGTGCGTCGACGCCGCGGACGAGCCCGGCGAGTTCGGCGACCTCCAGCCGGGACAGCTCGCCGATGGTGTGCCCGAGGACGGTGGCGGAGCGGGACGCCTCGTTGAGCCGGTCTCCCCCGCAGTCGGGGCAGATCTGCGACCGGGTGAACCGGCGGATCGTCTCCTGCTTGCGCTCCGACAGGTCCCCCGAGGCGTGCAGGTAGATCCGCTCGAACCGCTCGACGACCCCCTCGTAGTCCTTCGGCAGCCCGCGCCCCAGCCGCCGTCCCAGCCGCGCCGCCGCCTCGCCCCCGTGGAGCAGGGCGTCGCGCTCGTCCCGGCTCCAGTCGCGCAGCGGCGTCTCCGGGCTGAACACGCCGATGTCGGCGTACTGGGAGTACCAGTAGTTGCCGTCGCCGAACCCGGGAAGCCGGATCGCGCCCTGCCGCAGCGACTTGTCCGGGTCGAGGATGCGGTCCACAGCCGTGACGACGACGTCGCCGAGCCCCGAGCACGTGGGGCACATTCCGGCCGGATCGTTGAACGAGAAGTGGTTCGACTCGCCCACGTGCGGCGTGCTGAGGCGGGAGAACAGCAGCCGCAGGTAGGTCCAGGTGTCGGTGATCGTGCCGACCGTGGAGCGGGCGTTGCCTCCGAGGCGCCGTTGGTCGATCACCACTACCGGTGAGAGCCCGTCGATGTGCTCCACATCGGGACGCGTCCACTTCGGCAGCCGGTTCCTCGCGAACGGAGGGAAGGTCTCGTTCAACTGGTAGCCGGCCTCCGCGGCGATCGTGTCGAAGACCAGCGACGACTTGCCGGACCCCGAGACGCCCGCGAAGACCACGAGGCGGTCGCGCGGGATGTCCACGTCCACACCGCGGAGGTTGTTCGTGCGGGCCCCTCTGATGGAGATGTGTGGTGAAGCCATAATCGCGACCGTACGGGCAATTGTGGCCGGATTCTGACCTCGATTGCGGGCATGATGGGCGGGTGGCCGACGTGACCCGACGCATGCTGGCCCTGCTGTCGATCCTCCAGACGGGACGGCCGTTCAGCGGGGACGAACTCGCCACGCGCCTGGACGTCAGCCCCCGCACCGTACGCCGCGACGTGGACCGGCTCCGGGAGTACGGCTATCCCGTCGAGACACAGCCCGGACCGGGCGGCTACTACCGGCTCGTGGCGGGCCGCACGATGCCCCCGCTCGTCCTGGACGACGACGAGGCGATCGCCGCGCTGCTCGGTCTCGCCACTCTCGCCTCCTCCGGTTCCGGCGAGGACGGGGCCCTCGACGACGCGGCCACCCGCGCGTACGGCAAGCTCGACCAGTTCCTGCCCGCGCGGCTGCGTCCGCGCGTGGCCGCGCTGCGGGCGAGCCTCGAGACCGACCGCCAACTCGCGCCCGCCGTGAGCGCGGCGCTTCTGGCCGGTCTCGCCGAGGCGATCAACGACAGGGAGGTCGTGCGGTTCGGCTACAGCGACAGGCACGGCGAGGAGAGCCGCCGGCGGGTGGAGCCGCACCGGCAGATGCATCTGCTTCAGCGCTGGTATCTGCTGGGCTGGGACCTGGACAGGGACGACTGGCGGGTGTTCCGCCTCGACCGCGTCCGCGACCTGGTGCGCACCGGCGTCCGGCACGCTCCCCGCGCCCTGCCGGCCGACGCGGCCCTCTCGTACCTCCGTCAGGGCCTCAACGCGGACCGCCGGCGCGTACGGCTCGTCGTGCGGGCGCGGCTCGGCCAGGTGGCCGACGCGTTGAAGTTCGAGGACGCCGAGATACACCAGGGGCCCGGCGACCGGGAGACCCAGGTGACGATCTGGCTCGACTCCTGGGAATGGCTCGTCCTCGGCCTCGCCCGCCTCGACGCCGACTTCACCGTCATCGAGCCCGCGGACTTCCGGAGCGCCTATGCCGCCTTCGCCCGCCGACTCCTCGCCGCCTCCGGCCCGGGCCCCGTGGAGCCGCCGACCGCGTGAATGCGCCGCCGCCCGTGTGAAAGCGCCGTCGGGCGCCCCCCCGCGGGGGGGCCCCCCGCGGGCGCGCCGGGGGGCGGGGGCGGGGGGGGGC